>JAITRG010000124.1 GCA_031288515.1 Tannerellaceae bacterium
ACCTGTCCAGTCTGCAAATCAAACCCTCCCGGAAAAATTCGGGTTAAACTTTTGCGTCTTTTCCTTTCTGAAATTTATCTCAAAACTTTTGAATTGGTTATATCGAACTCAGGTTATTACAACAGCTTTTACAACCGAATCAAAAAAAACAAAAACAGATTTGAATTATACAAGGCGGATAAGAACGGGAAAGCAATAAACAAGACTCCGACAAGCGTTAAATCGGAAAAAGACGATATGCTGTTATTCGACCTTCCTTTCTTTTATTATTACAAATCAGCCGTCTATTACAAAAACGCCGTCCACGATTTTGTCTATAAAATTGACAATAAGGGGAATATGACGCCTCACTATGAAATTGTATGTAAAGACAAAAACAAACATGAAGAGAATGATTTCAAAAACCTGACAAAATACGGTGAGAAAGTAGGGGTAAGGAATATTTTTGAGAATGACGGATTTCTCCTTATAACATACGTATATAAGAATGAGTTTAACTATCTGTTTGTAGATAAACAAACCTGGTCTCTTTCAAATGTCACGAATAATAAATCCAAACCGGGCTTTGAGGATGATTTAAAAAACGGCCCTGCCTTTACGCCCGTACCCAATAACGGATCAGAGCAAAACGTACTCGTATCCATTGTCTATTCCGATCGTTTCGCAGAACTGAAAAACTGTCTTGATAAAGAGATTAATGAGGATGATAATCCTGTTATAGTGATAGCAAATTTAAAATAGACGAATTTTGATAAAAATTCAAAATCAACCATAGAATTTCTGAATTGGTTAAGGATAACCTGTTCAGGAGATTATTATGTGGCAGGAAAAACGGTGAAACCGATTCAAATCATATCAACGAAGAATTATTTAAATGAACAATTTGCCTTGTGGGCTGTACTTCATAGTTGAACGTTTAACGTCCAAATTTAAAAGATTCAGACCCATTCATGCAAGAAAAACAATTTGAATTGTTGAATAATAGACAATTCTGTGGATTCAACAGACCCTACATAAAATGAAGTATCAGAAACAATACCCGAAGTTCAATTGGATGACTATGTTTTTGAATGACTCCTTGTCTGTTGCGTAGGACGTCGTACTTTTGCCATCGTCATAATAAAACTGGCTTTTGGCAGTGTTGGTCAGCCCGGCGTTTATATTTGCGGAGACGAAGAAACCGTTCTCCAATAAATATCCTGCGCCAATTATCGCCGAGAGATCAAATGGTTTTACCATGTCGCCCTCTACCCGCACTTGTTCCAAATCCTTATTGCCGAATGCCTGTTTATTTACGTTGGCTTTTATGCCCAATTGCGGACCGGCAAAAATATTCAGTCCGCGATGTACGTAGTATTTGGCAAGTACCGGGATATTCAGGTAATTGTGCTCCAAATTCGTATTGGCAAATTTAAACTTGGATCCTTGCATGGAATAATAGAGTCCTGCTTCCGCAGAAAAGAGGGACGTAATTAAATACTCGGCAGACACGCCGAAATTTAAGCCAAGTTTGAATGTTCCGCTGGTGTTTGTTTTATCAGCCAGATTTAATCCGGCCCTTGCGGCATAGCGAAACGTTTGTGCGTTAATCTGAAATGCTGTTAGCAAAAGTAACAGACAGGCAATCTTCCTCATTGGTATTCAATAGTTGGGTTTATTATTTGTTTTTCGTATCTTCTATCCATTTGCGGGCGTTAACAAAGGCTTCTATCCAGGGAGTAACCTCATCATCTTTCCGTTTCGCCGGATAGTAGCCGCATTGCCAGGGGAACATCGCCCGTTCCGTATGTGGCATGATCGCTAAATGGCGGCCGTCTTTTGAACATACGCCTGCTACCGACCAGGGCGAACCATTGGGGTTTGCCGGATAACCTTCATAATTATATTTTGCCACAACGTGGTATTCTTTCTCTTCATAGGGGAATGAAAACCTGCCTTCGCGGTGGGCAATCCATGCGCCTAATTTCGAACCGCTTAATGAACCGAACATAATTGAATGATTCTTCGGGATTTCGAGTGTAACAAATTCCGACTCAAATTTATCGGATTCGTTAAGAAGCATTTTGTGTTTCTTTGCATGTTCCGGATAAAGCAACTCAAGTTCGGCCATCAGTTGGCAGCCGTTGCATATACCCATGCTTAAGGTATCTTTACGGGCATAGTAATTTCGGATGGCTTTGCTGGCATTTTCATTATAAAGAAAACCGCCGGCCCACCCTTTAGCGGAGCCTAATACGTCTGAATTGGCAAAACCGCCGCAGAATACAATCAGGTTGATGTCTTCCAACGTTTCGCGCCCGCTTGCCAGGTCTGTCATGTGAACGTCTTTTACGTCGAAACCTGCCAGGTATAAGGCGTAAGCTGTTTCGCGTTCGCATTGCGAACCCTGTTCACGAATAACGGCCGCTTTGATTCCGGAGGGTTTATTTCTGTCGGGCGAGAGGTTATAGGCGGATAATTTACCGGTAAAGTTTTTAGGATACTTAAATTCCAACGGTTGCATTTTGTAATTCTCATAACGATTGCCTGCGCAGATGCTTCCGCTTTGTTTGATATCTAATTTATAAGAAGAAGCATACCATACATCCCGCATATAATCAATGCCGAAATGATATTGTACGCCTTCTTTGGATACAAGGATATGCCTTTCGTCTGCCGGCTTGCCAAGCAGGGCAAAGCCAACGCCGGCTTCTTTCATCAGGTGTTCAAAGGCTTTTTTATTGCTTATCTGTACAAGGATACCCGGATTTTCGGCAAATAATATCTTGATAATATCCGGTTCGGCAATGGCGTCTAACGATATATCCAACCCGCCTTCTACATTGGCGAAACACATTTCCAATAAAGCGGTTATCATGCCGCCGGCGGAGATGTCGTGCCCGGCGAGCAGAAGGCCTTTGTCAATGGCTTCCTGTGTGGCATTGAACGCATCCCGGAAATACGCCGCATCCTGTACCGTAGGAACAGCGTCGCCCAGACGGTTTAATACCTGGGCAAAAGCGGAGCCGCCTAATTGCAATGTATCAAAAGAAAAGTCTATATAATATATGTATGTGTTTTTATCAGGATGGATAACCGGCGATACGATTTTTTTGACGTCGCTTACTTCCGCCCCGGCGGAGATGATTACCGTGCCCGGCGATAATACTTTTTTATCCCCGTATTTTTGCGTCATGGACAAGGAGTCTTTACCTGTGGGTATATTTATTCCCAACTCACAGGCAAAGGTTGAAGCTGCTTCGACGGCGGCATACAACCGGGCGTCTTCGCCTTCGTTGCGGCAAGGCCACATCCAGTTGGCGCTCAGCGAAACGCCTGCTAACTGACCGGTTAACGGAGCAAACACAAGATTCGTCAGCGCTTCGGCAATCGAAAGAACAGAGCCGGCAGCCGAGTCTACAATACCCGCTTGCGGAGCATGCCCGATAGAAGTAGCTATGCCGGCTTTCCCCCTGTAGTCCAAAGCCACGGCGCCTAAATCGCTTAATGGCAATTGTATCTCTCCCTGGCATTGCTGGCGGGCCACTTTACCCGACACCGAACGGTCTACCTTGTTTGTCAACCAATCTTTACAGGCGACAGCTTCTAATTGCAATACGTTTTCGAGGCAGGTATGGAGGTTCGATTCTTTATAAACTACCGGTTGGTATTTTTCTTTCACTGTTTTATCGACGATAACCGTTTTAGGCGGTTTGCCGAACAGATAGTCAAGTTTCAGGTTGACAGGTTTAACGCCGTCGGCCTGTTCAAATACAAGTTCCATGTCGCCGGTTGTTTCGCCTGCCACATACATGGGAGCCCGTTCGCGTTCGGCAATACGCCTTACCCGCTCTACGTCTTTCTCTTCCATTAGCAAACCCATTCGCTCCTGACTTTCGTTTCCGATAATCTCTTTAGACGACAGGGTAGGGTCGCCCACCGGTAATTGGCTCATGTCGACGCGGCCGCCCGTAGATTCTACTAATTCGGAAAGGCAATTCAAATGCCCGCCCGCACCGTGGTCGTGTATGGAAACAATCGGGTTGTCTTCCGATTCGGCTATGCTGCGAATCACATTGGATACGCGTTTTTGCATTTCAGGATTGGCGCGCTGTACGGCATTCAGTTCGATGCCGCTTGTAAACTGTCCTGTGTTTACCGACGAAACGGCTCCTCCACCCATTCCGATGCGGTAGTTGTCGCCACCCATTACAATTATCTTTTCGGCAGGCTTCGGCTCTTCCTTCAGTGCATCGCGCTTATTGGCATATCCTACTCCCCCGGCAAGCATGATTACCTTATCATATCCGTATTGTCTGCCATTCTCTTCGTGTTCGAAGGTGAGAACCGAACCGCAAATAAGCGGCTGGCCGAATTTATTCCCGAAGTCGGAAGCGCCGTTCGACGCTTTGATCAGCAACTGTTCCGGCGTTTGGTATAGCCACGGCCGGGGGTCCAATATCTTTTCCCACTCGCGGGACCCTTCCGTACGGGGGTAAGAAGTCATGTAAACAGCCGTTCCTGCGACAGGAAGGGATGCTTTTCCTCCGCCGAGGCGGTCGCGTATTTCACCGCCCGTACCGGTTGCCGCCCCGTTGAAAGGCTCTACGGTAGTGGGGAAGTTATGCGTTTCGGCTTTTAGCGAGATCACTGTTTTTATCGTACGTACGCCATAGAAATCGGGTTTGTCTCCGCTTGCCGGAGCAAATTGCGCGATGACAGGCCCTTCATTAAAGGCTACATTATCTTTATAGGCCGAAACTAATTGGTTGGGATTTTCCTCCGACGTTTTCTTTATCAGTTGAAAGAGTGAACTTTCTTTCTCCTCTCCATCGATAATAAACCGTCCGTTAAATATTTTGTGGCGGCAATGTTCCGAGTTTACTTGTGCAAAACCATATACCTCGCTGTCGGTCAATGGTCGTCCGAGTTTTTTGCTCACCTCGTTCAGATACGTTACTTCATCGCTGCTCAAAGCCAATCCTTCCTGCCGGTTGCAGGTATCTATGTCATAAATAGGGATAATCGGATCCGGCAGTTTATTAATCGTAAACAACTGTTGGCCTAATCCCTTATAAATACGTTGCAACATAGGGTCGTGGGCAGCATCGCCGGACGATACGGAATAAAATTCCTCTATGCGGGAAATCCCGTCAAGCCCCATGTTCCGGGTAATTTCCACAGCGTTAGTACTCCAGGGAGTAATCATCTCCCGGCGCGGCCCGATATACCAACCATCAAGGCTGTCGCCGGCTATGAGAGTTGCGCCACTAAATAACCAAACTAATTTTTGAATATCTTCAGATGAGAACGTTTGTGTTGTTTCTACGGTAAATATGGTCTTTGCCGGCGATTTGAAAAATAGAATCATATTGAATAGAATATCTTATACTTAATTCGTACGCAAAGATACATAGAAATGTATAATAATACATGTATAATTCGTATCTTTTTAAGCGCCGTATGAAGTCTGTAACATATTTACCCCTCCATATAAAGTCCGTGTAGCCGGATAAAATGATATTTTGATTCAAAAAAAGGTTTAATTTGCAGATATCATATTGTAACGAAATAAAGTCTTATTCATAGATAATTTTGTCGATAAACCATACAAAACACAAAAAAAGCAAGATTTAAGAAGGTATTTGATTGATTTTACTGTCTTTTTGCAAAACGCAAACCCTCAAATGCAGCACGTATTTACTGATAATTTCATCTCCGCCGCCAAATACGGGCGATATTCGGCCGTTAGTTTGTCAAAATGATAAATAATGAGGGAAATAGCAAATAGTCAGAACAGGAAAATTACCCGGCCGCAGCAAGGGGAGCCGTATTATTAGCGGTTCTATATATTAATTCAGAAAAAGGTTGTATTGTTGAAAACTTTTAGGACAAATTTCGTCAGTTCAAAAAAAGTCATTATCCTTGTATCGTTTTTAAAATATAATGAAATGAAAGTAAAAATCCTCACAGTTTCAATTTTATTGGCAATGTCGTTGTGTGTCAATGCTCAAACACAATTTAAAATAGCCGAAAGTTTTTATTCAGGTGTACCGG
>JAITRG010000181.1 GCA_031288515.1 Tannerellaceae bacterium
CAATGTGATACTGTCGGAGCGGAATTTCCGCGTAGTTTCTAATGTTCAGGGTACTGCCGAGACCTTTTATATTTTTGGAATAGGCGGTATGTCGAAAAGCGCTCTGATTGCCGACGCAAGAGCGCAAATACTTCAACAGGCCGATATGACAGGAAAATCGCGCGCTTTGGCGAATGAAATTGTCGAGGAACACGATCTCTCTATTCTTCCTCCTGTTTACTATAAAAGAAAGATAACGGTTACTGCACAACTTATCGAGTTTATCGATGTAAGCGAAAAAAGATAAGCGCTCCATACCGGGTCTGCGTCATAGCGGACTGATAGTTGTTTAAATGGAAGGTATCCTTGCATCCTGGCATGGATACTTTCTTTTTCCATATTGACAGGGAAAGCGCAAGTTTATACGGGAGGTTCGTTTACAATGCTTGATAATTCAGGAAGTACATTCATTCGCATTGCGCCTGAGATTGGAGTTAATTTGAATGATAAATTTGCCTTGAGAGGAAATTTATCCTGTTATCATATCTATGGGGCAAATGATTTTTTTAGCAAGAATCGGGTTTGCATATCTTTGATAATAACCGATATTTGCATCAATAGCAGAACAAAACAGGAAAAATGAAAATTGTATTCGGTAAAATAGAAGAAGCATTGACAAATCCTTAAGAAACAGAAAGGATAGTATATGAAAACGCAACAGCAGATAGACGACGATAGAATGAAAGCTGCCATTTTGTTTTTGGTGGACAACTACATTACGCAGCCAAAGCTGGATGAAATTGCGTCGCACGTCAATATGAGTTCCTTTCATTTCCAGCGGATGTTTCAGGAATGGGTAGGCGTTACTCCCAAACGGTTTGTTCAGTATTTAAGCGTGGAACACGCAAAAAAAATGCTGAAAGAAACCCATGCAACGCTATTCGACGCAAGTTATGAAGTAGGACTTTCCGGTACAAGCCGCCTGCATGACCTGTTTATAAATATCGAAGGAATGACGCCGGGCGAATACAAAAATGGCGGTGCGAATCTATCGATTAACTACGCTTTTTCCGACACCCCGTTCGGAAATGTTATCGTTGCTTCCACCGATAAAGGGATATGCCACATGACATTTGCGGATGAAGGCCGCGAGGGGGCATTGGAGCGGTTAAAAGGTTCCTTTCCCAATGCCAGATACAACCATTTTCTGGGTATGAAACAACAGAATGCGTTGTTTGTATTTACGCAGGACTGGAGTAAACTGCAAGAAATCAAACTGCACTTAAAAGGAACCGATTTTCAACTGAAAATATGGGAAACTTTACTAAAGGTTCCTTCCGGCGGACTTACAACTTATTCGGACCTGGCGCTTAAATCGGGCTACGAGGGCGCACAAAGAGCCGTCGGAACGGCTCTCGGGAATAATCCCGTAGTGTTCCTGATCCCCTGTCACCGTGTAATAAAGGCGACGGGCGTCATCGGCAACTACCGCTATGGAGAGGTACGCAAAAACGCTATTATCGGTTGGGAAGCCGCGAAAAGAGAATAGGTATGCAAAACAATAGAATCGTACTCGCGACTCCGCCGGTTTTCTCTTTTGACGAATGCCTGTTTTATTTGAACAGGGGTTACGACGAATGCCTGCATCGTGTGGAAAATAACACACTCACGAAAGCCATATCGTCAGGCGATGAACTTGCTTTGTACCGTATCGCGTTTGAGAACGATGCGTTAGTAGTGGACATTCTATCGGAAAACCCAAGCCATGAAATAAAAGAGAAAATAAAAACCCATGTTATAGAATGGTTTGATTTGGGATGCGATATAACGCCGTTCTACGAGTTGCTGAAAAAACATCCCCAAACGGAGTACATGGCAGAAAAATTCTACGGCTTGCCGTTTATCGGAATTCCCGACCTGTACGAAGTAATGAACTGGAGCATCATGGGGCAACTTATCAACCTGACATTTTTTTACAAAATAAAACGGAATTTTGTAGAAAGGTACGGGCGCTATATGGATTACGAAGGTATTCGCTACTATGTATGTCCTGCGCCTCAAACGGTTATACGGTTAAGCGTAGAAGAACTGAAGTCGCTTCAGATAACGACGGCGAAGGCAAATTGCATGATAGCGGTTGCAAATCTATTCATTGAAAACCAACTAAGTAAAGACCTGCTGTTGCGGTTGGATTCTTTTGAAAGCAGGCAAAAAACCCTTACCAGTATCAAAGGCATTGGCGTGTGGACTGCCAACTATACGTTATTGAAAAGCCTGAAAGAAATTAATTGTATTCCTTACGGTGACGCCGCTTTGCTAAACGCTATGATTAAAAACGAAATCATAAGCCAAAAAGATGATATTACTGCGCTTGATCTTTTTTACAATGAATTTCCCGACTGGAAACATTACCTCACTTCCTATATATGGCGAAGCGTGGCAAAATAGAGCGATAGAATAATATAGCCGTCATTGCTTTGATTTTCTGTTTATTTGCAAGCTTCGGAAACATAAATTAAATGCGTTTGATCTGATTTTCCCCGTAATTGATTGTGTAATCCGGGATAATTATGTATGTTTACTTCGTTATAACGCCATTACGGAATTAATTTTAATTGTAAAACAATGAATGTAGTGAAGACGTTAGACGATCTTATATGCTTACGCGACTCCTTGGACGTTTTTCCCGGGTCGGATCATCCCGCTGAATTAGTGGAGATAAAGATTTCTATGGCTACCTGCGGGATAGCTGCCGGAGCTAAAGAGGTGAACAGGTATCTGGCTGCTTTGCTGGAGCGGGAACAGATACCGGCCGGCATTGTTCAAACCGGATGTATGGGGTATTGCTATGCCGAACCTACCATTGAGGTGACATTGCCGGGGAGCGAACCGGTTGTTTTCGGCTATGTAAACAATGCGAGGGTAGACGATATTGTAACTCATTATATCCGGCAGGGGATTATGCCGGAGGATGCGGTATGGATTAAAGACCGGATACAAACGGACGGCGACGCTTCGCCCCGGCAGTTGCATATCGCTCTCAGGAATTGCGGGCATATCGATCCGGAGAATATTGACGATTATATCAGGGCCGACGGGTATCTGGCTTTAGGTAAAGCGCTGACGCAGATGACGCCCGACGAGGCGATTAACGCAATTGCAGACAGCGGCCTGCGGGGGCGGGGCGGCGGCGGCTTCCCTACCGGACTGAAATGGCAGATTACCCGCCGGGCGGAGGGCAGCCGGAAATATGTCGTTTGTAATGCCGACGAAGGCGATCCGGGCGCTTTTATGGACCGGTCGATACTGGAAGGCGATCCGCATACCGTTATTGAAGCGATGGTTATAAACGGTTATTGTACGGGCGCTGATAAAGGCGTGATTTATATACGCGCCGAATACCCTTTGGCCGTTGAACGCCTGAAGGTAGCGATGCGGCAGGCAAAGGCATACGGTTTCCTTGGCGAACGCATCTTCGGAACGGATTTTTCTTTTGATATTGAGATTCGGTATGGCGCCGGCGCTTTTGTTTGCGGAGAAGAAACGGCGCTGATTCACAGTATGGAAGGCGAGCGGGGAGAAGCGTCGGTAAAGCCGCCTTTTCCCAGCGAGAAGGGTTATAAGGGCTTCCCGACAAATGTGAATAACGTAGAGACATACGCGAATATCCCGGCTATTATTTTGAAAGGGGCGGATTGGTTTAGCGCTATCGGAACCGGGAAAAGCAAGGGGACGAAAGTGTTTGCCTTAGCCGGAAAAATCAATAAGGTGGGCCTGGTGGAAGTACCGATGGGAACCACGCTGCGCGAAGTTATTTTTGAAATAGGCGGCGGTATCAAAGACGGAAAGAAATTCAAAGCGGTTCAAACCGGCGGCCCTTCGGGAGGATGCCTTACCGAAAAGCACCTCGACCTGCCGATTGATTATGATAATCTGCTGGCGGCGGGTTCGATGATGGGTTCGGGCGGGATGATCGTTATGGACGAAGACGACTGCATGGTTGCCATGGCGCAGTTTTATCTTGATTTCTCCGTAGAAGAATCTTGCGGGAAATGTACGCCTTGCCGGATTGGTAATAAGCGGCTACATGAAATATTGCAGAAAATCACGTCGGGCGTCGGAGAGGAAAGCGATTTGGAGAGGCTCCGCAACCTGGCAATGGTTATAAAAGATACGGCTTTATGCGGTTTGGGGCAAACGTCGCCCAATCCGGTATTGTCTACAATGGATAATTTTTACGACGAATATATCGCCCATGTGCGCGACCGGGCTTGCCCGGCTCGCCGATGCCGGAAGCTCACCCGGTATTTTATCGACCCGGAGAAATGTACCGGTTGCACATTGTGCTCCCGCGCCTGTTCCGTAGACGCTATAAAAGGAGAACGGAAAGCGCCTCATGTGATAGACCCGATTCTTTGTGTGCGTTGCGGAACCTGTTTTGATAAATGCAGGTTTGGCGCGGTATATGTTCATTAACACGTTAAGCCTGTATAAATGAAAACGATAAAATTAGTCATCAACAGAAAAGAGCTGGAAGTTCCCGCCGGTACCACCATCCTCGAAGCGGCAAAAAGTATCGGCATCCGTATTCCCACCTTGTGCCACATGAAACTGGAAGACCTGCATTACGAAAATAATCCGGGTTCGTGCCGGATTTGCGTAGTGGAAGTGGAAGGCCGCAGAAACCTGGCGCCCGCCTGTAAAACGGAATGTGCCGAAGGGCTTGTGGTAAAAACGTATACCCCGCGCGTGATGAATGCCCGGCGGGTTATCATGGAATTGATACTTTCCAACCATCCGTTTGAATGCCTTACATGCAGCAAGAACGGTTATTGCGAATTGCAGGCCATTGCGCACGATTTAGGCGTCCGCGAGGTGAGGTATCCGGGCGAACAGTCTGTTTTTCCGATAGACCGCGGCCCGTCTGTTGTGCGGAACAGAAATAAATGTATTATGTGCCGGCGTTGCGAAACGATGTGTAATTCCATACAGACGGTAGGCGCTCTTACGGCTGTAAACAGAGGCTTCCGGGCAGCCGTGTCGACTGCTTTCGAGAAGGATATGAAAGGCAGTACCTGCTCGTATTGCGGACAATGCGTATCTATCTGCCCGGTGAATGCTCTGAGCGGGCGGAGCAATCAGCAGGAGGTACTTGACGCGTTGGACAATCCGGATAAAATAACCATAGCGCAAACCGCTCCGGCTGTGCGCGTTGCTTTAGGGCGGGACTTTGGTTTTGAGCCGGGCGCCCCTGTGACGGGCAAGATGGTTTCCGCCCTGCGCAGCCTGGGCTTTGATTATGTATTCGATACCGATTTTGCCGCCGACCTTACCATTATGGAAGAAGGAACCGAGTTGCTTCAACGGTTGACCCGTTATTTACATGGCGAAAAGAAAGAAAAAATACCTTTGATGACGAGTTGTTGCCCGGGCTGGGTTAGCTTTGTAGAACAGCATTATCCCGAATTAACCGGTAACTTGTCGACGGCTAAAAGCCCGCAACAGATGTTCGGCGCGATAGCAAAGTCTTATTTTGCCCGTATGTTAGGCGTTGAGCGCGAGAAAATTGTAGTTGTATCTATTATGCCTTGCCTGGCAAAGAAGTACGAAGCCGGCAGGCCGGAGTTCTCGGTGAACGGCAATCCTGATGTGGATATTTCTATCTATACACGCGAATTAACGCGCTTGATACGGTATGCCAATATCAATTTTGAGGAATTACCGGATAGCGATTTCGACCGGCCGTTAGGCGAATCGACGGGTGCGGCTGTTATCTTTGGCACAACCGGCGGCGTTATAGAAGCTGCCTGCCGCACAGCTTATGAATTATATACGAAAAAACCGTTAGGCCCTGTCGATATAGAAGCGCTGCGCGGGATGGAAGGCATACGGTCGGCCACGATTGATTTTGACGGT
This sequence comes from Tannerellaceae bacterium, assembly GCA_031288515.1. Lineage (GTDB taxonomy): Bacteria > Bacteroidota > Bacteroidia > Bacteroidales > Tannerellaceae > DFXE01. The sequence goes on from JAITRG010000181.1 coordinate 5,896, forward strand.
TTGCCGGTACGTATCGGCATTGCGCATGGATTAGGCAACGCCCGCAAACTGATAGAAGAGGTGAAGAACGGGACGTCCCCCTATCATGCCATTGAAATAATGGCTTGTCCGGGCGGTTGTATCGGTGGAGGCGGACAACCGTTCCATCACGGAAATATGGAAACGCTTCGTCGGCGCGCCTCGTCTCTATATCGGGCCGATAAAGAAAAAAGTATCCGGAAAAGCCACGAAAATCCATACATTATCCGCTTGTATAAGGACTATTTGGGCGAGCCTTGCGGGCCATTGTCGCATCAATTACTGCATACGCATTATTTCGACCGGAAAAAAACAGTCGGCATTTCGGATGAAACAAATAAGGAGGACTGATTATGGAAACACTTTGTTTGTCGCGCTCAAAAATAACGAAACTTCATGCTATCTGTGAAGAATATAAGAATGATCCGGGCGAATTGATCAATGTGCTGCATGCCGCGCAAGGCGCGCTGGGCTATTTGCCGGTGGAAGTGCAGGAGGTTATTGCATCCAGGCTCCATATACCGGTATCAAAGGTTTACGGGGTAGTTACTTTCTATTCGTTTTTTACGATGACGCCCAACGGAAAATATCCCATATCCGTTTGTCTCGGTACGGCCTGCTATGTACGCGGGGCCGAAAAAGTACTCGAAGAATTAGAACGGCAATTGGAAATAAAAGTGGGAGAAACGACGCAGGATGGCCTGTTCTCGTTGGATTGCATTCGTTGTGTGGGTGCTTGCGGGCTGGCTCCGGTTGTTTCCATCGGCGGTAAAGTATATGGGAGGGTTACGCCGGAAAAAGTAAAGAAAATCCTGTCGGATTATTATTTCCAGGAAAAATAGCGGATGTAAGCGTTTCGCTTCTATCTTTGTTCCTGTTTATTAATCACAAATCATTAGAATAATATGAAAAGCGTTATCATTTTAGTTATGGCAATGTGTTTATCGGTTTCGGTTATGGCACAGCATAAGAATTTTTATGATTTTACGGTTCAGGCGATTGACGGAAAAGAATTTCCGTTATCCGAACTGAAAGGGAAAAAGGTATTGGTAGTAAACGTTGCTTCCAGGTGTGGATTAACGCCTCAATATGAGCAGTTGCAGGAACTCTACGAAACGTACGGAGGAGATAAGTTTGCCATAATCGGCTTTCCGGCCAATAATTTTAAGGAGCAGGAACCCGGTACAAATGAAGAGATACTGCAATTTTGCCGCCTGAACTACGGCGTTACTTTTCCGATGATGGCTAAGATATCCGTTGTGGGAGAAGATAAAGCTCCGGTATATAAATGGCTGACGGAGAAAATCCAAAATGGGAAAGAAGACGCCGAAGTAACCTGGAATTTCCAGAAATTCATGATAGACGAAGAAGGTAACTGGGCAGGAATGGCTCCACCCCAGACAAAGCCGAAAGCAGAAGAGATAATTTCCTGGATTGAAAAATAATAACGAAAAAAAGTTGTGCGAATTAATTTTTATTCGTTACTTTGCGCCCTGATTGTGAGAATAATATTTAAAACGCATACAACAAATAATAATAAAACAAGATAGAGATGTCTAAGATTTGTCAGATTACAGGGAAAAAAGCAATGGTTGGAAACAACGTTGCACACTCTAATAAAAGAACAAAACGTAAATTCAACGTTAACTTGTTTACAAAAAAGTTCTATTGGGTGGAACAGGATCAATGGATCAGCCTAAGCATTTCTGCCGCAGGTTTACGTACAATTAACAAACTTGGCTTGGATGCAGCGATTAACCATGCTGTTCAGAAAGGTTTTTTAACGGAAATAAAAGGTATAAACGTTTAATTCGAAGGAGAAACGACAGATGGCAAAGAAAGCGAAAGGCAATAGAGTACAGGTTATTCTGGAATGTACCGAGCATAAAGGAAGTGGTATGCCGGGCACTTCAAGATACATTACAACGAAGAATAGAAAGAATACGACTCAGCGTATGGAATTGAAAAAGTACAATCCGATACTGAAGAAAGTAACTTTGCATAAGGAAATTAAATAATAGGAGATTTAAACGATGGCAAAAAAAGCGGTAGCAACATTTAAGAAGGGCGAAGGACGTACCTATTCTAAAGTGATCAAGATGGTGAAGTCTCCAAAAACCGGAGCTTATATCTTTCAGGAAGAAATGGTTCCGAATGATGCGGTTAAAGATTACTTTGCAAAATAATAAACGATATCCCTTGCAATACAGGAAAACTTCCTTCCCAAAACCGGGAGGAAGTTTTTTTATGCCCTTATTCGAATAAGGCAGTTTTGGAGCAGTTGTCCTAATATTTTTTCAAACACATTCTATTAATAGAAATAATTTCTTATTTTTGTTCTGTTTAATATGTACTATACAAAATAATTAATAAATAATTTAAGAGTCATGAAATTTGATGTATCAAGCACTGCATTATTATCTCGTTTACAGTTGATAAGTAAGGTAATCGCCTCTAAGAACTCGTTACCGATATTAGACAGTTTTCTTTTTGACCTGGAAGGAAATAAACTCACTATAACAGCTTCGGATGTGGATACGCGGATGGTTACTTCGGTTGAAGTAATGAATGCGGAAGGCGCCGGTAAGTTTGCCGTTACGGCTAAAATCTTACTTGAACCGTTAAAGGAACTGCCGGAACAGCCTCTTAGCTTTGTTATTAATGATGATAACCTGGCGATAGACGTGCACTTTGAAAATGGGCAATATAACATTATCGGCCAGAGCGGAGATACGTATCCGCAGCAGAAACCGTTGAATGATACGTATACGTCTATCCGGATCAATGCGCAGACCTTGCTGAATGGAATCAGCCGCTCGCTGTTTGCGACGGCGGATGACGAACTGCGCCCTGTAATGAATGGCATTTATTTCGATATTCAGGAAGATTCGTTGACTTTTGTAGCTTCCGACGGACATAAGTTAGCCCGTTTACGTAACCAGTCTGTTAAATCGGCGGAAAGCTCGGCTTTTATTTTGCCCAAAAAGCCGGCTAACCTGCTAAGGAACGTATTAGTGAAAGAAACGGAACAGGTTGAAATAAAGTTCGATGAAAATAACGCTTACGTAACTTCTCACAATGTAGAGATGGTTTGTCGTTTGATAGAAGGCCGTTATCCTAATTATAACAGCGTCATACCGCAGGCAAATCCCTATAAAGTTACGATAGACCGTATTTCGTTCCTGAATGCCCTGAAACGTGTATCCGTCTTTTCTAATGCAGCAAGTAGTTTGGTGAAATTGCATTTATTGGAAACGCAGATGATCATATCTGCGCAGGATATTGATTTTTCCATATCTGCGGAAGAAAAAATCAATTGCCAATATGATGGAGCAGAATTGAAAATAGGCTTTAAAGCAACATTCTTAGTAGAAATATTAATGAATATAGCTTCGGAAGACGTCATTATCGAGTTGGCAGACCCTTCTCGCGCCGGCGTAATTGTCCCTATCGAAAACGAAGAAAATGAAGATGCGCTGATGCTACTCATGCCTATGATGTTAAATGAATAAAGAATCTGACACATGCAGTTAAACTTAAAGAACTCGTTGGTCTTCTTTGACTTGGAGACAACGGGTATTAATATTGTTAAAGACCGTATTGTCGAAATATCATTTGTCAAAGTATATCCGAATGGGAAAGAGGAATCTAAAACGCGAAGGATAAATCCGGGGATGCCTATCCCGCCCGAATCGACAGCGATTCATGGCATATCGGATGAAGACGTAAAGGATTGCCTCACGTTCAAAGAAATAGCCAGGTCGTTAGCAAATCAGATAGAAGGCTGTGATTTAGCCGGGTTTAATTCAAACCGTTTCGATATCCCCATGCTTGCCGAAGAATTTCAGCGCGCCGGCGTGGATATAGACTTAAACCGCCGTAAGTTTGTGGATGTACAGACGATCTTCCATAAGATGGAACAGCGTAGCTTATCCGCCGCTTATAAGTTTTATTGCGATAAAGAATTAGAAAACGCCCATACGGCCGAAGCGGATGCGAAGGCAACCTACGAGATATTAAAGGCCCAGTTAGACAGGTATCCTGATTTGAAAAACGACATTGTTTTCCTGTCTCAGTTCTCCAGCTTCGGTAACAATGTTGATTTTGCCGGCCGGATGGTATACAATGATAAAGGCGAGGAAGTTATTAACTTCGGCAAATACAAGGGCATGCTGGTAACCGATGTATTGCAGAAAGACCAGGGATATTACGCCTGGATTATGAATGGCGACTTTCCGCTGAATACCAAAAAGATGTTGACAGAAATCAAACTAAGAAGATTTAATTCAAAATGAAATGAATAATTTTGAGTTTTGTAATCCGGTAAAAGCGGTTTTTGGAAAGGGAACGATCGCCCGCTTGCCGGCTTTGATTCCTGAAGGTTTGAAGGTACTTGTGGTTTATGGCGGCGGAAGTATCAGGAAGAACGGGGTATACGAACAGGTAGCCGGCGCGTTGAAAAACTTTCAATGGTTGGAGTTTTCCGGGATCGAGGCGAATCCGCATTATGAAACATGTATGCAGGCCGTTGAACTTGTCAGGAAAGAAAAGGTGGATTTTCTGCTTGCCGTAGGAGGAGGGTCGGCGATTGACGCCACTAAATTTATAGCGGCGGCTGTTCCGTTTGAAGGCGATCCCTGGGATATCCTGGCTAAAGGAAGCCCTGTAAAAGAGGCCATGCCTTTGGGAGCTGTTCTTACCCTGGCTGCTACCGGTTCCGAAATGAATGAAAGAGCGGTCATCTCCCGTATTTCCGCAGGGAAGAAACTCAATTTTGCCACGCCGGCTGTTTTTCCGAAATTCGCGGTGATGGATCCGGAAATTACTTATTCATTACCTGCCCGTCAGGTGGCCAATGGAGTGGTTGATTCCTTTATTCATGTGATTGAACAATACCTGACTTATCCTGTCAATGCTAAAGTGCAGGATGCTTTTTCCGAAAGTTTAATGAGGATCATTGTAGAAGAAGGCCGGAAAGTATTGAGAGACCCGTTGAATTACGATATACGCGCCAACCTGATGTGGGCGGCGACTAACGCATTGAATGGCTGGATAGGGCAGGGAGCGCCGCAAGACTGGTCGTCGCATCGTATCGGATATGCGTTGACAGCGCAGTTCGGGTTAGCCCATGCGGAGACATTAGCCGTTATCCTTCCGGGCGTCATGGAATATATGCGTAAGGAGAAACGGGAAAAAATACTTCAGTTAGGCGCTGCCGTTTTCAATATAACCGAAGGGAGCCCGGACGAACGCATTAGCAAAACGATAGAGGTTGTTGAATCGTTTTTCCGTGATATGGGCTTGAAAACACGCTTGAATGAATATGAAATAAAAGAATCCGCCTTGGATAAGTTAGTAGAGCCAATCGCCCAAATGGGATGGAAATTAGGCGAACATGGCGCCATAGACGCAACAGTAGCCCGCGAGATTTTGAGGTTGCGATTGTAATAAAAGACGGTATGGAACCGTTTTATGCTGTGTACATATCAATTGCGTAAACAAAGAAATGCTGAAAGACAAAAAGATCATAGCAGGTATAACCGGAAGTATAGCGGCTTATAAAGCGGCTTATCTTATCAGGGGATTAGTGAAGAAAGGAGCGGAAGTACAGGTAGTCATTACTCCTTCGGGAAAGGAATATATAACGCCGCTGACCCTTTCTACCCTGAGTAGCCGTCCGGTTATCAGC
>JAITRG010000206.1 GCA_031288515.1 Tannerellaceae bacterium
AGAGATTTATTCCAAAAAAAAGCATTATAGTGTGTTGAGTAAACCATTATAATGCCTTTAGTAAACCATTATATACTCTTTACCAAACCATAATAATGGTCTGTTGAAGGCGTCACAGCGCTTTTTTTCAGTCTTCGCAATGCTTCATCAGAGTCTTCCCAATGGTTTACCAAAAGCATTGCAATGGCGTTCTAAAGTCATCGTAATGGTTTGGAAAAGAGGATGCAATGATTTTTTCTTTTTTTACCGGCCCTGTATTTTTTTTCTGAAAGGAGGTACTGAAAGGTCTTCTTTCAGCCATAGTCGTTCATACGCAAGCGCTTATAAACCGGCTGGAAGCTGAAAGATAGCGCCAAACAAGCCTGTGTAATGGGTTAAAGTAGAAGCAGGCAAAGACAACATAGATTATTTTGGTGCGGCTGCCCTGTCTATTAATAACCCTACTTTAGGATTTCGGTAGTTAATACTTTAATTTACATTATGAAACGTTTATTTGTTTTGTTTGCCGTTTTTGCATTCACCGCCTGTACCAGTGAAGAACAGCCGGCAGGTCCAGATCCCCTCAATGAAGAAGCAGGTACGCCTACTTTCGCCACTTTCACTTTCAACGCCGCCGACGCCGCCACAAAGTCATCCATGATAACCGATGAAAATGAAACCAATGTGATTAACGATGTGCGCGTGTTTATTTTTAGTAATGTTACCGGAGATATAGAGATGGATACGAGTCTGACCACATCGCCTGGTAATTCCATGATAACTATACCAATATTATCAGGAAGCAAAAGAATTTTTGCCATAGCGAATGCCGGTAATGGTATGTTGCCGGTTAAGGGTAGTAACTTTACTTACGCCGACATTAACAATACAACCAAACTCGCTTACAAGACGTACTACGCCGAATGGATACTTCTCGAAAAAAAAGACACTGCAGTCGATAATTTTGCCCTTCCTGCCTTGTATTCTTTAAATGAAGAAACGGACACTTCTCTATCAGGAAGAAACAAGGGGGCCCGCTTAGAGAAAGAAAGAAGAACGAAAAGCATTGTTAAAAAAAATTATTTCAGGGAAGAAAGAGCCTTTTTATAGTTGCCTATACTCATGGCATTGGTTATATTTGCGTCGATTTGTGTGTTAGATGAATGTAAAAAGAATATTATCAATTATAAGTGCTAATCTATAAAGAAAGTTATTATGTCAAAAATTTCAAGAAGATCATTTCTTCAAAAAGGTACGGCTGCAGCAGCGGCTCTGACTATTGTTCCGAACTCTATCTTAGGTAAAAGCCATGGCTACATAGCTCCGACTGATAAGCTGAACATTGCCGGTATTGGTATCGGGGGTATGGGTAATGCTAACCTCACAAACATGTCTACAACAGAAAATATCGTAGCCCTCTGCGATATTGACTGGAAGTATTCAAAACCTGTATTCGACAAATACGGCCAGGCAAAAAAATACTGGGACTATCGCAAGCTGTTTGATGAAATGGGCAAAGAAATAGACGCCGTATTGGTGGCTACTGCCGACCATACGCACGCTATCATTGCGGCCGACGCCATCACAATGGGCAAACATGCTTATGTGCAAAAACCTTTGACCCACTCGGTTTATGAATCCCGTTTGCTTACCAAATTAGCCGATAAACACAAAGTGGCTACCCAAATGGGTAATCAGGGTTCTTCGGCAGAAGGCGTAGACTTGGTTTGCGAATGGATTTGGAGCGGCGAAATAGGCGAAGTAACCAAAGTAGAAGCTTTTACCGACCGTCCTATCTGGCCGCAAGGCTTGATGACGCCTGAAAAAGCGGATAAAGTTCCTTCCACATTAAACTGGGACTTATTTACCGGCCCGGCGGAATTGATACCTTATAACAACCTTTATCATCCCTGGAACTGGCGTGGCTGGTGGAACTATGGCACAGGCGCATTGGGCGACATGGCTTGCCATATCCTTCATCCTGTATTTAAAGGGCTGAAACTGGGTTATCCTACCAAAGTTCAAGGTTCTTCTACCTTATTATTAAAAGACTGCGCTCCGCAGGCACAACACGTAAAACTTATCTTCCCGGCTCGCGACAATATGCCGAAAGTATCTTTACCGGAAGTGGAAGTACATTGGTATGATGGCGGTTTGAAACCTGATCTGCCATGCGGATGGCCGGCAGGTAGAAATATGAACGACGAAGGCGGTGCCGTTATTTTCCACGGAACAAAGGATACCTTGATTTGCGGTTGCTACGGCGTAAGGCCATGGTTGCTTTCCGGTCGTAAGCCTAACGCTCCTCAGGTTTGCCGTCGCGTGAAAGACGCTATGCGTGGCGGGCACGAACAAGACTGGATTCGTGCCTGTAAAGAAAGCGCTGCGAATCGCGTATTGACCAAATCAGACTTTTCGGAAGCAGGCCCGTTCAACGAAATGGTAGTAATGGGCGTATTAGCCGTTCGTCTGCAATCGCTGAACAAAGAGTTACATTGGGATGGCCCGAATATGAAGTTTACGAATATTGGCGACAACGAAGAAATTAAGATTGTTATCAAAGACGGCTTTACTATTAAAGACGGCCACCCATCCTTTAACAAGACATGGACAGACCCGATTAATGCGAAGAAGTTTGCCGAAGAATTAATCAGGCATAACTATCGCGACGGTTGGAAATTAGTTGACATGCCTTGATAATTCATGGGGTTAAGCGACGACATTATTTAAAAAAACATGATAATAAGATGAAAAAGTTATTCGTAGTAATGAGCGCCGTTGCCATGGTGTTCTACCTCTCGGCTTGTGGCGGCGGGAAGAAAGCTGAAACAGAGGTTGCCGATGGATCGATTACCATTTTCGACGGCAAGTCGCTCGACGGCTGGAGAGGTTATAATAAAACAGACGTCCCCTCAAGATGGGTCGTTGAAGATGGGGCAATCAAATTAAATGGAGCAGGCGGCGGCGAAGCGCAGGAAAGTGACGGCGGCGACCTTATTTATGATCAAAAACTTAAAAACTTTGAGTTCGAGTTTGAATGGAAGGTAGCGAAAGGCTCCAATTCCGGCGTGTTTATTCTTATCCAGGAAATAGAAGGCGAGCATGCTTATATTTCCGCTCCCGAATATCAGATACTGGATAATGAAAACCATCCGGACGCCAAATTAGGCAAAGACGGTAACCGTATGGCAGCTTCACTGTACGATATGATTCCTGCCAAGCCTCAGAATGCAAAACCTTTTGGCGAATGGAACAAAGGTAAGATACTGTGTTACAAAGGCACGGTGGTTTATTACCTGAACGACGAAGCAGTTGTGGAATACCACTTGTGGACGCCGCAATGGAAAGAGATGTTAGACAAGAGCAAGTTCAGCAAGGAGGAATGGCCGTTGGCTTATGAATTACTGCTGAACTGCGGCGGTCCTGACAGGGAAGGCTTTATCGGTTTCCAGGACCACGGGGATGATGTATGGTTCCGTAACATCAAAGTTAAAATATTGGACTAATAGATGTTTTTATAAAACTAACGGCCAATATTTATAACAGGGATACCCGGAGAAGAACGGAAAGTGTTCATTCTTTGGGTATTCTTTTTTTAATTGACAGACCGTATTTAAAACTGTATAATGAAAAATCAGTTGTATACAAAAGCCCAGTTAACGTGGCTTATCGTTTTACGTGTTTTTATAGGATGGCACTTTGCCTATGAGGGCTTAGTGAAGATTCTCAATCCTAAATGGACCTCTCTTCCTTATTTACTTGATTCGCAAGGGCCTATCGCTTCCTTTTTTATTTCATTAACTCAGGATGCAGCCATGGTGGATATGGTAAATGTGATGAATAAATGGAGCCTGCTTTTAATCGGGCTTGCTTTGATAACGGGATGTTTATCGCGGATTGCTTCTATCGGAGGCATATTGCTCCTTATCATGTACACCCTGTCGCATCCTTCTTTTGTAGAAGCTTCTTACCTGATGCCGTTCGAAGGCTCTTATTTATGGATCGACAAGAATTTGGTGGAATGTGCGGCATTAGCTGTTTTATGTACGTTCCCAACGTCTCATGTGATAGGAATAGACCGGTATCTGAAAAATATACTGCCGGCAGGTTTTCGTAAATATAAATTCATATAATCATGGCAACAGAAGATAAAGACCTGAACCAGGCGTCGACGCCTGAACAACCGGAATCCAAAGGACGCCGTGATGCAATAAAAGTATTAGCCACTGTTCCCGTATTGGGAGCCTTAGCGTATGGCGTATACAGGAAGCAGAAAGAAGTAACGCGGGGGCGTGATATTTCCGACGTATTCAGCGTAAGCAAAGACGAAGCCAACTATCTGGAACCTGAACCGGACGGGGAATTAATCCGCGTAGGAATCATTGGCTTCGGAATCAGAGGCAAGCAACTGCTGCGCGCCGCCGGATTTGCCGAGCCATCATGGATAGATACCATGATTGAAGCCTCGAAAAACAATAAAAACGATACTCGCTATCAGCAATATAAAGAACAGGACAATCTGAATATTGAAATAACGGGCGTATGTGATATTTTCGACGTCTACGGCGATGCGGCTATTCAGGCCGGTTCAAACATAAACAGGGAAGGTTCGAACGGTACGTTCGGAAAAGCGCCGAAGCGTTACCGCCACTACAAAGAATTATTGGCGGCTAATGATATTGATGCGGTTATTATCGCTGCGCCCGACCACTGGCATAGCACAATGGCGATGGATGCAGCCAAAGCCGGCAAGCATGTATATGTAGAAAAACCGTTGTCGTGGACTGTCCCCGAAACCTATATGGTGCGCCAGGTAATAAATGAGACCGGCGTTGTATTTCAGTTAGGGCATCAGGGCAGGCAAACCGATTGTTATCAGAAAGCGGAAGAGATTATCGGCAAAGGACTCTTGGGCGATGTAAACCTCATCGAAGTTTGTACAAACCGGAACTCTCCCAACGGCGCCTGGGTATACGACCTGATTGAAGGCTCCAATCCGGCAACGATTGACTGGAAACAGTTTGAAGGAGACCCGGAACGTATCAAAGAATATATGGACTACATGACTACCTGCGGGTTGGAACGCTACGTAGGGCCGGAAGAAAGAAGCAAATTCAGTCTGGAACGTTTCTTCCGCTGGCGTTGCTGGTGGGACTACAGCACAGGGCTTTCCGGCGACTTGCTTACGCATGAGTACGACGCCGTGAATCAGATTATGCACGTGGGTATCCCTCATGCCGCAACCTCCTCGGGCGGCGTTTATTTCTTTAAAGACGGACGTACCGTACCCGATGTTTTGCAGACTACCTTTGAATTTCCCGACAGGAATATGACGATGCTTTATAGCGCCACATTAGCCAGTTCGCGCAGCCGGGGCAAAGTATTCATGGGACACGACGCTTCCATGGAAGTTTCCAATATTCTTCAAATCACGGTGGATAAGGATTCGACCCGTTATGCGGATAAAATAAATAAAGGCATTATCCATACGAATGCGCCTTTCTATACCTACGTGCCGGGACAGGATAGCTCCGATACCGTTACATCGCCGACAGAACTTTACTTCGCGCAACGCGGCCTGCTTTATACCTATGTAAACGGTAAACGTTACGACACGACTCACTTGCATATCCGCGAGTGGCTGGAATGTATCCGTCAGAAGAAAACGCCAAGTTGTAACATCAATCAGGCTTTTGACGAAGCCATCACCGCTCACATGGGTACGCGCGCTTTCCTGGAAGGACGAACGATGTACTGGGATAAAGAAAAAGAAGAAATCGTACGCGGCGAAACAGTCTGACGAACCCCGGTTACGATTTAAACATACTATGGCACACGGACAACGCGGAATACGCGGAGTTTGTGTGCCATTAATGTGTTGAAGTAGAAATAATTTACTCCTTTTCTTAAACGCGCTTTTATAAAGCCTTTATCCGTATATTACTGTAGTTGTTTCCATCGAAATTTATGGCGCTTGAACCTGATGTGCCGTTGATTTGGTAGTAATAGTTTACTTTGTCTTCAATATTCGTTTGGGTTATATTGAATCCTTTCATATCTATATTGCCGTATTTTATATTTCTTGCATTTACCTGGAAGGATGCTTTTGAAGAGATGGAGAGGTTCAGGTTTCCGTAACGCGCTTCGGCCTTTACCCGGCTGAATCCGGGCGACAGTTCTTTTACTGTCAGCGTGCTATAACTCAACGAACTGTTTAGTTCGTCTTTTATCCGTTCTACGGAACATTTGCTATATTTCGCCTCAATAGACATTCTGTCTACGTTCTGCACTTGCAAATTCCCGTATTTCTTATCCATAGAGAGCTGGGAGACATTCCTCATGAGCAGGTTGGAGTATTTACTGTCTATCATCATAATCTCTCCATTGTTAATGGCCACATTCCCACAGTAAGCGACATCTAATTGCAATGTTTTCACATCCTCCAGCTTAATATTGCTGTATCCTGCATCTATACGGAGAGGAGCCGTAAAACTGCCGGCTACGATGTTTCCATATTTCACCTCGATGATGCACTCTCCTTCGTTTTTCTCCGGGAGATTAATGTTTCCGTATTTCTGAGATAAATTGGCGGCGAATCCGGCAGGCATACTGATATAATAATCAATATTGATGCGGTTGTTGTCGCCGCTGTTGTTCCAGCCGGACTGGTTCTTTAGCGATGTGAGTCCGTAAACCGTATTTCTCGATTGTCTCAATTCAATACTTACACGGTCTAACCCTCTTTGAGCTTCCGATTCGCTATGGGCTTTCGATTCTACAATTACCTGGATGGCAACCTCATTTTTATTCCAATGGGTGATGGTAATGTTGCCAAAACGATTCTCTATTTGTAGCTGGCCATTTGCGTCTACCTTGAATGTCTGGTTAAACTCTTTCTTTTTGGCGTTATCCCATGTTTCGGCTCCTACGGCGGGAACCAGTATAATTAACAGGGCGAAAAGCGACCAGTAACGGTTTTTAATGTGTGTTGTGTTCATTTTATATGTATTTTTTAGTTATTTGTATATTGAATGGTTTTTTCCATCTGGTTTAGCATAATCTGCAAGCTCTCCAGACTATTGCTGTAATGCTGGTTCATTGCAAATAAGCCGGCGTCCGAACAGGGAAGGGTAGGCAGAATGGCGTCTTCAAATTCATGCGAGCTTTTGAGTACCTTTTTTGTTTCTTCCAGTAATTCCAATCCGCCGGGTATTTGTTCGTTTTTATACAACGTCCTGATCTGTGCGGATACTTCGGCCAGTTGCATATTATAATAAACTTTAAGTTCCTCTATTTCCATTTGCGTCTCGCATGTGTACATTTTTGTTTGTTGCGCCGGAACGTCTTTTATCTCATTTACGATCCGTATGAATACAAACAGCGTAACAACTGCCGCGGCGGCGACAGCCAATATATTGATCCATCTTATTTGTTTTCGGGATGAAACGGATAATCTCTTATCAAAACGCCCGAAGTGTCCCATCGGAGGAAGATCGTCTTCAAAAGCTTCCCTGTGCGTATCAATAAAATGCTTTAACTTGTCCATATCGATCGGTTATTATATTACATATCAATTAGCAGCTATTATATCGAGCAACTTTCGCTTGGCCCTCATGTATTGCGTTCGTACACTTGCCGGCCGGATATTCAATATAACGGATATTTCTTCCATATCATATCCCTCAAACAGGTATAGCGACAAAACGGCTCTATATCCGGCAGGCAGCTTTTTGGCCCCTTCTTTTATTTGCGTCACCGTGTATTCTATGTTTTCGTCATCCGGTTCTTCTTCGGCCGGTTCGGCATAATTACCCGATAATTCCTCCCATTCCAAGGTATGGCGCCTTACATAGTCTATCGCCGTATGTATGGCAATCCGATGCATCCAGGCTTCAAAACATTCTCCGTCCTGATACTGTTCCAGCCTTGTGAATACCTTCAGGAATGAATCCTGCATGGCTTCTTCCGCTTCCGGCGCATTTCCTGTAATACGCAGACAGGCGTTATACAGCCTTCGTGCGTATCGTTCGTAAAGCGCCAATTGTGCAGGCCTGTTTCCATGGCGGCATTTTTCAATCAGTCTGTCAATTGTTTCCTCCATTTGTTTATATATACGAGGGTAGTATCAGAAACGTTGCATCTTTAGAAACAAAAATAAACAAAAAAAGCCAATTCTTTTTTTTGAATTTCCATGAAAAACAGTTGAAACCTTAAAGAGAAAGGGCATGCCATAAACGGCACGCCCTTTCTCTTATTTTAACTTAACCCTGGTTGTTATTCTACATTCAGCGTTACACGTTTGAAGGCGGTAACGGTTAAGTCTTTATTCTGTTTATTCAGATACTGGGCGATCGTAAGCTTGGAATCCTTTACAAATTCTTGTTGCAACAAGGTATATTCCTTGTAATATTTTTGCAAAGCGCCTTCGGCGATACGGTCTAACAGGTTCTCCGGTTTACCGGCCTGGCGGGCTTTGTCGCGTGCAATTTCCATTTCCTGATCGATGATCTTTTGGTCAACCTCTTCGGGCGTAATAGCCACCGGGTTCATTGCTGCAATCTGCATGGCAATGTCGCGCGCTACCTGATAGGCTACGCCCGCCTGGTTGAAAGCGACGATTGTCGCCAGCTTATTACCCGGGTGAATATATGAAATAGTGGATGCGCCGGATACGCTTTCATAGAAACCTAATTCCATCTTCTCGCCTGTTACGCCGATACGGTCTGTAATATGTTCCTGCACTGCACGCCCGTCGGCCATAGGAGAGGCCAGCAAGTCATTCGGCGACGCCGGTTTTTTATCCATTGCAATCGTAAGGAAATCCTTTGTCAGAGCAACAAACTGTTCATTTTTAGCAACGAAATCCGTTTCGCATTTCAAAGCGACGATTGCGGCAAACCCGTCTTTATCTTCAGCCAGCACACAACCTTCGGATGCTTCTCGGTCTGAACGTTTTGCGGCTACTGCCTGTCCTTTTTTACGAATAATTTCCATTGCCTTGTCAAAGTCGCCGCCGGCTTCTTCCAGCGCTCCTTTGCAGTCCATCATCCCTGCGCCGCTCATTTTGCGCAGATGTGAGATATCTGCCATTGTAACTGCCATATCTGTTTTTCCTTTCTTTAAATTATTCTTCGTCTAATTCAATACCTTTCGCTACTTTACCGATAACGGCGGCATTCATTGCCTCGTCATCTTCTCTTTTGGTGCGTCCTTTTTTCGCCGTAGCTTTTGTTTTACGTTCCCTTCTCGGAGCAGATTCGTCGGTAGCATCCGTATCCGTTTTTTCGGCTTTACGTTCTTGCAAACCTTCATTGATCGCTTCACATACAGCTCCTAAGATAACTTCTACCGATTTGGTGGCGTCGTCATTGGCGGGAATTACGAAATCAATGTTAGTCGGATCCGAATTGGTATCCACCATGCCGAATACGGGAATACCCAAACGGTTAGCTTCGCGAACCGCAATATGTTCTTTCATTACGTCCACAACGAACAGGGCGGAAGGAAGACGGGTAAGGTCTATGATAGACCCCAACATCTTTTCCAGTTTAGCGCGTTGGCGTGTAATCTGAAGTTTTTCTCTTTTCGATAGATTATCAAATGTACCGTCTTTTGTCATTTTATCGATTGTTGTCATCTTTTTGATGGCTTTGCGGATGGTAGGGAAGTTTGTTAACATCCCGCCCGGCCAACGTTCGATAACGTAAGGCATGCCTACGGACGTAGCCTTATCGGCGACAATTTGTTTAGCTTGTTTTTTGGTGGCTACAAAAAGTATTTTCTTACCCGACCGGGCTAAGTTTTTTATTACCTCTGCAGCTTCGTCTACTTTAGCAACCGTTTTATATAAGTCAATGATATGAATACCGTTGCGCTCCATGAAAATATAAGGAGCCATAGCGGGGTTCCACTTTCTTTTTAAGTGTCCGAAGTGAACGCCGGCTTCTAATAACTGATCAAAATTAACTCTTGACATTTTTTTCTTTTTAAATCGTTTACATTCTGTTTTACCATACAATCGCCAGGTAGTCCTCCAACATATCGCCATGCAAAAGAAATCCAGGCAATTTAGATACTAAACGCTTCTTTTTGTTTGTAAGATACTCACAAATAAGGTTAACGTTTACTGAACTGGAATCTCTTACGCGCTTTAGGGCGTCCTGGTTTTTTACGTTCCACCACACGGGGGTCGCGTGTTACAAAGCCTTCCGCTCTCAGAGCCGGTTTATCTTCCGGATTGATTTTGATCAATGCACGGGAGATACCCAAACGGGCTGCTTCCGCCTGTCCTTTAAAACCGCCGCCGTCAAGGTTGATACGAATATCGTATTTCTCGGTAACATCTAATTTGCTTAGCGGTTGTTTTACGACAAACTGAAGAATTGAAGAAGGAAAGTAATTATCGAGACCGCGTTTATTGATCGTAATTACGCCGGTGCCTTCACTTACGTAAACGCGTGCAACCGCGGCTTTACGTCTTCCTATTGCATTTACTACTTCCATAATTATTTAAGTAAGTTTATATCGATTGACTTAGGTTGTTGAGCCTCCTGTTTATGCTCTGTACCTGCGTACACATATAAGTTGCCAAGCAACTTTGCCCCCAGACGGTTTTTAGGTAACATACCTTTCACTACTTTACGGAATAAACGGTCTTCGCCTTTAGCCATAAGACTGGCAGGGGTAAATTCGCGTTGTCCACCCGGATAACCGGTGTATCTCAAATAAATACGATCGTTCCATTTGTTTCCTGTCAGAACGATTTTGTCTGCATTGATAATAATTACGTTATCACCACAATCAACATGAGGCGTAAAGTTGGGCTTGTACTTACCACGCAAAAGCTTCGCAACTTTTGCACACAAGCGGCCCAAATGCTGGCCTGTAGCATCTACTACAACCCATTCTTTATTTACAGTTGCCTTGTTTGCAGAAATGGTCTTAAAACTTAAAGTATCCACTTTCTTTCAAAATTAATTAATTAATAAATCAAAAAACAAGTTCCCAACATCATCCTTGCTACGGACACAAGAAGCAACAATGCGCTAAGAACTAAACTCTTAGTAAATTTGTATAATAATCGGCTTGCAAAGGTATGACTTTTCTTTGAAATACAAAACATTTCTCCGGGGTTTTCTTTAAGACAGTCAGGGTAGTTAAGGAGCACAAACAAAAGTATTCATGCTTGCCTCTCCTCCTGTTGTGTTTTTTGAGAGCGGCTTATCCAAAACTCCGTCCCCGGTTCCAGCAGCAAAGCCGTTCCCGTATCCTCTTCCCCGGTTTTCGTCCTGATCCGGCAGCGCTTAAATTCCTCTTCGGTAAAGACAATCCGTTTGGTAGCCGGGTCGACAATATAAAACCCGCCCTTCTTTATTTTACCTAAAATCCGCAAGCCATAAATTTGGTTGATTCAGGAAAAATACATCCGGCTCGTTTGGCTCAAGCCGGCTTCGTTTTACTCCTCAAAAAAGGAGTTTTTATGAAAACAAACGAACACCTGAAGCATCCCTCATCCATTTTTGTTGTTAACGAGCGATAAATTCAGTTCAAAAGAGGCGATTCCTTCACAATAAGGCACAATTACCCCTGTTGATGGACGTATGGGTTAAGGTTATGATTGTGATGGTTGTTGGCGAATTATGAGTACAGTTTCCCGTATGGTCGCCCGGTATTAAAGATTTAGCTTCCATTGCCTGCTCTGCTTAACCCGCTTCCCCGATACTGTTATGAATCCGAATATAAACTTTTTGATTTGATATGTTGCCGGAATGTCGTTAAACGCTGCGGACGCCTTGGCGATAAAATAGTTGTAGAAGTTTTTCATCATGGCGGTAAGAATCAGGTAGACCGTATTGTGGCGCATATCTGAACAGGGCAGATGCTTCCAGCCCGTTAGAAAACAACCGGCTGTTTTCAGCAACTGCCTTCACGATATCCTCGCCGTAGGAAGTTGCATCTATACGCGAGCGATTGATCTTTATGCCGTTGTCCTTCAGTAGCCTGTATGCCCTGCCGGGCGTTTCGGCCTGGACAGTCTTCACGTTGGCGTTGCCGTCGCGGTTCTCGATGTAGACAATTTTGTCGCCGATGGCACCCACTCCCGGAAAATAGCCGATAGTGTGCTTGTAAGTCCGTTTGGCGTCGTATTTCTCATGTTCGATGATTTGACTGTCGTAATCAAAGTCGTAAAATTCGCCTTTCCGCAGTTGTCTGGTCAAAAGCAATGACTTCACATTCAAATCGTTCATCCCATGATTGATGTTGAATTGGTATTCCTTCCCGCTTGTCGATTTAACGGCCTCACTCCCGGTTGCCGGGAATGCGCGTCAACGAGTCGCGCAGGTGGTAATTATACTCAAAAGGAAATGGTTTGCGAAAAATACAGGTTGCAAGCCTTCGACATGACTCTGCTACCTGTTGCAAACCAATTTTGTTTGAGTATAATATCTTCTGCAACATCGTCGCCGGAAAAGAAAACGGAAAAACCAGCCGCGGATTATATCGTCATACTGATAGCCGGATAAATTC
>JAITRG010000235.1 GCA_031288515.1 Tannerellaceae bacterium
CGAAGAATTTCTCTGCCGGGATGCCGATTATCTGCTGATAGCCTTCGGCTCCTCGGCGCGTATTTGCCAGAAAGCAGTAGAGCTTGCCCGCGAAGAAGGCCTGCGCGTAGGCCTTTTGCGCCCGATTACGCTTTGGCCCTTCCCAAAGAAGATTATCGAAGCCTATGCCGGGAAAGTAAAAGGCATGTTGTCCGTAGAACTGAATGCCGGGCAGATGGTGGAAGACGTTCGCCTGGCCGTAAACGGAAGAGTAAAAGTGGAACACTTCGGACGCTTAGGCGGCGTGGTATTCACACCCAACGAAATACTCACAGCATTAAAAGAAAAAATAGTAACAGCATAAACCTAAAAACAAATATAAACCATGATGCGCGGAAGTAAAACAGACGAAATCTTGTCGTTGATATTTATCCTGATGGCCGTAGCCGCCGGTATATGTTATTTTGCGGTAAAAGACCGCACAGTGTTTTTGATTATAGGCGGTATAGCCGTCGGATTCCGACTGCTACAGTACGCGCTTCGCTTTTTTAAGTAACGAATAAATTGATGGAACTTACCGAAATAATAAAGCCGGAAAACCTCGTATATACGAAGCCCGCATTAATGAACGACGTCGCGATGCACTATTGCCCGGGATGCAGTCACGGCGTTATACACAAACTGATAGCGGAAGTCATAGCCGATATGGGAATGGAAGAACAAACCATCGGCGTATCGCCCGTAGGATGCGCCGTGTTTGCCTACAATTATATAGATATAGACTGGGTGGAAGCCGCCCACGGACGCGCACCGGCCGTAGCCACCGCCCTGAAACGCCTCAACCGCGAGAAAATGATCTTCACCTACCAGGGCGACGGTGATCTGGCCGCCATCGGAACAGCCGAAACAATTCATGCCGCCAATCGTGGCGAGAATATAGTGATAGTCTTTGTTAACAACGCTATCTACGGCATGACGGGCGGACAAATGGCACCTACCACCCTGGAAGGCATGCCCTCGTCCACCTGCCCTTACGGACGCGACGTGGCGCTGAACGGTTATCCGCTGAAAATCGCCGATCTGCTGGCGCAATTGGAAGGAACCTGCCTGGTGACCCGCCAAAGCGTACATACGGCCGCCGCTGTGAGGAAATCGAAGAAAACACTTCGGAAAGCCTTCGAAAACTCCATGACAGGGAAGGGCGCCTCTGTCGTAGAATTTGTTTCCACCTGTTCTTCCGGTTGGAAAATGACTCCCGGACAATCCAACCAATGGATGGAAGCCCACATGTTTCCATTCTACCCTTTAGGCGACTTGAAAAACGTTGAATAAAAAAACAAACAGCATGAAACACGAAATAATTATAGCCGGGTTCGGCGGGCAAGGGGTTTTATCCATGGGAAAAATACTGGCCTATTCCGGCTTGATGGAAGGCAAAGAAGTCAGTTGGATGCCCTCCTACGGCCCGGAACAACGGGGAGGCACAGCCAACGTAACGGTCATCCTGAGCGACAAGGCCATTAGTTCTCCCATACTGAACGAGTACGACATCGCCATCATCCTGAATCAACCCTCCTTGGATAAGTTTGAGAGCAAAGTAAAACCTGGCGGCGTCCTTCTTTATGACGGCTATGGCATACACGGCGAAATCCAACGAAAAGACATCCGCGTTTACCGGGTAGACGCCATGGACACCGCCACGGAAATGAAGAACGAAAAGGCATTCAATATGCTCCTGTTAGGTGGACTGCTGAAAATAGTCCCGATGGTGAAATTGGAAAACGTACTTCTGGGATTAAAAAAATCTCTGCCGGAGCGTCATCATAAGTTAATCCCCCTGAACGAAGCGGCCATTAAGAAAGGGATGGAGATTGTTTGTGAGCGGTAATAAGATGCAGGCAGGATGAAGCGTTATCTTTACATACTTGTTTTCTTCCATGTTTTTGCTGCGGTGTCTTCCCAAGATCGCGGAACGCGAGGCAGCTTTTCGTTGTCCAACCTCTCTTCTTCCCAACACGACGTGCCGGATAGTTTATTGCTTGCCGACAGCCTGGCCTTAAAAGATAAACGCATCACCGCCTACCGTCTGACCCGCTCCATTGGCGATTCCTACGTGGCTCCTATGGATACGGATCGCCTGAACTTTGGGAACTCTACCTTAGTGGAAGGCAAATCGCTTGCCGTAGGTTATTTGGCCAATGTGGGTTCTCCGGCTCAGACAAAAATATTTTCGGAACGTAAGGAAGCCCGTGATTTTATGTATGCCGACGCCTACGATTACTACATCACAACACCGGAGAATGCGTACTATTACGACACCAAACTCCCCTATACGCACGTCATGTTCAACCAGGCCGGCTCCTCCCTAAGAAGAGAAGACCAATTGAAAGGTGTGATTACCTGGAATTTCGGCAAGAAAATAAACGTGGGAGCAGAGATGGATTATATCTACGGCCGGGGACAATACTGGGCCAACGGAAATAAACTTCTAAGCTATCGCGTATTCGGCAGTTACCGATCCGACCGCTACGAACTGAATGCCTACCTGAGCAACTATAATTTTGTGAATTTTGAAAACGGAGGATTGGAAAACGACCGCTACATTACGCACATAGAAGAATTTACCGTAGGTCGCCAACCTCCGCAGAGACGAGAATACCCCGTTCGATACTACGATACCTGGAACCGCGTACGGGGCAAACAATACTATGTGTCGCACCGCTACAATTTAGGCTTTACAAAGAATATCGGAGAACCCGACGAAGAAGGAAACCAACCGGAGATGTTTGTCCCCGTTTCCAGCCTCATCCACACCTTTGAATACGAAGACAACAGCCGGCGCTTTATCACAGAGATGCCCCAGGCTACCATCGACAGCCGCTACCTGATCCCCGCCGATCCGGAAGGAAACTATAACCCCAACCTGCAACGATTGAACTATGTATACGGTATCGACGAAACCCTGAACGACGTAGCCTCCGCCTGGAACCTGAAGAATACCATAGCCTTGTCTTTGCGGGAAGGATTCCAGGATTGGGTTAAATTCGGTCTTGCAGCCTTTGCCACCCTGGAGAAAAGAAGATTCCAGCTTCCGGCACGCATCCCCGGCCTTATGTATGATGAAATAAACGGCAGTGGAGAGAATCCCCAACCTTCTTCCTTAGATTATCCGCGCTCCGAAACACACGACGAGCTTTCCATGTACCTGGGAGTAGATTTGTCGAAGAAAAGAGGAGCCGTGCTCACGTACAACGCCCGCGGTGAACTCTGTATGATCGGAAGCGATTTGGGAGAGTTCCGCGCAACCGGCGATTTGCAAACTGCTTTTACCCTGTGGAACAAAGAAGCCTCCATCAA
The DNA here is from genome assembly GCA_031288515.1 of Tannerellaceae bacterium. GTDB lineage: Bacteria > Bacteroidota > Bacteroidia > Bacteroidales > Tannerellaceae > DFXE01. The sequence goes on from JAITRG010000235.1 coordinate 3,337, forward strand.
AGCCAATGGTTATCTGAGAAACGTAACCCCGGCTTTTTCCCAGCGCTATCACCATTCGCGTTACTTTTGGTGGGACCCCTATACCCGGACGCTGGATAACACCCAGCAGTTGTATGCCGGAGGAGAAATCCATTTGGGATCCACGTACACCACCCTGGCTGCCGGTGTGGAGAGCATCCGGAATTATATTTACTTTAATGCGAAAGGTCTTCCGGAACAATACGGGAGCAACCTGCAAGTGGTTTCGGCCCGGTTGAAACAGGACT
>JAITRG010000283.1 GCA_031288515.1 Tannerellaceae bacterium
CTTAAATGAAGAGGCCTTAAACTTTGAAAACGGGGAGGTAAAACACTTCAAAAAAATCCGGCAGGCTATGTCGTACAAGTACATCACCTGCGAAGAGCTAAAGACGTATGGCCAGCAAGCCGAAAACTTCTACGCATTCAGTAACGGGATATTCCACGAGGTAGATGGCGTACACCGGTTTGATGAAGTGACGGAAATAGGCGTTACCACGCATAAGGGGGTGAATTATTACGCGCCGGCATTCAGCAAAATATACGCCAACATGCGCAAGGATAACGACCGCTTCGAGCAACACCGGTACTTTATCTACAGGGATATCCCGGAAAAACATCGTTGCCCTTTTGAGAAGTGGGCCTCGCTCATGGACGAGGTATATAAAACGAACGACAATGGGAAATGGGCCTTGATTTATGCCGTCATGTGTGCCTTCCGGTCGGATATCCACGCCATAGACCGGTTGTTTACCGCGCTTTTTTTTATGGGGCCTACCATGTCGGGTAAGACGCAACTGGCTATCTCCATCCGTTCGCTCTATATCTCGCCGGAGGCGCCCAGCTTTAACCTGACCAATGGCACGGACGCCGCTTTTTTTACGCTCATGGAAGGTTTCCGGGATGTTCCCCAGGTACTGGAAGAATACAATAATAATACCATCTCCGACGCCAAGTTTCAGGGCCTGAAATCCGTTACCTACGATGGAGACGGCAAACAAAAGCGTAAAGGTACCGGCTCGCGCGATATTGAAATCAGCAAAGTGTACAGCCCTGTCGTCATTCTCGGACAGGAAACGCCCCAGAAAGATGACAACGCCCTGATGAACCGTGTCGTTATCTGCGAGGTGCCTAAAAAAGACGGTTATACAGAGGAAGAAAAAGCGCTGTTTCAGGAACTCAAAGAACAGGAAAAACACGGACTGAGCAATATCCTTTTTGAAATACTGAAGCTCCGGTCCATCGTGCGCGAACATTTCAAAAAATACCAGCGGGCCATAAATAAAGACCTTACGGCATCCGTTCTTATCGGTTCCAACAAATCCGGGGATATGGTACGTATCATCAATACCGTTTCACTTTTCCTGTCTACGTGTAAACTTCTGGAAGAGCATGCGCCGCACTTGAAGTTGCCGTTCACATACGGCAACTTTTACAGAATCGCCACCAAAAAGGTGATTGAACAGGTAGAAATGATATCGCATACCGATAAGCTCGCCGGATTCTTCAAAGCGTTCGAAGTGATGATAAACACAAAAACAATTATCGAAGGCCGCGACTACGGCATAGACCGGCCGGAAAAACTTACCCTGAAACTTTCCGGCAACGAACGCCAGGAGTTTGTCTTATCGCCGGCGCATACCAAAGTGTTGTTCCTGCGCCTTGCCCCGATACATGCGCTTTACTGCCGGTCTTCATTCAACGACGAAGACGCTACGCTCTCCACCATCGAGGCGAACATACGCTCTAATCCATCCTATATCGGCGTCGTCAACTCGCGCCGTTTTAAATGGCGGGAGGTGAAGGAGGTTCCGAAAGGGGATATAAAGAACTCCGGAGAGGTTGATAATGCCATGATACGCATCATGGAGAATAAGACGATTACCACCAGCTGTATCGCCCTTAACTATGACGCCTTCCGCAGTTACTTTGATATCGACCTGGAACGTAGCGAAGAGAGTATTCCCGCCGGACCGGACGCCGGGGAGGTGAACATGACGCAACAACCGATAACCGGCGGCAACGATCTTCCGTTTTAGCGGCGGGAGTATTCTTTTTCTTTTCATTTGCCTGAGGGTAGTTCTGTGAATCGGAACTACCCTTCCCTTTTCCATCCCCCCGTACCCCCCTCCATCATAAAAAATAGCGATTATAACAATGTGCGTTTTCGAAAAAATATTTTCCAAAAACACCGACCTACCGACCTACCGACCTACAAGCGCGAAATCTTTCAAAAATAACGAACACTTAATATTATATATATCAATTATTTAGTAAAAAAATTATATATATAGTGCGCAGGCCGTGTTTCTGTAGGTCTGTAGGTCGGTGTAGGTCGTGCAGGTGTTTGCTGTTTTTCAGGAAACGGGATATTTTTTTGCTGAAACCTACAAAAAGAGGCGAAAAAGGGCCTTTGTAGGTCGTGTAGGAGGCCTACCTACAGCTTTTTTTTAAAGATGTACTTTTATAATTAGCTAAAAATCACTATCTTTGATTATCGGTTTACATTCTTGTAGGTCTGTAGGTCGGTAGGTCGCAAAAATAAACGAAAAGCATTTTAAAAAAACATTATTCTATGGCATTTAATTTTTCAGTAACCTTCCCATCCAAACCTTATGTTCGTTTATTCATTGAACAAAATTACGGAAACCCGGTACGCTTTTACCGGGATAAGGCAATAATGAGCTTAATCCGCCTGATGCTTCAGAAGAAAGATACGTCTCTTCAATACAGGCCTGTCAATAAGGATATCTATTCGGACACTGTAACTTTTTATCTGAATGAAACCGATTATAATCATTATGGCGATTTCCTGAGCAATCAGGCTATAATGGATATCAACCGGCATTTCGAACAGAAAGTGCGAATGTTAATGCGTTCCTGGTGTTCCGCGCAATATTTTTACGGCATGCCGGCTATTGATACGGTGAAATATTTTCAGGAGCGGTTCGGTTATCCCGAACATATCTGGAAAGCCGAATCCATGTACAAAGACTGTCAGCGAAATAATATCTTTTCTCAGGAAAAGAATCTTTTGATGGAACAAAAAATTACAGAAATAATTTTGTCCCAACTGTCCAGAAACCGGACAATCACCCAACAGGCAAAACGTATCTATGAAGACCATTGAATACCCTTTAGACAATACCGGCGGATTAAGCTATATTTATGCCATTCCGGAAAGTGCATACAAGCAAACCGGCTACACTTCGTCCGGAGGCAGAAAATTGGAATTATACGCTACCGGCGGCGTGATCTGTATCCCCTGCCTTTATTCCCGCTTTGATTTTTCCGAAGAACGGCAGGAATCCGACTCCGGAGACCTCTATGAAATCATTGTCTCCGGTTTTATCTATGGTATTACCGGAGACAATTCGGAGACAGTCGAGAAATTAAGAAACGGCGCCTGGCTGGTGATGACCAAAGATATAGATGGCATGTGCCTTCTGGCGGGAAGTAACAACGTCAGGATGATATTTGAATACCAAACGTCTACAGGTAAAGGACGGGCGGCGCTGAAAGGGACGGCCTTCGAGTTCAAATGTACGGACCAGTATCCGGCCATCATTCTGGCGGAACATCCTTTCTGAAAACGTAATTTTCAATCTATCAAAGCCTTTCAACGTCCTTTTGAAAGGCTTTTTTTATGCCGATACTTGCCGTAAAAAACGACAATGGCCAAAAACCTCATTACTGTTAACGGTTCTATCGACAGATATTCTTACAGCTCCGCTTACTTCATGTATATGCTGAAAAATTGCGATTCAGGCCCGGTCAGGGTAAAAGTGAACAGTTATGGCGGAGACGTAAATGAAGCGCTTAATATCTGCAATCAAATTGCCGAACATGGCGATATCACGGTCGAGTATATTTCTTTCAACGCTTCGGCGGCAACGCTCTTTGGACTGTATGCCAAAGAATCAATCATTAATTCGGATTCGCTGTTCCTCATTCACAAAGCCACCGTGTGGGTATCTAACTGGGGAACCATGAATGATGACCAGATAGAGGACGCGATAAAAGAAATGCAAAAGCAAAAGAAAACGGCGGAAGCCACTACGCTGACGCTCGCCAAATGTTTTGCAGACAAATCCGGGAAACCTGTCGCCGAAATCCTTACCATGATGAAAGAAGCTAAATGGCTCACCGCCGAAGAGGCTGTAAACGCCGGATTTGTCGATAAGGTAACAGAATCCAAATGCAAAAAGAAACCGGCTGTCTCTAACGACCTGGCCGCTATCTTTTCCGCAAACGGTATTCCTCTCCCGTTCGCTGAAACGGAGAATGAGGAACCCGAAGAAAACGCGATCATGTCTGCCCTGTCGGAACTGACAGGTACGCTTAAAAACATTTTTCCTAAAAACCATAAAACCGATTTTATGAACAAAGATTTCCAATTCCTTAACAAAACCGTCGGCGTCGACGGCTTCGAAGTGAAAAACGAAACCGTCGCTGTCTCCCTGGCTCAACTGACGGCTCTTAATGATGCTTTGAAAAAAGCCGAAGAAGAAAAAACGGCTAACGCAACCGCTCTTACCAGCGCCTGCAGTGAACGTGACGCGGCAAAAAATGACCTGGAATCTGTTATTACAGGACTGAACGGACTGGACAATACCGTTAAAGACGCTCAGGACAATGCGGCAAAGATTGCGGCCGTAAAGGCTTTGATCGAATCCCGTCCGGGAGTTCCCGCCAATAACGGAGAAGGCAAAGACAATCATCCCGGAAGCGGCGATGAGTTTGTATACGATGACGTAAACAATTTCTTTAATGAATAATCAAAAAAACCAACTATGGACTTAACAAAAC
>JAITRG010000047.1 GCA_031288515.1 Tannerellaceae bacterium
TACTTTCTTCCAGGTCATACAAATCAAAACAGGCGTTTTCTCCTGCAAAGACTTCAACCACTTCTGTAGCCAGGAACTTTACATCATCTATACTATGGTCGCATACTAATAATCTGGCTTGCGAATGAGGCTCCATAATCGCCAATATCCGGCGGTTTGCCATAGTGTCTACATCGCTACGGAAGATATTGACTAATTGCACCGGTTTTTCCACCACCACTCCTTCCGGCACATAAATAACGAATCCATCCTGCGCCAGCATCGTATTCAAGGCGATTATGCCATCCTTTCCGCCAGACGCCGCTTTCCCATAATAACGTTCGGCAATAGCCGGATTTTGTTCGGAGAAAGCCTTCAATCCTCCGGCATATACTCCTTCCGGCAACTTCACATTAGGCTTTACTTTATCACAAAAAGAATCATTCACAATAAAATAAAGCGCTGTGCTCAGATTAGGCACATCACAACGAAATACGTCATACGGGTTCACCGGCACATCAATTCTGTTAAGGTTAATACCGTAATCAGGGGCAAAAGCCTGCGCAACATCCGTATACTTATAGTCTTCATGTTTTATCGAAGGAAAACCCAAGCGTTCAAAGTCTGCAAAAGCGCTTGCCCGGTATTTATTCAATACTTCCGACGAATGGTTTCGTATCAGTGTTTCGTATTGCGTAAATAAATCAATATATTGTTGTTCTGCTTTCATAGGTCTTCTGCCGCTTCGGTTTTTAACCAGTCATAGCCTTTCTTTTCTAATTTCAACGCTAATTCAGGGCCTCCCGTTTTAATGATACGCCCCTTATACAGTACATGTACGACATCCGGTTTGATATAATCCAGCAATCGCTGATAATGGGTGATAACAATTGTTGTATTCTCGGGCGTTCGTAAGGTATTTACTCCGTTAGCCACAATACGTAAAGCGTCTATATCCAAACCGCTGTCCGTTTCGTCGAGAATAGCCAGCTTCGGCTCCAGCATAGCCATCTGGAAAATCTCATTCCGTTTTTTTTCTCCTCCGGAAAATCCCTCATTTACGCTACGTCCGGTAAGTTTGCTATCCATATCTACAATCGCCCGTTTCTCCCGCATCAGCTTTAGAAAGTCTGTAGCCGAAACAGGTTCGAGACTGTTATATTTGCGATGTTCATTCACTGCCGCACGCATAAAGTTCACCATACTTACGCCCGGTATCTCTACCGGATACTGGAAACTGAGGAATATCCCTTCCCTGCTTCTGTCTTCCGGGGAAAGTTCAAGTAAGTCTTTCCCCTCATAAAAGACGGTTCCTTCCGTAACTTCAAAATCAGGATGGCCCGTCAACACACTGCTTAGCGTACTTTTACCGGAACCATTCGGCCCCATAATGGCATGAATTTCCCCTTTATTTATAGAGAGGTTGATTCCTTTTAATATCTCTTTGCCGTTTATACCGGCATGTAAGTTTTTTATTTCCAACAACATCTTATTAACTCTTCATGTTAATTATCCTATTTATCCTACACTCCCTTCCAATGAAACAGACAATAGCTTCTGAGCTTCCACGGCAAACTCCATCGGTAATTTATTCATTACTTCTTTCGCGTAGCCATTCACAATTAATCCTATCGCTTCTTCTGTGGATATTCCCCGCTGATTACAATAAAACAATTGTTCTTCGCTAATTTTACTGGTGGTAGCTTCATGTTCCATAATGGCCGTTTCATTCTGTATATCCGCATAAGGAAACGTATGCGCGCCACAGGCAGAGCTGAGCAATAAACTGTCGCACTGGCTATGATTCCGCGCCCCTTCCGCGCGGGGAGACACTTTCACCAGGCCCCGGTAGCTATTTTGACTAAATCCGGCAGAAATACCTTTCGACACAATCCGGCTTCTGGTATTTTTGCCAAGATGAATCATTTTGGTTCCGGTATCTGCCTGTTGATGATTATTTGTTACGGCGACCGAATAAAACTCTCCTGTCGAATCATCTCCGGCAAGAATACAACTGGGATATTTCCAGGTGATGGCAGAGCCCGTTTCAACCTGTGTCCAGGAAATTTTACTTCCCTGTCCTTTACAAAGGCCCCGTTTGGTAACAAAATTATAGATACCCCCTTTCCCTTCCTTATCGCCCGGATACCAATTTTGCACGGTGGAATATTTCACTTCAGCCTGTTCTTTAGCAATAATTTCGACGATTGCCGCATGAAGCTGGTTTTCGTCACGCACAGGAGCCGTACATCCTTCCAGATAACTAACATATGATTCATCATCCGCAACAATAAGCGTCCGTTCAAATTGCCCGGTATTCTTTGCATTTATACGAAAATAAGTACTTAATTCCATCGGGCAACGCACTCCTTTGGGTATATAAACAAAGGAACCATCCGAAAAAACAGCCGAGTTTAACGCGGCGAAGAAGTTGTCGCGGTAACTAACCACACTTCCCATATATTTCCGAATCAAATCAGGATGATGTTGCACAGCCTCGCTAAAGGAAGAAAAGATGATTCCTTTCTCGGCCAACACATCCTTAAAAGTCGTCTTTACGGATACGCTATCCATCACAGCATCCACGGCCATGCCGACTAAATGCTTTTGCTCCTGTAACGGGATACCTAACTTATCAAATGTTTTAAGTAATTCCGTATCTACTTCGTCCAGGTTTTTCGGGCCTTCTTTTTTCTTAGGCGCCGCATAATAAATGATATCCTGGTAATTAATCGGCGGAATCGTTAAATGCGGCCAGACAGGCATTTCCATTGTCAGCCAATGACGGTATGCTTTTAATCTGAATTCCAGCAACCACTCAGGTTCATTTTTTTTAGCAGATATGATACGGACAATCTCTTCATCTAACCCTCCATGTATCGTTTCCGTATCAATATCGGTAACAAATCCGTATTTATAATCGCTACTTGTTACTTCATCGATAATTTTATTTGAATCTTGCATAATGACGTTACTATAAAAACATTTATTCCTCTATGGAAAAAAAACCGGAGGGATAAACAGTTGGGATAATCCGCTTAACGGGATCATAAAACCGCGACTCCACTTTCGTTTCCAAATGAATCAGCGCCGAATCTCTGTCCACAATCTCAATCAAATTCAAGAACAGGCTGATAAAAATAATCATTAGCAGTAAGCCGAACAGTCCGCCGGCCATATGGTTTAACACGCTTAAAGGCGTAACGCCAATTATCTTATGTGCAACTATGCCTGCCAATAATACGACTCCCATAAGTAAAAGAAATCCTAAGATATAGCTAAGAATCATAACATTTTGTTCGGAGAACCATCCCAAAGAGAGGATATATACTTTTAGCAGGACAGCTACTTTTCCACATAAGGATATAGCTATCACCAAGGCTATAAGCGAAACAACCTGTTTGATAACTCCATCAAACAGGCCTTTCATTAATCCTATGGCAGCCAGACATACCAAAACAATGTCTAACCAGTTCATTCCCATCTCTTATAAAGTTTTTTTTACTTCTATCTCCTCATAGGCTTCAATCATATCGCCTATTTTAATATCATTATATCCGGTAATATTTAATCCGCATTCATATCCAAAGGCAACTTCTTTCACATCTTCTTTAAAACGCTTCAACGATCCCAAATCTCCGGCATAGATCACAATACCATCACGAATCAAGCGGATTTTATTGTTTCGCTTCATTTTACCTTCCTTCACCATACATCCGGCAACCGTGCCCACTTTTGTGATTTTGAATACTTCGCGCACCTCTACAAGGGCCGTAATTTCTTCTTTCACTTCCGGGGCAAGCATACCTTCCATGGCGCTCTTCACTTCCTCTATCGCATCATAAATAATAGAGTATAAACGTATTTCCACTCCGTCTTTCTCCGCCAATCGCCGGGCAGACTGTGAAGGGCGTACCTGGAAACCTATAATGATAGCATCGGAAGCAGCAGCCAGGACAACGTCCGACTCGGAAATCTGCCCTACGGCTTTATGTATGACATTTACCTGTATCTGTTCGGTAGAAAGGCGTATCAGCGAGTCGGATAGCGCCTCTACGGAACCATCCACGTCGCCTTTTACAATCACATTCAGTTCCTGGAAGTTACCTACGGCTATACGGCGCCCTATATCATCAAGCGTCAACATTTTCTGCGTACGTAATCCCAATTCACGTTGTAACTGTTCACGGCGACCGGCTATTTCACGCGCTTCCTGGTCTGTCTCCAATACATTAAATGTATCGCCTGCCTGCGGTGCGCCGTTCAAACCTAAAATCAACACGGGTTCCGAAGGGCCGGCTGTATCTTTCCGCTGGTTACGTTCGTTAAACATGGCCTTAATACGGCCAAAATGCGTGCCGGCAAGCACTACGTCGCCTGTTTTTAATGTTCCGTTCTCCACAAGTACCGTAGCTACATACCCACGTCCCTTATCTAAAGACGATTCGATAATCGAACCGGTCGCTCTCAGTTTAGGATTGGCTTTCAATTCAAGTATATCGGCTTCGAGCAATACCTTTTCCAACAGTTCTTCTACCCCAATCCCTTTTTTTGCCGAGATTTCCTGGCTTTGGTATTTACCGCCCCAGTCTTCCACCAAATAATTCATGACGGCAAGTTCTTCCTTGATTTTTTCAGGATTGGCATTTGATTTATCCACTTTGTTAATAGCAAATACAATGGGTACGCCTGCTGCCGAAGCATGATTGATCGCCTCAACGGTTTGCGGCATCACATTATCATCGGCTGCCACAATAATAATGGCAAGGTCTGTGACTTTCGCGCCACGTGCACGCATAGCGGTAAACGCTTCGTGTCCCGGCGTATCCAAGAATGTAATCCGGCGTCCGCTTTGTAATTTTACATTATACGCGCCTATATGCTGGGTAATTCCTCCGGCTTCTCCGGCAATAACGTTTGCATTACGGATATTATCGAGTAAGGAAGTCTTTCCATGGTCAACGTGCCCCATCACCGTTACGATAGGCGGGCGGGAAACCCAATCTTCCTCGTTGTCGGTTTCGTCTGTTTTAATAGCTTCCACCACTTCAGCACTGACGTACTCTGTTCTGAAACCAAATTCTTCCGCTACAATATTAATTGTTTCAGCGTCTAAGCGTTGATTAATAGAAACCATGATGCCAATACTCATGCAGGTGGCAATCACCTGCGTAACCGGGATATTCATCATATTCGCCAAGTCGTTTGCCGTAACAAACTCCGTTAGCTTTAACACCTTGCTTTCCTGTTCTTCCAACTCCATCAGATCGTGTTCGCGCTGTAAGGCGGCGTCGCGTTTATCACGGCGGTATTTGGCGCCCTTGCTGCTTTTACTTCCTTTATGGGTAAGGCGGGCAAGCGTTTCTTTTATTTGTTTTTGAACATCCTCTTCATTGATCTCCGCTTTCACAGGTTTACGCAAGCGGTTTTTACCACGGTCGTCACGATGTGCGCGGGAGAAGTTAGTTCCGGGCGTATTATTAATATCGACACGGTCTTTCTTTATCCGTTTCCGTTTCTTTTTCCCATCTTTATCTGTTTCCCCGCTTTCGGACGGCGGCTTTACGGGAGCTCCCGGTTTCGCGCCATCCTTAGGCCCTTTAAACGGTTGGGCGGCTGCCTGGGCAGGCTTGTTTGCGTTAAGTTTTTCCCGCTTTTCATTCCGCTCTTTCTTCCGTTCTTCTTTCGTTTTCTTTTTAGGACGGGTAGACTGGTTAATTGCAGAAAGATCTATTTTCCCTGTAACCTTAATATTCGATTTGATTTTCGGCGTATTAATCCGGAAGGGTGTGTTGTCCGCTTTTTCATTTCCGGGTTCAACCAAGCCAGGTTCTACTTCCCCGCCGGATTCTTCTTCTTTTTCTTTTGTCGCTACACTTGTAACGACCGGTTCGGGAAGCTCTTTAGATTCTTTTTCTTTCACAATTTCTTTATTTACTTCAATGGGAGTTGTCTCTTTTACCTCAACAGGCTCAATCTTTTCATCTGGAAAGATTGGAACTTCCGGAACTTCGACCGCTTTTTCAGGCTTTTCCTCTATGGGGTGTTCTTCCACGACGGAAGGAGATATCGCTTTCTTCGGCCTGTCCAGTTCTATTTTCCCTTTTGTAACAATTTTCGGTTTAAATTCTTCAGGAATTTCCGTTTTGATTTCTTCCGGCTCCTTTTCTTTCTCTATCTCCGGTTTAGGGGGAGGCGCTTCCACAACCTTAGGCCTGTGAAAGAAGCGGTCACGTTCTTGCGGCGATAAATCCTTCCCGAATTCTTTTACGAGCAAAGTAAGTTGCTCTTCACTAATTCTCGTATTGGGATTACTCTCCACCGTATGCCCATTCTTTTGAAGAAAGTCCACCACCGTAGAAAGCCCCACATTTAAATTTCTTATTACTTCTTTTAATTTTACAGGCATATCCAACTTTGTCGTAATACTTTTTTAGTCATTAGTCTCATCATCTTCAAACTCGGCAGACAATATACCCAGCACGTCATCCACTGTTTGTTCTTCAAGGTCGGCACGCTCGATAATTTCTTCACGGCTCAGGGCCAACACATTCTTCGCCGTATAGCAACCTATATTTTTCAGCGCATCAATTACCCAACTGTCAATTTCATCAGAGAACTCATCCAGGTAGATATCCTCTTCATCCGCATTGTCTATATCACGGAATACGTCTATTGCATACTCCGTCAGCATACAGGCCAGCTTAATATTCAATCCGCCTTTCCCAATGGCCAGCGATACTTCTTCGGGACGAAGATACACCTCTGCTTTGCGTTCTTCCTCATTGACGCGTATAGAGGATATTTTTGCAGGGCTTAAAGCGCGTTGTATAAACAATGCCACATTAGCCGTATAATTAATCACATCGATATTCTCGTTCCTCAACTCGCGAACGATACCGTGTATGCGCGAACCTTTCATTCCCACACAAGCGCCTACCGGGTCTATCCGGTCGTCATACGATTCGACGGCCACTTTGGCTCTTTCTCCGGGAATGCGGGCAATTGCCTTAATAGTAATTAACCCGTCGTGGATTTCCGGAACTTCCAACTCAAATAATCGCTGCAAAAATACTTTATCTGTTCGAGAAAGAGTAATTTTCGGATTATTATTGATACTATCCACTTTCTGCACAATGGCCCGGACGGTTTCCCCTTTACGGTAAAAATCCGTAGGAATCTGCTCCGGCTTAGGGAGTAGCAGCTCATTGCCTTCATCGTCCAGCAAAAGTATCTCTTTCTTCCAAACCTGATAAACGTCAGCCGCTATAATCTGGCCGATTTTTTCTTTATACTTCGTAAATAAGCCGTCTTTCTGTAAATCAAGAATCTTGGAAGCTAATGTTTGGCGCAGGTTTAAGATGGCGCGACGGCCGAATTTAGCAAAATGTACTTCATCCGTAATTTCCTCTCCTATCTCACTGTCCGGGTCAATTTTGCGGGCTTCCGTTAATGAAATTTGCCGGTTAGGGTTTTCAAGTTCATTATCAGCTACGGCCACACGGTTTCTCCATATCTCAAAATCCCCTTTTTCCGGGTTGATAATCACGTCATAATTTTCATCCGTACCGAACATCTTAGCGATTACAGTGCGGAACGAATCCTCCAATACGCTAATCATTGTTTCTTTATCAATATTCTTTAATTCCTTGAACTCCGCAAGGGTGTCAATCATACTGACTATTTCCTCTCTTTTGGCCATATCCTTTTTTTCTTACTTAAATCTTATTAAATACTTCGTATATTTTATCTCGTCACAGGTATACCATTGCTCTTCTTCAATGGTTACCTTCCGTTTGGCTCCTTCGGGCTTCACTTTCTTCTCAACAGAAAGCGTAATGCCCTTTTCATCGGCGGATTTCAATATTCCCGTCAATTTTACGCCGCTTTTCAGCAACACCTCCACCTCGTTGCCTGCATTTTTAATGTATTGCCTGAGCGTCTTAAACGGCGAAGTTATGCCGGCCGAACCTACTTCCAATTCAAAATCCTCCTCCTCCCGGTTAAGATGCGATTCCAGATAGCGGCTCAGCTCCACGCAATCGTCTATACCCACCGCCCGGTCGCTATCAATCTCAACCACGATGAGATTCCCCGGTTTAACAATTACATCCACCAGATAGTTATCCGATGCCGTTAATTTGTCTTCTACAAGTCGGACTATTTTCTCCCGTTCAATCATAATTCACATTTGTCTGAACAAAAGAAGGGGACTGCCCGCCCCCTCCTCATCTTCTCTATAATCGGTTGCAAATATATAAATAATCAATAACCCTGCAAAATAATCTGTTTTTTTATTTCGGAACAAATGCCTCTTACTAACAATTATGACACACAGAAGACACGGAGTTACGCAAAGGGATCGGAAAATTAAGTCGAACTCAGGTTTAAATGAGCATACTTTTTAGATCGCCACCTGATTCCGTATTATCATAGTAGAATTTTATGTAAAAATAAGAAATTTATACGATTGCTGTTTTATAAAACACTTAATTTTGCATGTTCCTTATTTTTAGGGAAATTATGAAACACACCTGTTAGTTATGAAGTATTTTTTTGTAATCGCAGCATTAGTATGGCTTGTTTCCTGCGGGAAACAGGCCGCAGTCAGGGAAGAAACTGTCGAGTTAACCACCTATCCGTATGGCGATCCCGATCCGGTGGCTCATCCGGAGAGTTCGTTTTATCCGTACTTTAAGTTCGATGGTTATGCGTATGAAGGGCAGCCTCAAAAATGGGAAACGGTAACGTTGGAAAACGACTATATCAGGCTTACCGTCATTCCGGCTATCGGCGGTAAAGTATGGGGAGCGGTGGAGAAAAGCACGGGGCGGGAGTTTATATACTTCAACCATGCCGTCAAGTTCCGGAATATTGCCATGCGTGGGCCCTGGACGTCGGGCGGTATCGAAATGAACTTCGGCGTCATCGGCCATGCGCCCACCACTGCCTCGCCCGTCGATTACGACACGCGGAAAAACGACGACGGAAGCGTCAGTTGCTTCGTATCGGCTTTTGACATGATTACACGTACCCGGTGGCAGGTGGAAATCAATCTCCCCCCCGACAAAGCCTGTTTCGCCACCTCCGTCACATGGAGCAACGCCACGCCTTTTCCGCGCCCATACTATCACTGGATGAACGCAGGATACAGGGCGGCAGACGATTTGTCGTTTATTTTTCCCGGCCAGTACTATCTCGGACATGAGGGAGACGTACATTCGTGGCCGCTCGACGAACAGGGGCGCGACCTGTCGCGCTATGCCGCACATACCTTTGGCGGAGCCAAGTCGATGCACGTGATGGGGAACTTCAACGGTTTTTACGGAGCCTATTATGCAGATGAGCGTTTCGGTTCGGTACACTATTCCCCGTTTGACGAAAAGCTGGGCATGAAAATCTTTCTGTGGGGACTGTCGCGGTCGGGCATGATATGGGAAGACCTGTTGACCGATACCGACGGGCAATACGTTGAATTGCAGTCCGGGCGTCTCTACAATCAGGCCGTGACGGAAAGCGGGTACACGCCGTTCAAGCAGTATGCATTTGAACCGTATGCCACCGACACGTGGACGGAATACTGGTATCCTGTGAAGGAAACCGGCGGCATGGCGAAGGCAAACGAAACGGGCGCTCTCAATGCAGTCAGAACGGGCGACAGCGTGTCCATCAGCTTTTCGCCCGTGCAACGCATCGACGATGAACTGACTGTGTGGTCGGGCAAACGGGAAATATTCCGTGAACGCCTCTCGCTGGATGTATTGCAGACATGGCGGAAGAGTATCGCCGCCAACGCCGACGAACCGCTCTCAATAAGGCTGGGCGGCGACCGGTTGGTTTATTCTGAAGAGGTGGCCGACAATAAGCTGTCGCGTCCGGTCGTTTCGCCTGCCGGCTTCGATCGCTATTCCGCTTACGGCCTCTATTCGCAGGGGCAGCAGGCAATGAACGAAAACCGCTATACCGACGCTGTGGCGCTGCTGAAACAGGCGCTGGCGCTGGAACCGTACTTCCTTCCGGCGCTACGGGATTTGGGCTTTATCCATTGCTGGCGCGGACGCTATGCCGAAGCCGACTCCTGCGCCCGCCTTATCCTGTCTGGCAATGCGTACGATCCCGACGGGAATTTTCTCTACGGGATAGTAAACAGCCGGCTGGGAAAAACGGCCGATGCAATTGACGGTTTCCGTTCGGCGGCTCTGTCGCCGGGGCGTCGCATGGCAGCTTACACCTGTCTGGCAAAGGAAGCCGCCGGACAGCGGCATTGGTCGCAGGCATTGCAATATATCGGGCAAAGCCTTGCCGCCGGCGATAATGTCGAGGCACAACAACTGCAAGCCGTCATCCTGCGCAAGTTGGGCAGGAAGAGCGAAACTGCCGAAGCCATCGCCCAAATGGGACGCCGCCAGCCGTTGAACCATTACGCCCGCTTTGAACGGTATATGCTGACGGGATCGGGTA
Organism: Tannerellaceae bacterium; assembly: GCA_031288515.1. Lineage (GTDB taxonomy): Bacteria > Bacteroidota > Bacteroidia > Bacteroidales > Tannerellaceae > DFXE01. Next base: position 10,441 of record JAITRG010000047.1, read on the forward strand.
CAGACAGGGACAGGTTTCTGAAATACATCCGTTGCGAACTGCCGCACGAAACGTTCATGGAGATGGCAGGATGGTACGAAAGCATTGACTGTAAAGACGAAGCGATGAGGCTGTATGCGATGGCGCCCGACTATCCAATAGCGCTTTACCGGCATGCATACCTGTTATTCCGTCAGGGCGACGACGCATACCGTCCGTTGCTGGAACGCGCCGACTCGCTCTCCGTGCGGATGGTTTTTCCCTTCCGCGCCGAAACCGTTCCGGCGTTGGAATGGGCTGCCGGACAGTCGGACAAATGGGTGAACAAGTATTATACGGCTATCCTGTACGCTTTTCTGGGCGACGACGCCAAAGCCTCCGCCCTGCTGGACAAATGCGGCGATACGCCCGGCGACGCCGTGTTCTATATGACGCGGGCGAATTTCCGCAGGGGCGAAGAGCGATTGAAAGACCTGCTCCATGCCGAATGCCTCGAAAAATCATGGCGGACGGGACTCGCTCTGGTACGCTATTACCAGGAGATACGGCAGTATGAAGCCATGTATGCGACGGCGAAGGAATACACGGCCATGTATCCGGGTAATGACAGGCTGGGGTTGAAATACGCCACGGCAATGCTTCTCACAAAGAAGTACCGCGAATGTACCGGTTTTCTGGCCGGGCTGAACGTGCTACCCAACGAGGGCGCATACGAGGGGCGGGAAGTGTACCGGAAAGCATGGCTCTTTTGCGCCCTGCAAAACGTAGAAGCAGGCAATTATGCAGCGGCGCTACCAGATATAGAACAGTCGAAACGCTGGCCCGAACACTTGGGAGTGGGCAAACCCTACGACGAAGACATCGACCTGCGTATGGAAAATTTCCTTACAGCGTATTGCCGCGCAAGGCTTAACGGGACAAAACCGCCACGGTTCGATGCAGCCGGCGCAGACGAGTTGACGCAGGAAATGCTACGTGTATGTAAATAGAACGATACGGCTTGCCGTACGCCCTATTAGGATTTATTAGCATCTTATTTGGAATATTATGTCTACTTTTGAAGGTATTATTGACAATCATAAAAAGAGTTATATGAAAAACATCACAAGAAGGACGGCTATCAAGACAGTGTTGGCCGGGAGTGCAGCCGCGGCTGTATCGGGAGTGGCCAACGCTTCTCCCATCGTAACGAATCTGACAGGTGCAACGGCCAAACTGAAAGGGAATATCCGGCACTCTGTCAGCAAATGGTGCTTTGGCGATTATGAGTTGAACGAATTTTGCGAAATTTGTAAACGTATCGGAATTGAATCGGTAGAATTACTCGACCCGAAGGATTGGCCGGTTGTACAGAAACATGGCCTTACCGTAGCTATGGCGCAGGGAGCGGGATTGGGTATCGACAGAGGTTTTAACGACCCCGGCTTGCACGATGAATTGGCGGCCAGCTATGAAAAGGTTATCCCTATGGTAGCCGAGGCGGGGCTTACCAACCTGATTTGTTTCTCCGGCAGGCGCAATGGCGTTACGGATTTACAAGGTTGGGAAAATTGCGAAAAAGGGTTGAAACGCATTACCCCCATTGCCGAGAAGTACAAGGTGGTTCTTACAATGGAATTATTAAACAGCGTCGGGCATAAAGATTATTTGTGCGACCATACGGTTTGGGGGGCCGAATTATGCCGCCGGGTAGGCTCGCCGAATTTTAAACTGTTGTATGATATTTATCATATGCAGATTATGGAAGGAGATATTATCAACCATATCCAGAAATATCACGGATTTTTCTCGCACATCCATACCGGCGGCAATCCTGGGCGCAATGAAATCGACGAAACGCAGGAACTATACTATCCCGCTATCATGAAAGCCATTGCAGGTACCGGATATAAAGGATTCGTAGGACAGGAATTTGTTCCGAAACAACCCGATAAAATCGCCTCATTAGAGAAATGTATCCTGATCTGCGACGTATGATCCCTCAAAGAGGGTGTGTCAAAAGTCTCTTTAGATAATTTTAAAGTTACAAATTATAAGTTCATCAGTATTATATAGGGACTAATACTGCCTGAAAAGCCATTTTTATCTCTAAAAACAAAGATAAATGGCCTGTACAGTCGGGCGCAACTTACAATCTATAACTTTTGCAGATTGTAATTGGACTTTTGACACACCCTCTACCTCTTAACTCGGGGGGAATGGGAGTGTTTTTTGAATTCTTTGGCAAATTCCTTGCATAGTTCGTCTGCCACATAGAAAATTTCAGTAATTTTGTCTGGGGTAAGCATGCTCATATTTAATAGTTTTAAAGGGTGTAATTTTTATTTGATGTATTTTATATTTTTGTAATCTCATATCAAATATTGTTTTTTATGGAAGATATATCAGCAATCATCGTAGACTCCGATTCAGAGAGTGTAACCGTTC
>JAITRG010000041.1 GCA_031288515.1 Tannerellaceae bacterium
ACACTGGACGCATCCGTTTCCCATATGCAAAGAGAGGAATCGCTCAATGGATGGATGTTTATCAATCATTTGAGTATGTTGATTATTTACAAATTATATCTTACCCTTAAAAATATCCCCTTAAACAAAAAACAGAAACTAAACCATAAATATTCGATAAATGATGCCATAGAACATCTTAAATCCAGCAGAATAATAAAATTTATCCCCAATGATTTTGTCCTGGCTGAAATGAATAAATCAACTAAAATACTCCTTGATAAAATGAAGATAACTATTACCTAAAATAATTTAGGGTTTGGGACTAATTTTACATTTAGTATTAGAGAGATAGAATTTACAGGTCAGGAATACTGAATCTGTTAAAGCAGAATTAATTAAACGAAAAACACTATGAGTAAAACGGCTTCTTTCAGGCAGCCGGACGCGAAATTCCTGGCATTTGCCACTGAAATTTACAAACAGTTAAGAGAGGTGGGGGAGGCCTATTTTCCTGATTTGTTCTTCAATGTCTTTCAGTTCATCAAGGCTGTTCCGCTTAATCTTGCTGCGGTAATTGTAAACGGTTTGGAGCGAGCAGCGAAGGAACGAGGCAATTTTGGCCGAATCGGTAATGCCAAGCCTGATTAAGGCAAATATCCGGAGTTCGGTGTTCAGCAAGTCGCCTTTTTTGATATCGAAACGGGCTTCTTTTACCAGCAGTTTGTTGATGGAAGGTATAAACTCAGGGTAAATATTGAGAAAAGCCCTGTCGAAATTAGCGTATAATTCTTTTATTTCGTTTGCTTTGTCTGAAGAAGCGTTGGTAAACCTTAAAAGTTCGTCGAAGCGTTTGGCTGCAATTTTGTTGCATACTGTTTTCCTGTAATCTTCCAAGCTACCGATGTATTCGGAACACAGGTCGATGAAATACCCGATATATTCTTCCTTAATATGGTTTGCTTCGCTCAATTCGTGATTCAGGCGATTCAGGTTATTATTCAGTTCCTCAAAATTCTCGTTTGTTTCTTTAAGTTTTTTCTTTGCCTTTCCGAGCGCTGCCTTATAGATAAGCGCTGCCAGCAGCAGCATTACGAAAAATAAGGCGCTGAAGATGTATAACTTGATTTTCAGGTTATGATTATGTTTGACGTTTACTTGCTGGTAGGCGGAAGTTATAACAGGGAGCGCTTTTGATATTTCAAAATACCGGAAACGCGCATTATAGAAATTAGCATCGTTCAAGGCATATTGTATATAAGCGAAAGCCCTGTCTATATTTCCCTGGTTATATAGCCAGATAGCCAAGTCCAGCAAGGCCCTGTTTTCCTTAACGGCGTCTTTTACATCCGACATAACGGCTAAAATAAGGCTTTTTATTTGCTGTTCCGTATCGCCCGTTTTTTCATATAGCATGGAAAGGCTATACATTTTTTTTGCGTGTTCATGCGTCCCGGGGTATAATGTCGTCAGGTAAGATTTCAAATAAGCCAGGGCGCTGTCGGATTTATTGTCGGAATCAGCCAGTAAGAATTGGTAGAACAATCGTTCGGGCGCATTATCCAGCAGGTAATATAAGACGGAATCCCGGTATTCCCTGATTGATTCCTTATAATTAGTCAGCGCTATTTGCTTCCCTTCCTGGTATATATTTATATTAATGTATAGCAATTCCATCCCCTTATAGTAGTCTACGAGCATTTCTTTGTCCATTGATTTTTGGGGGATACTTTTCAGAATGGATTCGGCTTCAATAAATAACCCTGACGAGGATAAGACAAATGCATACTGAAGTTTGGCACGGATCAGCCATGCCATATTGTTCTGCCGGCCGGCGAGCCGGATATTCCTGTCTACATACGCCAGCGCCGAGTCGCTCATATAACTCTTGTACTCATCAATTATCCTGTAGGTTATATCATATTGTTTGTCGGGTGACAGTTCCTGCTCCAATTGTATTTTCAGCCTGTTCAAACGATGCTCTTTCTGTTCCATGTAAAGATGCCCGTTCAGAAGGGTTTCGTCTAATTCAATCAGTAAAGAGTCTATAGAATTAATAGCTGATAATTCAAATACTCCGGTTAGTAAAACAAAAATCAACCAATACATTTTCATCTTATAAAATTTCATGTAAAGATATATAAAAAAATGATATGGCAAAGATAAACTTGCGTACTCTAAATAAATTAAACCGATTTACTAAAAGAAAGGATAAGGATACATTTAAATACCAAATAATCAAACGATAATAAAATTTACTTATTACTAATAGTTTACTGTTCGCCTACTTTTAAAACATACATTAACAATTGCATTTATTCACACAATACTTTTGTGAGGATGAAATATTGTTTAACTTTAAATTTATCAACAATTTATGGAACAGATAAAAAAAGTTCTTTACTCGTTTAGCTCTCTTCGAAAGATAGGCGTCCTGTCTTTGATGATGAGTTTTTGTGCGACGGCTGCCTTTGCCCAATTTACGGTAAAAGGTAAGATTCTGGACGAATTTGGCGAAGGCATTATCGGCGCCAACATTCTTGAAAAAGGTACTACTAATGGTACGATTACCGATTTAGACGGCAACTACTCATTAAGTATCAGTAATTCACAAAGGGCAGTCCTCCAGTTTTCCTTTATCGGATATAATACGAAAGAAGAAACCGTAAACGGACGTAACGCCATTGATGTTACATTAGACCCTTCCGTTGTTAACCTGGGCGAGGTTGTAGCAATCGGTTACGGTACGCAAACCCGTCGCGAGATTACCGGTTCGGTAGCGAACATTTCCGAAGAAAACTTCAACAAAGGCGTTACCCGCGATGCAGCCGACTTGCTGCAAGGTAAGGTAGCCGGTCTGGTTATTAATATGGGTACCGGTGATGTGGGAGGTAATCCGACGATTCGTTTGAGAGGTACATCCACGATTCAGAAAGATAATGGACCTTTCGTTGTAATCGACGGTGTACCGGGAGGCGATATGTCTACCGTTTCTCCACAGGATATCGAATCTATTTCCGTATTGAAAGACGCTTCTTCCGCGGCTATCTATGGTTCGCGTTCGGCTGGCGGGGTAATTTTGATTACCACGAAAAGAGGTTCCGGTTCGAAAACGATCGTATCATACGATGGTTATGTAGCTATGTCGAATATCGCTAAAAAACCGGATTTATTTACGGCTTCCGAATGGCGGCAGTATGTAAAAGATAACGCTCTGGATGGTTCGGTATACGACCAGTATGGAGCTGATACGGATTGGGTGGATGAAATTACCCGTACGGCAATTTCGCACAACCATGCTATTTCTATGTCGGGCGGCGGTTCAAAGAATAATTATCGCGCCTCTTTCACTTACCTGAACAGAGAAGGCGTCTTGCGTGATAATGCGATGGAGCGTTACAATTTCCGTTTTCAATTTCAGCAACGTGCTATCAATGATCGTTTGCGTATCGGTTTAACAGGTTCAAATACGATCACCGACCGTGATAATTTCCGTGGCGGGAACTTTGTATTGGCCTATAATATGATTCCTGTTTACCCGGTAAGATTATCGGATGGTTCATATTTTGATACGCTTGAGTATGACCAGGGCAACCCGGTAAGAAACCAGGATTTAAATACGGATAAGTATAAAAGTCAGTACTTTTTCGGGAATGGAGATATTTCGTTTACCATTATTGACGGATTAGATATAAAATCGAATCTGTATAAAAGCCGCCAGACGGAAAACAGAAGCCGGTATAATAATTCCGAAACGCAGGCCGGACGAGACAATAACGGTTGGGCACAAAAGGAAGATAAGGTTTGGGATAAACAATTAATGGAATGGACAGCCAATTATAATACTGCAATTGGCGAGTTACATAAATTAGATGTTATGGCCGGATATTCATGGGAAAGAAATGATTATTCATATGTCCGGGTAGAGAACCGTGATTTTGTAACAGATATGTTAGGTTCCGACAATTTGCAGGCAGGGCAGGGATTACGCCCTACAGATGTTGAGTCTCAAAGAAATATGAATAAACTGATCTCTTTCTTTGGACGCGCACACTATAGCTATGCAGAAAAATATATGATAACGGCTACTATACGCCGCGACGGTTCATCCAAGTTCGGCGCCAACCATAAATGGGGTATTTTTCCTTCGGCATCTGCAGCCTGGGGTATTTCGCAAGAGTCGTTTATGAAAGACGTTTCCTGGGTTAACGACCTGAAACTGCGTGTTGGCTATGGTGTAACCGGTAATCAGGATGGTTTGGACCCCTACAAGTCATTAGAACTATATGGCGCTGACGGAACCTATTATAGCAGCGGGTCTTGGCTGACAGCCTATAAAATTAATCAGAATGCCAATCCGGATTTGAAATGGGAAGAAACTGCCATGTTGAACGTCGGAGTAGATTTTACTTTATTCAACGGACGTCTAAATGGGACGGTAGAATGGTACGAGAAGACAACGAAAGACATGTTATATAAATATAATGTACCGACGCCTCCCTATCTACATAATGTAATGATGGCGAACGTAGGCGATATGAAGAATACAGGTGTTGAAATGGCATTTACGGTAGACGCCGTACATGCGAAAGATTTCAACTGGACAACTTCGCTGAATATGGCATATAATAAGAATGAAATAACCCGTCTTTCTAACGATGTTTATACGGCAGACCGCATTCTTATCGGGGATGCATGGATTCGAGGCGGTTCATCAAATACTACACACGTGCTGGAAACCGGCTACCCAGTCGGACAGTTCTACGGATGGAAGTGTTTAGGTATCGGCGAGGATGGCCATTATATTATGCAGGATAGAAATAATGACAAACAGATTTCGGAAGAAGACCGTACATATATAGGTTCTGCTTACCCCGACTGGACATTCGGATGGAACAATACATTCTCTTATAAGAAATGGGATATGTCTATCTTTATCCGTGGAAGCATAGGCAATGACGTATTAAATCACATGCGTATGGCTTACGCCCAACCGGGTTATCTGATTGGCGCCAACGCTTTGAACGACCCGTTAACCTTCCAGTTGAAACAAGTGCCGGAGTATTGTTCTTATTATGTGGAAGATGCTTCTTATGCAAGATTGGATAATATGTCAATCGGGTATACTTTCGACACAAAGAAATTGGGTTGGATAGACCGTGCGAGAGTTTATGTAACAGGACAAAACTTGTTTGTAATAACCGGTTATAAAGGATTAGACCCGGAAGTAGACTTTACAAGAAATGATGGCGCAGCTCCAGGGGTTCAAGACCGTGAGTTTTATCCGAAGAACAGAACATTCTCTGTAGGTGTAAGTTTAAGTTTCTAACATTAATAATTTAAAAGAATATGAAAAGAATACATATATTATCATTAATTGCAGGATGTGCTTTACTGTGGAGTATGCCGGCTTGTACGAATTTGGATGAAGACGTATACGACACCATCCCGGCTGATCAATTCGGACAAACATCTACTCAGATTAATGCAGTTATCGCACCGATTTATAGAACTTTAAGAAATCTATGGCCCGGCGATTTCTTCTGTATGATTGAAGAATCGTCAGATATGGCAATCAGCCCTACCCGTCGTGGTGGCGACTGGTGGGATGGCGGCGCACATATGGAAATGAAACTGCATACCTGGACGGCGCGTAACAATATTTTGAGAAATTCATGGAATGCGTGTACGGAAAGTATTTCTACCTGTAACCAGGTATACAGTATTATTGAAAAAACAGATATGGATGCTGATTTGAAAGCAAGAACATTATGTGAAATACGCGGGGTTCGTGCATTCTGGTACTATATGCTGATTGATAATTTTGGAAATGCTCCTTTAGCCATTGACTTCAACGACACGGAACTTCCGGGGATAACACAAAGAAAGGATTTATTTAATTTTGTTATTAAAGAACTGAATGAGGTAAAAGACCAGTTACGTGAAGATGTATCGGGTACAAGTTATGGTAAATTTACAAAAGGCGCGGCCTATACGTTGCTTGCTAAAATGTATCTGAACGCTGAAGTATGGACAGGCACTCCCAACTGGCAGGGCGTTATTGATGCTTGCGACGCAGTGATGGGATTATCTTATGTTATTGAATCGGATTGGAAAGCAAGCTTTGCAGTCCAGAATCAGAACTCTAAAGAAATAATCCTCCCCATTTGCTTTAGACAGGGAGATGATGGAAATCACTTAAATTACCGGACACTGCATTATCTTGCTCCTCCCGCATTGGGAATGAGTTTCGGAACCTGGAATGGGATTTGCGCCCAGCCGGATTATGTGAAACAATTTGATGATGAGGATTTACGTAAAACAGAGTCTTTCCTGATAGGCCCGTTATATGATCCGAATACAGGTGAGGTGATTATTACGGCTCATACCAGACCGCTTATTCATACAACAGACCTTACCATGATTGATGGTTCTTTGAAAGAAGGAACCCAGTGGGGAGAAGTAAACCAGGAAGATGGCGCCCGTGTAAATAAATGGGAATGGGAAGTTGGTTTGTCAAGCGCTACTATGGAAAACGACTTTGCAATCTTCCGCTTGGCGGATGTATATTTGATGAAGGCCGAAGCATTACTGCGTTCAGGCGGTAATGCTTCGGAAGCTACCCGTCTGATCAATATTATCCGCGAGAGAGGATTCGGCAATGCCGATCATAATTATGCAACAGCTACATTGGATAATTTATATCTGGAAAGGCGTTTGGAATTGGCTTGGGAAAATGCCAGCCGTCAGGATATGATTCGTTTCGGAAAATTCCTTGAACCGAGTTATTTGAAACCGGACAGGTCTCCTGATTATCGTTTATTATTCCCGATTCCTCAGACGGCTTGGGAAAGAAATCCGAATTTGAAACAGAATCCTGGATACCCTGTATTTAGCAGTAGCAATTGAATAAGATGATATGATTCAAAGCTGTTCAGTTAAGCCATGGGGGGAGAGGAGGGGCGTGCCCACGCCTCCATGGCTTAACTAAGCGACATTGTAATATAATTATTAGATATTATTAGGTTAATTATGATAACTATAGTCTTCCTCCCGGTATGGGAGTATAGGAAGGAAGAGCAGGTTATCTGTATTTATTGGATAGTAAAACAGAAACTTTTTAAAACGAACTATTATGTCAGGTATATCAAGAAGATCATTTTTGCAGCGTGGAGCAACTGTTGCTGCTGCGTTAACTGTTGTTCCCGGTTCTATACTGGGTAAAAGTCATGGCTATACAGCCCCTACGGATAAATTAAATATAGCGGGTATTGGTATAGGCGGACGTGGCGCTTCCGTATTACGAGGTTTGGAAACGGAAAACTTTGCGGCGCTTTGCGATGTAGACTGGGCGTATTCAAAACCTGTATTCGACAAATATCCGCAGGCAAAGAAATACTGGGACTATCGCAAGCTGTTTGATGAAATGGGCAAAGAAATAGACGCCGTGGTGGTTGCCACTGCCGACCATACCCATGCGATCATTGCTTCCGAAGCCATAACAATGGGTAAACATGTATATTGCGAGAAACCATTAACCCATTCGGTTTACGAATCGCGCCTGCTCACGAAATTAGCTGATAAATATAAGGTGGCTACCCAGATGGGTAATCAAGGGTCGTCAGGCGAAGGCGTAAACCTTATCTGTGAATGGATATGGAATGGCGAAATCGGTGAAGTAACCAAAGTAGAAGCTTTTACCGACCGTCCTATCTGGCCGCAAGGTTTGATGACGCCTGAAAAAGCGGATAAAATTCCTTCTACATTAAACTGGGACTTATTTACCGGCCCGGCGGAATTGAAACCTTACAACAGCCTGTATCATCCCTGGAACTGGCGTGGCTGGTGGAACTATGGTACAGGCGCATTGGGCGATATGGCTTGCCATATCCTTCATCCTGTATTTAAAGGGCTG
>JAITRG010000174.1 GCA_031288515.1 Tannerellaceae bacterium
GCGTTGTTTACCAGAATATCTATCCGCCCAAACTCCTTATGTATCTCATTTACTACCTGGTGAGCCTCTTCAAAATCAGCCGCATTAGAAGCGTATCCTTTCCCTTTCACGCCAAAAGCTTCTATTTCTTTTTGAGTAGCCTCTCCTGACTCGTCAATCCGTAAATCCGTAAATGCCACATGAGCGCCTTCCGAAGCGAACTTCAAAGCGATTGCCTTCCCTATTCCACGGGCGGCGCCGGTTACGACAGCTACTTTACCTTCCAATAATTTCATTGTATTATAAGTTTAATGTATAAAATGTCAATCCATACTCTGTTATCAACACCTGACCAGGCAGGCTCCTGCCGAATAACCGCCGCCAAATACGGTAATCGCCACCAGGTCGCCCTTCTTGAACTGGTCTACGTTCTGCGCATAGACCAGCGGCGAACTTACAGAGCCTGTATTACCTAATTCTTCTATATTATGAAGGAACTTCTCTTCCGGCAAATCCAATTGTTTAGCGATATTAGACAGAATACGCATATTTGCCTGATGGCCGATAAAATAAGACAGGTCGTCCAATGACAGTCCGTTCTTCTCCAAAAGAAGCAATACATTCTTCGGCATATAGGTACAGGCCTGAACAAACACATCGCGCCCTTCCGGCATCATAATCCCCCCATCCAGCGGGCGAAGCAGCACGGCCTGCGGCCCTTTGCTTAAGTGGCCCAAACCCTCGGTATATATATCTATTACCTCCTGGTCGCGCTCCGTTATACGTTCGCCGGATATAAAAAAGGCGGCGGCGGCGTCTCCCCACAGATGTCCCGATTTAGGGTCTGCTTCATTTGCATAGGCCGAATTTTTATCGGCGGAAAGAATCAACGCCTTGCTTGCCTTACCGATGGCAAAATAGCCTTCCACTATTTCCAGCGCATTCAAAAAGGAAGAACAGGCGGAAGATACTGAAAATGTCTTTGCCTTTTCCATCTTAAAATCATTCTGCACCACATGAGCAGCCGTGGCAACCGTATCATAAGGCGAATAAGATGCAGAGATTATCAAATCAACCTCTGTTATATCGTAGGGTAATTTAGGCAGTGCATCACGGACAGAGTCCAGTCCCATAGTAGCTATATTTTCTTCCGGTCTGGCTTTAGAGCGGGTTATGATACCCGTACGCTGTTCTATCCATTCGCTTGTCAACCCATTCACTTCTAAAAAATGACTGTTATGCACACGTTCTTCGGGTACATAAACTCCTGTAGCATTAATAAACATTCCTGACTTTTTACTTAATCTTTATTCCGTTAAATATTAAATTCATAATATTTTCTCTGTGTCTGATCTTCTCTGATACGGTAAATCCCATCTGTCCCCGAATATAAGGTACTTCAAGTCCTTTTAATGCGTGATGCAATATTTTAGCCGTGATATTTACATCCGGCATTTGAAACACATTCTCTTCCACACCCGTTTTCAATATCCCTTTTATTATTTCCATTTCTTTCATATCAAACTCTTTGCGCACTTTTTCAACACGCCAGATGTCGCGGAAGAAATCAGCGCGCAGGCTTCCGTTCCGGAATACAATTTGTTTCACTGCGCTCAACCGGATATACAAAAAGTTCATTAGTTTCTCATCGGCGGATAGCTCTTTACCGGCTACCTCAAGCAACATATCGTACAGCTTGTTTAATTCGCTTTCTACCACTGCCTGGTAGATGTCGTTTTTACTTTTAAAGTACGTATATAAAGTACGCCGGCCTTTGCGCGAAGCTTGTGCGATATCGTTCATGGTCGTATTGTCTACTCCCATACGGGCAAACAGTTGCCTGGCTACATCTACCAACATATCACGAGTTTTGGAAACGGTCATTGCCATAAACTGCACATTTTTATTCAAATTGTGCGCAAAGTACAATAAAAAGATTGTATCTACCAAGTATATTTACAAAAACTTGACATTAAAAAACACACAAAAGGCCGAAAGCCATTGGGTGTGGCGCCTTATAAGCGGCCATTAATTAATATTGCGTGAACGACTTAGAGACGAACTCCATTACTAAGGGGAGTTCCATACGCCAGTATGTCCAGGTATGGGCGCCGTCTTTTACGCGGTATTCGTGGGGGATTTCGTTCTTTCTGAAGGTGGCGTGCATCTGTGAATTGCCTTCAGAGAGGAAATCGTCGTCGCCACAACTGATATACCAGCGAACCTGTTTTATCTGCTTTAATTCGTCTTCCGAAGCTGCCTTAATCAGTTCTTCAATGCTGTGGCGCCTGTAATAGTCGCTTATCTGCTGATCGGTTATGCCGGCGTCTTTGGGGAGCCTTGCTTTTGCCTGTTCCATATTCCAACTGCCTGTCGAGGCGCTTAATGGAGCGGCGGCGGCAAACATATCCGGGTGATGAAGGGTGTAGAAGATAGTCCCCCCGCCTCCCATGGAAAGCCCGGCAACGGCCCGGTAACGGCGTTCGGCGCGTACGCGGTAGTTCTTTTCAATATGGGGAATCAGTTCTTTGAAGAAGAAGTCTTCATAATCGAAATCTCCCCGGATATCATTAAAATAACCTCTGCGCCCGGTATCGGCGTCGGGCATAACGATAATCATGCGGGCTGCCTTTCCTTCGGCAATTGTCTTGTCGGCAATATGCTGAACCTGTCCGAACTGCACCCACCCGGTCTGGTTGTCGCCACTACCGTGTAAGAGGTACAGAACGGGGTACGACTGGTCGCTTTTGTCATATCCATCCGGCAGGTAAATGGCAAACTTGCGGTCCATTTTCAGGATTGCGCTCTTTACGGTCAACGTTTCAAACACCTGCCCTTGCTGGGCGGATGATGTTACTGTGATAGCCAACGCTATCATTACTGTTCCAATTAGCTTTTTCATGTTCTCACTATTTATGGTTTGACATAGGTTCTTCATCAGCAAGCAAGGTGATAAAGCTGATTGGCGGCATTTCAAAGGAGATGGCGCCCTGCCTGTTTTCTACCTCTTTTATTTCTTCCATGCCTGCTTCGCTGTTGGTGACATAGATTTTTATGCCGGAAACGGAGGGTGGAAGGCCTTTTACCGTAACACGGCGCGACGCTCCGTTATTGACGATATGAACGGCATATTTACCACGCGCTATATTGCCGAATGCCGCACAGTTTACGTCTTTCCCCTCGCAGGCGAAGGGGAGGGCGAAGGACTGTCCGGGCGTTTCGCTTATCTGTTTCAGATTCCAGAAGCGTTGCGTAGGGCGTAATGGGCCTTCGCTGCCGAATACGCCGGCGCCCCACAGGAGCGAGTAGTCAGACGTAAGCTGCCATTGCAGGATGGAAAGCGGCTGGCTGATGGCGCAAATACGCGTATACAGGTTTATCTCGTAAAAGGCAAACGCGCTCTCCTTAAATATCTGCGGATACCGCCAGGCGGCTGCGTCGGTACTCCCCTCTCCTATTATCAGCGGTACGTTCAGTTTGCGGGCAGCTTCGCCCCATGCCTTCAATGTCTCGTCGTCGCACCCTCTCCATGAGTGGAAAGAGATGGCGCCGATGTATTTGTGGGCGTCAGGGTCGTTCAGGGCAGGCAGGATAAAGTCGAATGTTGTGGCGTCTGAATTGTCTCCCAGGAGCATTTTCACAGACAAGCCCCGCGAAGCCGTATAAGCGCCGAGTTCTTTTATAAAGCCGGCATGTTCTTCGGGGGTGTGTAATACGTCTATCCCCAGGTCTGATTCGTTGAACGAGTACAGGGCGGCTTCTACGCCATAAGCCTGTTTCAGATGAACCAGGTAGCCGGCGAGCGACTTGCAGATTGCCTCTTTCTTGGATGGATCGAGGCGGAAGGCCCGTACGCCACCCTGATTCTTATACGAAGAAGAGCCTCCGGCTATTGCCCATTCGGGAGGAAACCAGGCGCTCACGATGACGGGCATCCCGATCGCCGCCAGGCGTTGCGCCATCTTCATTGCGTCATTTACACGCGGGTCGAGGCGGCCGGCGCGGGCTTCGGCCAGCGGGTCGGCGTTTTCGTCGGGATGCCAGTTTCGCCAGGGCATCTCTACGCGCCCCCAGGCTACGCGGAGGTTGGCAAGGCAGTAGTCTATCACCTGCGGGTCGGTTTGGGGATTCTGGAGGCGGAAGTTGCCGCCCAGTCCGGCAAACGGGCGTCCCGGGCGGCGGCGGTCTATGGCTATCTCTACCGGACGGCGGTCTATTTCGGCGGAGGCTTTCAGGGTGTAATGCAGCTTTGCCGACTGGCCCTTCTTCAGGTTGTCGCCCAGGAGGTGGATGTAAATCGTCGTATGGCCGCCTTCTTCCTTTACGAAGGCGATGATTCGCCTGGAGAAGGTCAGCTGCAATTCATTGCCTTCCCCTTTGACGGAAAGGGTGGTTCCCGCGGCCGGCTGCGGCATTGGTTTGCGGACGGATACGGGCGGCGCCGACGTTACGGCATCTGACCGGGCGGGCGGCGGCGACGTTGCGGCGTCTGACCTGCCGGTTGACCGGGCGGGGCGCAACTGTTCTTTTCCTACCATGATGGCTGCATCTTTGTATCCGGCAGCCGGCAGGTCTATGCAGAGGTAGGCGGCTACGGACTTCCTCGTTGTGTCGGAGCATATGAATACCGATACGTCGGCTATGCCTTTTCCCCTGTCTTCAACGGTTTGTTCTATGCGGACCTGCTCGATGGCAGTCTTTACGGTTTGCGTTTGCCCGCTGCGGATGTATTCGGGGCGGAACTGCCGTTCCTTTCCGGTGGCGGAGAGGATGTTCAGGTCTTTGTCTACTATCCGGTAGCTTGCTTCAAAAGCTACCAGCTGGCCGTCTGTACGGACGCCGGTTATATTGCCCCAGCCCATAACTTCCGTCTGGGCGGAGAGGCCTGCCGCGCCTGTCAGTAAGGCTATTATTGCAAGGTAAGCGGTAAGTGGCGAGTGGTAAGTCATACGTTTGCCGGTTTTATTTTATACGTTATGTTATTCATGCCAGCGGATACGGGCGATTGTTTCGAGAGCCATGCGGCTGTTATGATAAGGGCATTTCCACATGTTTGCCTTCGGGCGGGCGGTGATGGGCATATGGTTTTCATCCAGGCTGTAATACCATTCGCCGTACTCGTGGTCTACGATGTTCTCCCTTATCCAGTTCCAGGTAGCGACGGCGGCGGCGGCGTATGTAGAATTGCCGGTCAGTTGCCAGGCGTTGATGAAGGCCACCACTGCTTCCGCCTGCGCCCACCATTCGATCTTTCCGCTCAGCTTCCCGTTTGTTTTTTCGTACAATAGATAGCCCCGGGGGTTCCAGGCTTCCCGCATCTGGGTGTTTACCAGGTTTACAGCCATCTCTTTTGTTCTCTCTGCCAATCCCTCGTCGCCTATCGTTCCGGCAGCTTCGCACAGCAGCCACGAGATTTCCATATCATGCCCGTAAGAGTCTGTTTCCTCCAGGCTGTTCCATTCCATCGTGAAGAAGAGCCGTTCGTGACAGGTTTCGGGGTTGATTATTTCGTCGTAGAAGATATCCACCAGGCCTTTCAGTTGCTTTTTCAACTGGCTGTCCGGCCATACACGGTAAAGGTTTACGAAGGCTTCGAGTACGTGTATATGGGTATTCATCGTTTTGGGCGCTATGCCTTTACCGTCGTAGCCAAACCGTCCGGGCAGTTGCCAGTCCCTGGTAAAAGAATCGATGTATCCCCCATTCACGGCGTCGTATGCCTGGTCTTGCAAGACCGTATAGAGGGCGATGGCCTGTTCGAGGCTTTCTTTATTGCCGGTTGCGCGGTAATGTTCGGACAGGCCGTAGATGGCAAAAGCCAGGCCATAGGTTTGTTTACCGGTATCGGCAGGCTCGCCGGCGGCAGTTACGCTCCAGTAGGCGCCTCCGTATTCGTGGTCGATGAAATGGTCTATCAGGTACCGCTGCGCCCGGTTAGCCAGCCGCCTGTAATTTTCCACCTCAAACGCACGGTAGGCCGAAGAGAAGGCCCACAGGATACGGGCATTGAGCGTCAGCCCTTTATCGGCTCCGGCCACGGGAGCGCCGTCGTTTTCCAGCGTGCCGTAAAAGCCGCCGGAAGGGTCGGGCGAGTAGACCTCCCAAAAGGGTAGCACATTCGTTATCAGGTTGCTTAATACTTCTTCACGCATCTGAAGCAGTTTCTGCTCGCTTTCTTTCCGCCGGGAACAGGACGACATACAAAGGATGCACAAGAGGGCTATCGCTACGCTATACTTTTTCATAGACAGAACTTATTTACCCGACAGCAATTGCCGGGCGGCCAGGGCCAGGAACATATAGTGCGACGAACCGCCTCCCATCACGTATTCAACCTGCTGCCAGAGGTAAGGAAACTCCAGCAGTTCGGGAAAGTCCGGACGAATCAGGGCCGTGCCGGACGCCACTCCGCCCGGGATATACGACCAGTCGGCCCGGTTCAGCCCATACCCCACCGTGACCGACCGGGCTCCGACGCCCGAAGCAAACGACGCCGTATTGGAGCCCGGATGGCAGCCCAGTATAAAATTCAGCGCATTATAAATACCGTCGGCCCCAAAGATGTCGGGATAAGCCGTATGCAGGAAGTACTGCCGGTAGCCGAACGCCTGGATATCCCAGCCCGCCCCCCAGATATGCGGCCGGTACGGGACGCCGTAAGGCGTCTCGCCTGCCTGCCTGTCCAGTTCCAGTCGGAAGCCCTTCAGGGCGTCTCGCAGAGCTGCGGAGAAAGCCCCGTCGCCCAGCGCCTTCTCCGCACGTCCGACGAACCAGCCAACCCGGCCGATGTTTTTTACAATATAATCCGTTTCCGACAAGAGGTACTGCCCGTATACGTCCTCCTTTACGGCGAGGAACAGTTCGGCAGCCGCCTGTATCCGGGCCGCTCTCGACTGCTCCGTCGCGCGCGTTACCTTATATAATTCGCGCGCGATTTCGAGAGACTGTACGCTCAGGCTATCGTTAAAACCCTTCAACACGCGGGAAGCGGCGGCAAGCTGGGCGGCAACGGTCAGCTCGCGCGCCGGATTGTCTTCGGTAAATACCCAGCGGTCGTCGGCATTGCCGGGCACATTATCGGTCATCGCCGCAGCGTCGCCCAGCAAAACATACTGCCGCAAACCGTTACAGATAATGCCCCTGTATAAACGTCCTAAAGAACGGTAAGCGCCTGCCACAGAGAGGGCCCCGTTCTCTACCTGCTGCAAAAGGTCGGCCTTCCCGTCGGGCTGGTGAATTTCCGCAACGCGGCCCTCCCGGTCGATAGACGTCGCATCATAGTCTACCTTAAACGCCTCGTAAGCCAGGGCCAGGATGTAAGTCTCGCCCGCCTGCGACTCTACCCGCAAGTCAAAGTCGCCCGCATCATGCCACCCTCCCGTATTCAGCCCGGGAACAACGTCTCCCGGTTCGTATCCCGTAAGGGTAGAAGCCCCCTGGACATAGCCGTCAATATGATTGAAGTCTGCCGGCGCCATGCAAGCGTCGTCTATATGGCAGGCGCCGTGCCACACGCGGTACTTCTCATTCACGCGCATATGGCACATCTGTACAGGCAGAAAATACTCCAGTACCGGCTGCCAGACGCCCCGCTCGTACACGTCCCCGGCGATACGGAACAGCGACGAGGCAGCCTCGCCGTAACGCACCCGGTAAAGCCCCTCCTCCTTTATGTCCGAAAAATCAAACCTCAGGTAATTGTAACGCAGGAACTCGCCCCACTCTTCTCCCGCACGGCTTGCTACGGCCCTTTCGCCTTCTTCCGTTATCCTGTACAAAACTGGCTGCCGGCGCTCCGTATCCCGCCTGTCCAGCTCTATGACAGCCACCTTGGGCTGGCCGGGGTGATACCCTACCTGCGAAGTCTGAACAACCGGTTCGTACAGCCATCCATCTACCACGCCGGGCGTTATCACCCACTTGACGGCTTCCTTCGTTGCGCCTGCCGGAACCTCGCTCCGCACCACAAACCAGCCGTTATTATGATTCATCCGGCCATCATACAGCTTTAAGTCGGCGCCTTCCGATACAATTGTAAACTTATTGTGAAAATCGTCCGGTCGAACGGTAAAGCGCCTCCCCACGGCATAAGGCATTGCCACAATATCGTCGGCAACAACCGGGCTGTATCCCTGTCCGCTCAACTGCGCAATACCGGCCTTTCCTCCCGGGTTAAAATTCCCCGTACGGAGGCTATTGGAAGGCTCATACAGCGTAGGCCCGTTGGGCTGCCGCGGAAATATCCCCGCCCGCCCGTCCATCATCCAGGGCTTACCGAACAAGGCTCCGGGAAACAACTCAAAGTTAAAGCCCACCTTCCCGATAAACTCCTGCGGCACAGGCCGGTCTAAATCCACCGTCACAACCGCGGAATTGCCCTCCCCTCTTACCGTCACGGTATAGTTGAAAACCAAATCAGGATAAATCATCGGGTTAAAACCCGTCAGATGGCGCGAAGAATCCGGGTAGCCCAGCCAGGCCGTAATCGTATTGGAAGCGGCGTCGAGCCTGCGGTCATACTGCCTGGAGACCGGCTGCCACTGCCCCGGAGACGGTTCAAGGCGAAGGTCTCCATTAGTAGCCACCCTGGCGCCATGCATAATGAGCGAAACGCCCCCCTGGCGCCCTTCGGGATAAATATCGTCGAAAGCCATCACATCCACTCCCCCATTCCGGAAATAACCGGACGGAGACAATTCAAACTTCTGAGCAAAAACCATTTGAGAATATAGCAGCATACTCCCTGCAACAAGAAACCATAAAAGGCCCGACTTTTCCATCACACAACATATTAGTTGCGTAAAGGTAAAGAAAAAAACAGATATCCCTCCAAAACAATTGTGAAAAAGTGTTGCGCTATTTTGCGCTCCCCTTGCCCGGAGCAAGCCCGCACCCAAGCCAAACCTCCGCAGAACCTAAGGCGATCCTCCGATGATACTAAGATGATACTAAGGTGATTTTCTGATGATTATCCGATATGCCTTCGATGATCCTCCGGCGATCCTTCGATGATTCTCCGGTGATTTTCCGGCGTGCCTCCCATATGCCTCCCATATGCCTTCGATATGCCCCCGATATGTCTTCGATATTCCTTCGATATTCCTTCGATATTCCCCCGTGCCGGATCAATTCCTTATCCCCCAACTATTGTCTGTCAGTCCGGAGGGGCGCAACTGTTAAATTCTTCTATAATGAAAGAAATTCCCGCAAAAGGAGTGACAGTTTGTAATTGTTTTTGTAATTCCACCGCGCAAGACCCTGTTTTTTCAGTGATGCATAAAGATAAGCGAAATCCCGCACATGGCAAAGCGTTTGGTAAATTAGTTTACTTCAACAGTTTGCCTGATATGTAAATACAACTGTCTGCAGATGTAAGATTCATTAAGTATTTTGTCTATGATATCTGTAGAAAGAAATTGCCCGTCTCCGTTTGGATTAATTAACATGAATATGTTGGTTAATTCCGAAAATTTGTCGAGAGAGGCCAGGCGTATATACATTACTATATAATGTGCGTACTCGCGCGTATTATACTGAAAATAAATTTCAAAAACAACAAAGCTTACCTTCAATTCCGGGTGAAGAAACCCGGAAACAAACATTCATAAAAACAAATTCTTCCCGTGTTTCCGTAATCAAATCCGTCCGCGCCGGAACAGGAACAGGGATTATTGACGCCTGTCATCCATAATGATGATGAAGCAATCTGCAGAGGTATTTTATTCCAGCTCTGTCCGCGCCGGCGTATTCTTTAAGGCATTTTTATGCGTGAACCACAAAAATGTCATATCTTTGTTCAAAACCTGACAATTCAAAAAAACAAAAAGTTAATTGTATAATATGTTATTTGCCGAACGAAAATGAATAAATTGCCGACATACCTCAAAGAAGAAAAGCAGGCGAAGCGAAAAGGCGGCCTGTACCATAAACGCAAGTAAACCTTGCCTATAATTCAAACAGAATAGAGGGTAGCAAATTGACAGAAGCGCAAACTCGCTATATTTTTGAAACCCGTACTATTGGGTTCAAAGACCAGGAAGCCGTACCTGTGGATGATATCATTGAAACGTCCAATCACTTTGTAGCATTCGATTATTTGCTTGATACGATCGATAAACCATTATCAAATGAGGTTATAAAAGAGTTTCATCGTATTTTGAAAACAGGGACTTCCGATGCTACAAAGGAATGGTTTCGTGTGGGCGACTGGAAAAAACTACCCAATGAAGCAGGAGGAACGGAAACTTCTCTGCCTGAAAATGTAGAAACCGACATGAACAAACTCAATGAGCGGTATAATTCCGTAAAAGAAATTTCATTTGAAAACATCGTAGAATATCACTATCGCTTTGAGAAAATTCATCCATTTCAAGATGGCAATGGCAGAGTTGGCCGCCTGATACTATTCCGCGAATGTTTGAGGAACAATATTATTCCTTTTATTATCGACGATGACCACAAGCTATTTTATTATCGCGGCCTGAAAGAATTTGAAAGCATAAGGGGCTACCTGATTGACGCTTGCCTTTCAGCGCAAGATACCTGCAAAGAATGGGTTCGCTACTTTTATGCGGATTTAAAGCAATAAAGACAAATGGAACAGCAAGTAAACCATAATTACTCCAAAGCGATTCAGCGCTCTTCCGTAAGACGGTAAAATGATCTGCGCCGGTAGCCGGGAAAAACACTTTTATAATAAATTAAGTCTTTTATTAAAAACCTTCCATAGCTTACCCTTGTTTACCATAAGAAAGACGCTTTCCGACAGAGAGTAAATCTCAAACAGCTATCCTTAGGTCTGCTGTTAGCTAAAATCCACAAGAGTATTAATTATTAAAAATGACTGGATCATGGCAAGAATTGAAAGTGAAGCTGTCGGACGTGGCAGCGGATCGGTAGGTAACGTTACTTACCGGTATACGAGGGGAAAGACTATCATGTCGCGCCGTGTTACTTCAAATAAGAGTAATACGTTCTCCCAGGTGAAACAACGAAAAGGCTTCGGCGCTATTTCCCATGTGTCAAAAGCGCTCCGTTCCCTCCTCAAGATTGGTTTTTCCAGGCATAAAAATGCCCGGGTAGACAACCTCTTTATGCATTATAACAAGTTTCTGATGAACTATATCCGGAACAGTCCCGATTTTGACGCCGAATTGCCGAGCACAACCAACCTCTGCATTGCCCTGTCGAACCCCGATTTTGGCGGTAAAATACTGGTGGCCAATGGAGACGTCGCATTAACGACTACCTACGAGTGGAGGCCAGGCGGTACGATAGCGGGCATGGTACGCGCCTCGCGCAAGTTCATGCCGGGCGACGTCATTACGCTGGGGCTTTGCTATTCGTACCTCCTGGCAGGCGCTTATTTTGAGATGATTGAAACTTATTCAAAGGAACTCTCCGAAGAAGACGTGGAGAAACTCTCTTTCAAAAGCCATTTCCCCATCACGCAGCAAGCCTTCCCCGATATGGACGTCTTCGGCATCCTGCCTCCCGGTTTCAGCGATGTGGAAATCCTCGCCACCGTCATCCTAACCGGCGACAAGGATTCGTCTACCTCCTACTTAATCCCGATGCCCGATATGGCGCCCGAGTTTCATGTAGCCTCGCAGACGTTTGACGACAACACGCATATGCGCCTTGTGATGCAAAATCCCGCCGCCTTTGCCGCCGAAACAGGCGAACGGGCGCTCGACCTTCCCTTCGTATTCCTGGAAGACATGGAAGCCAGCGAACCAATGTTCTACAAAGTAAGCGCCCTGTCAAAAGACGCCGGCGGGAAGATAAACGGACTCATCATAACGCCCCCCGAAGGCATGGCCTACCTCGTAAGCGATTATACGCCCGGCAGCGAAGAATACTCCGCCCTTATCAGAAACGATAAGTACGCCGTAATCTTCACAGGCGTGGCGCATCCCTCGCACATGGAAACAGCACGTATTTAACAACCACGGGGGTGTGTCAGACGAACGACTGACTTTTGGCACACCCCCCAAACATCTGCACAAATCGCAACCTGCCGGGAAAATCCGGATATACGGCGTCAAAATTATGATTCGCAGTCTTTGCTTTATTGTTAACAATTCCCGACCTTTGCCACATGGATATAAAACTGACAATATGACTTCTCTGGATAAAGACTTACAGGCAAACAAAAGCAATCTCGAAGGTTTCTTCTCTATCTCAAAACGGGTACGCGCCTATCTGCCAAATGTATTAAGCGGCGCGGTAGATAAAAACGGCTATACGATCTATGTTTCGGAAGTTGCAGGCTCCAAAAGGTATCTCAGGCCTATAAACAAGTCGCTTTATATTCAAGACGACAGCTTGTTCGAACAATCCTATGCTACTTTCCTGCAAACGGTTTCTAAAATGAAAGCCAAAACGTTCTCTTTTGATAATAATGAGAAGAACAATATTAATTCATTCCTGTATACCGTGCAACAATCAATTGGCGCCGGGCTCGACTTAATGGTCGGTTCCAATAGCGCACGAAAGCACGCAGGCAACCGCTTTGAAGAATTAATCCGGGCCGTTTTCACTGCCATTGGCATAGCAAACAAGCGGATTGTACTCCGTATTCCTTACGATACAGGCAAAGGTAAGAAAATATATAAATGCGAGAATGACTTGGTGCTATCTCCCTATGAAACGGTATTTTCAACGCCTGAGCAGTTAGACGAAAAGGAAATCGTAGTGTCCGTCAAGACGACTTCCAAAGACCGCATGGGTAAGATGTTTATAGACAAAATACTCCTGGAAAAGTTCGTAAAACACCCGCAAAAGGTCATCGGTATATTCAATAACGATGTACAAAGGAAAAACAATAACGGCATCAGCTTCACCTTAGCGTCCGGGCTGTTCATGGTTTATACAAAATTCCTGACGGAGATAGAAGGTATATACTACCTCGACCCGCCGCCCGCCGCCCTGAAGGAACCTTACAGCCAGTATATGAAGCCTTTTTCCGAACTGCTCACCCACGATATCGCCACCCTGCTTCTACCGTAAGTTTTGCCTCCTTTTCTGGGAATCAGCCTCATCTTTGGCCGAAGCAATCCGCGAAATATGAGCCTTGTCCGAAAGGCGTTCTCTGATAATGGCGCAATAATCCGATTCCTTTTCAATGCCAATCCACTTCCGTCGGTAAGCTTCCGCAACGGCATAAGTAGTCCCCGAGCCGCCAAATGGGTCGAGGATACAACTGTCCGGCAGGGAAGAAGACAGGATGATCCGCCGCAACAACTCTACAGGCTTCTGCGTTTCGTGAGGATATTTCTCCCAAGCTCCGTTCGAAATAGTAGGGATTTCTAATACGTCTTTAGGCTTAGCTCCTAACGGATT
>JAITRG010000246.1 GCA_031288515.1 Tannerellaceae bacterium
CCCAGATTACTAATTGTTCTACTGCTGCGGCGCGGAACGTATCGGCTGCCCCCAGATAAACATTTTTACCTGCTTTTTTAAACTGATAGGCTAATTTGCCAATCGTCGTTGTTTTGCCTACTCCATTTACGCCTACTACCATAATTACATAGGGTTTGACATTATCGGGCAAAACAAACCCTTCTGCATCCGTAGCGTTGTTTTCCGTAAGCAAGCCGGCTATTTCATCACGCAAAATGGCGGTAAGCTCCTGCGTATTCACATATTTATCTTTGGCAACACGTTTTTCTATACGGGAAATTATCTTGAGCGTTGTCTCTACTCCTACATCTGAGGTTATCAATACTTCTTCCAAATTGTCTAATACATCATCGTCTACTTTACTTTTCCCGGCGACAGCGCGTGTTAGCTTTGAAAAAACGCTCTCTTTTGTTTTAGATAGCCCTTTGTCTAATGTTTCTTTTTTCTCTTTATTGAAGAAATTGAAAATACCCATTTTCGTTTTGCTTTATTTTGAACTGCTAAAATAGTCTATTTAATAGTAACCGTCAACTATTCCTTTGTTTATAATCCTTGTATGTGAATGTTTTATAGATAATCAGTTCATCCTCTTTATTCCATAAGGCAATAGAGGGGTGCGGAATACCGTTGAACATGTTTGTTTTTACAATCGTATAATGTATCATATCTTCAAAGATTATCTTATCGCCCGTTTTCAATGGTTGTTCAAAAAACCAATCTCCCATAAAGTCGCCGCTCAGGCAGCTATTGCCGCCGATACGGTAAGCAGGCTTTCCTTCTGTTGCATCTATTGCGTTACGGATAGCCGGCTTATAAGGCATTTCGAGGCAATCGGGCATATGGCAGGTAAAGGAGGCGTCAATAATAGCGGTTTTAATCCCCCGGTTTTCTACTACATCGACTACCGTTGTAAGTAAAAATCCCGTTTGCCAGGCAAAAGCGCTTCCGGGCTCCATAATTATTTCCAAAGCAGGATAGTTGGATTTGAATGTTCGCAGTATCGAAATAAGATGTTCGATATCGTAATCTTTACGCGTCATCAAATGCCCGCCGCCCATATTCAGCCATTTTATCGACGGAAAAAACCGTCCGAAACGCTTTTCAACAACTTCCAGCATCTTCTCCAGGTCATAGGAAGATGATTCGCATAAGGCATGGAAATGAAAGCCTTCGATTCCTTCCGGTAAGGTATCGCCCAACAAATCGCTTACCACGCCCATGCGCGAACCGGGCGCCGCTGGATTATATAAATCTGTTTCTACTACCGAATATTCCGGGTTGATACGTATACCGCAAGATACGTTATGCCCGCCAGCCCGTACCTTCGGATAAAAACGTTCAAACTGTGAAAGGGAATTAAATGTGATATGACTACTATATTTTAATATCAACGGAAAATCTTTTTCCGTATAAGCAGGCGAACAGGTATGCGCCGGGCTACCCATTTCTTCAAACGCTAATTGAGCTTCGTAGATGGAACTTGCCGTAGAGAAAGGAATGTCGTACTCGCATATAATAGGGAATGATTTCCACATAGCAAAAGCTTTAAGCGCTAAGATAATAGTAACGCCGGCCTGCTCCTTTACATATTTTATAAGCGATAAGTTCTCCCGGAGCCGTTTTTCTTCCATCACGTAGCATGGCGACGGTATCTTCTCAAAATCAATCATTAACCTTTAGTTTACCTTCGTATTGAAAGGCAACAAAGTTAGTAATATAATTCGATAAAGCCGTAAAACCATCACATCGTTTTATGGATAATATGGTAAATAAGTAATGGTATGGTTGTTTCCTTTTATCTATTTACGACTACTTTTTCCGAGAATCCGTTGAACTTCACAATATAGAAGTCTTTTGGCATTTGTATAGTAGTCGGCCCTACCGGAATGAACCGCTTCGTATAAAGGCTGCCGCTAAACTTATAAACAGACAGGTCGCCGGGCATAGTTGCCTCAATATATAAACCATTCCCTGAGGTAGAGCAACTAAACGGACGTTCCGACACGGGCGCTATTCCGGCGCTTTCTTTGCCATACATCGGATTGGGGATGTCCGGTTGTTCAAACGATACATTTGCTAATTTAGGCATAAAGCGGTTAGCCGGATCGAAATCCCAGACGGTTTTATTCTCGCTGTTCCAATCGGAGAGAGGCATTGAAAGCATGGTTCCTCTCCAATCCTCACCGTTTGGTTTATAATGGGCCGTCTCTGTAATCCGGGCGCTACCTTCTATATAAGCATAATTTTCAAAAAAAAGAGGTTTCTCCAATCCGGTAGCCGTTACATGTCCTGCTATCCGGAACGTATTGGCATAAGGAGCGCGTATACCGGCTAAGGCGACAAGATTGTTACGTATCCGGCAATCAACAGGAAATCCGGCTCTTTCAAAATGGCTTTCTTCCCAAAGCTCTTCTCCATAGTCACGTTCATCCAAAAACACATCCCCTACCAATCCTCCGGCAGTTGCATCGCCTTCTATATCAAAACGGCCCGTTACATAATTGTCGTCTACGATTATTTTTACCGGAGAAAACGAAGAAGACGTACGGTAACTTCTTATATCTCCTATTAAACCGCCTGCTATGCCATCCGATGCATATATTGTGCAGGCGCTGTAGCAACCGGAGAGTTTAACGAATGTATGCGCTTTATTTCCTCCGGATAGTTCGCCACATCTCATTGAACCTGCGATTCCTCCGATACATGCCCGGATTGAATTTTCAATATCGCCATAGTTGGCGCATGATTCGATTAGCAACGAATTATACCTGCGGGCATTATCGCTGTCATATTCACGGGGAGGCTCCAAATCTGCACAACCTGTTATACCGCCAATGCGCACATCCGCCGATGTTCCTGAAAGGAATCCTTTATTAAGGCAGTTCTTTATAAGAACCGATTTTTTATGATTTCCTCTATTTTGTTTGGCAGTGTCTGTCATATGGATATAAGCCACAATACCTGCAACATCGCAGGAGCCGGATACTGCGCCCGTATTAGAACAATCCTCCAGTAAGAAAAAACTTTCGTAAGCATCTTTAACCGAATGGCCAACATCATTCTCAACACATCCTACAAGGCCGGATGAATAAGAATTACTGCGTTCACTCGTTACCGTCACATTCACATTATGGCAATTATGTATGATAACAGAATCCGTTTTCCGATTATCATTTTTTGCTTTGCAACCAGCATACCCTACAAGTGCGCCGGTAGCTTGTAAATATCTTGAATATCTGTCTTTTACAATTGATCCATCGCCATTTACTCTGCCGTTAGCAAGTGTCAGGTTTTCTATTTTGGCTCCATTTTCTATGTAGCCGAATAATCCGGCGGCAGGATATGTCGCTTCTATTCTAAGATTACGAATCTTTTTGTTCTTGCCGTCAAAATGCCCGCGAAAAGGGGTTCGTTTACCGGAATAAGGTGCATCAGGCGAATACTCTATCTTCCCTATCGGTTCCCAAAGAATATGATTGAGGTTGATATCCTTTACCAACAGTATCTTTTTCCCCTCGAAAGAAAAAGCCGAATCATTGACTAATTGAGCCAAACGGGCTAATTGGGCAGGCGTTGAAATCGTAAGCTCATATTGTGTGAGGTCGTCCGGCCAGTTTTCATCAATACTGCCATCCCATACATCCTGGGCAATACTATTGACCGGCAGGAAAAAAAGAATTACGATATACAGACAAAGCCCTTTTTTCATCTTTTTGCAGATTTAACGCTGTATAAAAAAGCTAATTACTCCGCAAATATAGCTGAAAAAATCAGACAGCGTATATCTTATCGCGATGGATTCTATATAAATGAACCGTAGTGCCGGTAAAGACATTATCTGTGATATTCGATTGGCTTACCTTCCGGAATAAGCCGGATAATCCGTTTAATCCGGTAAGCTGGCCCGGCTCATTAACCGGAATCAGGAGGCCGTCATAAAATTCCGTTCCGGCTATTTCATTATCCAAAGGAAAAACGCCCTTGAACAGACCTTCGTCATCTAATTCAATGTAACTCATCTTATATAACTGACGCCAATAGATATAATGGGCAGCGATCCGGCGCATACGGTTAATGGATAGAATCTGTTGGAGCAGAAGCCGGCATGGCAGGCGAACCGTAATTATATTTCATCAGGCTGAGGCTGTCTACGTATACCTTATAATAATTTTTATCTGTATTATCCATACGTATATATCCGTATACACGTTTGATTTGTTTGGTTGGCAAACCTTTAAGGATCGTCTCAAGGTAACCGTCTTTCGTTACCTTCTTATTTACATATAAAACCGTATCATTCTGGTCGATAGCCATTCGTATTTCCGGGAAATAACGCATTTGTTCCGTCAATCCCCATACACGCATACCCAACACGAAAGAACTACCCGACGAATAAGCCCTGTCCGGTCGAATATCGAATATTACCCCATTAAACAAAGCCGCAGGGTAAAGAACTGAAAAATCTCTGCGGGGCCATATATTGATGGAGTCTTGATTTGTATTCGGAGCCGCGCTGGCCTGCACATCTCCCATATCCCGGATACGGGTATTTATATCAGCCAAAGCCATATCGAGTACCTGCATATAAATATCCAGATTCTTACTATACCACACCAATGAACTATCGTATACAGCTTCGGTAATATTATGTTTTCGGAAGACCGATTGAAATAAGGCCGCTTTCCGTACCGTATCGGGATAAACCGTTCTGTTCGTTTCAATCAATGATTCGGCTAAATATACATCAAGCATAACATCCCGCATCTTCTTTTCCGGCAGAATATCACCCGGTACTTTGCTACAAGCCACCAGCAAGGTTGTTGCCACTAAAGTAAGGCTGTATTTATACAGGTTCGTCCGCATTCTCTTTTCCTTTATGCCTGTCTTCTTCTTTAGAAAGGCTTTTAGATAATGTATGGCGGTAAAAAATAAACAGAATAAATACTCCAACACAGATAGCCGAATCGGCTATATTAAAAATCGGACGGAAGAAAATAAAGTCCTTGCCTCCCCAAACAGGAACCCAGTCAGGCAACACTGTTTCTATGAGGGGGAAATAAAACATATCTACCACCTTCCCATGCAACCAGGTAGCGTATCCTCCGCCTTCCGGTATGAAAGAAGCTACCTGTCCGAAACTATGGTTAAATATAACGCCATAAAAGATGGAGTCAATTATATTTCCTGTTGCGCCGGCAAAAATAAAGGAGATACATACAATAAATCCAAATTTGTATTGCTCCGTTACAATTTTATAAAGATAATACCCGATAAACCCTACCGCTATGATACGGAAGACAGACAAGAATAATTTACCAAAAACTTCAATACCAAATGCCATTCCCGGATTCTCCGTAAAATAGATATAAAACCATGAAGTAATTTGATGGCCTTCATGCAACTGCATATGGGTTTTTACCCATATTTTCAGCGCCTGGTCAAGAATAAGGAGCAGCATTATCGCCAATACCGCTCCCCAGCCTTTCGAAAATTTCATTTATTTAGCGCCTCCCTGCTTAGCTTCAATACTTAATGTGGCATGAGGTACGGCGCGAAGCCTTTCTTTTGGGATTAATTTACCTGTTTCGCGACAAATGCCGTATGTTTTATTTTCTATACGAATCAATGCCGCCTGTAAATTCTGTATAAACTTCATCTGGCGTTGAGCTAAACGGCCGGCTTCTTCTTTCGATAAAGTGGCAGCGCCTTCTTCCAGTACTTTAAACGTCGGAGAGGTGTCGGATACATCATTTCCATCGGAATTGGTAACGCCTGCCCGCAACAAGTCATAGTCTTTTTTGGCTTTCTCCAACTTTTCCATTATTATGACGCGGAACTCCTCGAGCTCAGCATCCGAATATTTTGTTTTTTCTGCCATAATTCAATAAATTTGTTCTTACATTATTGTTATATGTTATAATTAAAGCTTATTATTTTAAGCCTGCCAAATATACATATTATTATTCACATACAAGAATTAGCCTTCTTTGATCATCACACTTTATCAACACGGATAGATAAACAGAAATCGTCAAACTCCAGCACGGTGGCATCGCTCAGGATATCTACTATCTTCAATGATACGGCCAATATCTGATTCTTTATATAATCATGATAATCATGTATCGCTTCATCCATTTGAAGATTCGATAATATATGTATCTTTATCTTATCCGTTATATCCAAACCATTACTTTTACGAAGGTTCTGGATGCGGTTCACCAACTCGCGCGCCAATCCTTCTTTACGGAGTTCATCCGTGACTGTAATATCCATAGCAACGGTAAGTCTTCCTGCATTCGCTACTAACCAGTCGGGAATATCTTCCGAGATAATTTCCACATCCGACAGTTCCACAACGGCTTCTCTGTCGTTTATACTGCACGTAAATGCGCCGGCTGATTCAAAAGCGATGATATCATCCTGGCTCATATTTTGAATGATATCGGCTAATTGCTTCATGATCTTTCCATAACGGGGCCCTAACTTCTTAAAGTCCGGTTTTACTTTCTTTACCAAAATGCCTGCCGAATTATCTGCGAACTTCATTTCCTTTACATTCACCTCGTTCAGAATAAGACTCTTTACCGCTTCCAATGCGTCTTGCTGATGAGCGTCTAATACCGGAATCATGATGGTTTGAAGAGGCTGCCGGACTTTGATACCAACCTTTCTTCGAAGCGCAAGCGCCATAGAAGATACATCCTGCGCCATTTTCATTCGTTCTTCCAGATCGTTATCAATGAATGTTTCATCATATACCGGGAAGTCTGATAAATGGACAGACTCAACCTGTTCACGCTTCGTCACGGCAATCAAATCGGTAAATAATTGATCGGCATAAAAAGGCGCTATCGGAGCCATCAGTTTGGCTACTGTTTCCAAACAGGTATATAGCGTCTGATAGGCCGACAGTTTATCCGGCGTCATTCCTCCGTTCCAGAAACGGCGGCGGTTCAAACGAACATACCAGTTACTAAGGTTATCGTTTACAAATTCCGAGATGGCACGCCCGGCACGGGTAGGTTCATAATTCTCCAATTGAACGTCTACTTCTTTAATAAGCGAATTCAACAGGGAAAGAATCCACCGGTCTATCTCCGGGCGTTCTTTATGGGGAATATCCGGGTCTGAACAGTCAAAATGATCTACATTCGCATACAAGGCAAAGAAGGCATATGTATTATAGAGTGTCCCGAAGAACTTACGGCGTACTTCGTCTAATCCTTCCGAATCAAACTTCAGATTATCCCATGGCGATGCATTAGTTATCATATACCAGCGTAAAGGGTCGGAACCATATTGTTCAATCGTTTCAAAAGGATCAACGCCATTACCCAAGCGTTTCGACATCTTATTTCCGTTCTTATCCAGCACCAAGCCATTTGAAACAACCGTCTTAAACGAAACCGTATCAAATGTCATTGTCGATATGGCATGAAGCGTAAAGAACCAGCCGCGTGTCTGGTCTACCCCTTCGGCTATAAAATCGGCAGGGAACACAATGCCTTTATCCAATAGCTCTTTATTCTCAAACGGATAATGTATCTGGGCATATGGCATGGCGCCCGAATCAAACCAAACGTCTATCAGGTCTGCTTCCCGTTTCATCGGTTTTCCCTTTTTTGAAACAAGGATTATCTCGTCCACATACGGGCGGTGCAGGTCTATCTTATCATAATTTTCTTGCGTATAAATACCCGGCTCAAAGTTTTTTAACGGATTTTCTTCCATCATACCGGCTTTTATAGCTTTCTTTATTTCCGTGTACAGTTCTTCTACCGAACCAATACATATCTCTTCATCTCCTTCCTCTGTACGCCAGATGGGTAAAGGAGTCCCCCAATAACGGCTACGGCTCAGGTTCCAGTCTTGTAAGTTTTCAAGCCATTTGCCAAAACGGCCCGTCCCCGTACTTTGAGGTTTCCAGTTGATGATATTATTCAATTCGATCAAACGGTTACGATGAGCTGTTGTCCGGATAAACCAACTGTCCAATGGATAATATAATACCGGTTTGTCTGTACGCCAGCAATGCGGATAATTGTGTACGTGTTTTTCGATACGGAATACGCGGTTTTGCGCTTTCAGCATCATACAGATACTAACGTCCAACGTTTCGTCGCTATCGGATAAGCCCGGATCATACGCATTCTTTACAAAACGTCCGGCAAACGGGTCGTAGTCTGCCGCATTCATATAGTTTTGAACAAATTCCGGGGCTAAATCTTCCAACAGGTAATATTTCCCTGTCATATCAACCATCGGACGTTTGTTGCCTTCTTTATCTATTAACATCAAAGGCGGTACGCCATTTGCTTTTGCGACTTTATCATCGTCCGAGCCAAAAGTTGGGGCGATATGAACGATGCCGGTACCGTCTTCCGTCGTCACAAAATCACCTGATATAACACGGAATGCGCCTTCCCCCGGATTCGCCCATGGGATTAATTGTTCATAGTTGACGCCAACCAAGTCGGCGCCTTTCCATTCGGAAACTATTTTATACGGAACTAATTTATCCCCTTGCTTATAATCGGATAAAGCTAATCCGGCTGCTTTCGGATTAAAATAAGCCGGCGTCAACTCTTTGGCTAAGATTACGGTAACCGGATAACCGGTATAGGGATTAAACGTTTGTACGGCAACGTAAGTGACAGTAAGCCCCACACAGAGCGCCGTATTAGAAGGCAATGTCCACGGAGTAGTTGTCCAGGCCAGGAAGAAAGCGTCGCCATGCCCGGCCATCTCCGGTTTCGGGTCTATTATCTTAAACTGAGCCGTACAGGTTGTATCTTTCACATCCTTGTAAGCGCCTGGCTGGTTTAATTCGTGCGTACTCAAACCGGTGCCTGCAGCGGGAGAATAAGGCTGGACAGTATAGCCTTTATATAGCAAGCCTTTCTTATATAATTCTTTCAGTAAAAACCAAAGTGTTTCAATGTAACGGTTATCATAGGTGATATAGGGGTGTTCCATATCTACCCAATATCCCATTTTATCCGTTAAATCTTCCCATTCTTTTGTATATTTCATGACTGCTTTACGGCAAGCGGCATTATAATCTGCTACCGAAATCTTTTTCCCGATATCTTCTTTGGTAATTCCCAAGTCTTTTTCAACGCCCAACTCAACAGGCAAACCGTGCGTATCCCAACCAGCCTTGCGATTCACCAAATATCCCTTCATCGTTTTGTAACGGCAGAAAATATCCTTAATTGAACGAGCAATCACATGGTGAATACCAGGCATACCATTAGCAGAAGGAGGTCCTTCGTAGAATACGAAAGAGGGAGCGCCTTCGCGAATTTCAAGACTCTTACGAAAAAAATCGCCATCCTTCCACTTCTTCAACACCTTCTTGTTGACGTCCGATAAGTCAAATTTCGAATACTCAGCAAATTTCCTGTTCATAACACGTTGATCGTTCTTTTTAAAAATCGCCACAAAGATAAGGTTTTTCCGAAAACCTTACAACCTATGATTAATAATCCGGGACATGAAATTCATCGCGAGACAGACTGTCTGTTATACTGCACGCGGCACGGTTTTGTACATAAGATAGAAAAAGGAAGTATACTTTTTCACAATACCTGAAATCCGCAAGTCATAAATTAGAGATTAAGTTAATTTATTTTCGTAAGAGAACGGCCTGTCTTTAATTCTGAAATTGTGCAGAGCAGCGCAGGTGGTAAAAACTCTGTCAACAAACAGATTCCTTCTCAGCCTGC
>JAITRG010000304.1 GCA_031288515.1 Tannerellaceae bacterium
CACGCAGATTTGGGCCGTTTCCGAGCAGCTTTGGAACCATTCAGGGCGTCTTTGGGGCCTTTCCGAGCAGCTTTGAGCCATTTCCACGCGGCTTTTGGGCCTTTCAGGGAAGATTTTGAGCCTTTCAGGGAGGATTCGGGCCGTTTCCACGCAGACTTGGGCCGTTTCCGAGCAGCTTTGGAACCATTCAGGGCGACTTTGGGGCCTTTCCGCGCAGCTTTGAGTCGTTTCCACGCGGCTTTGAGCCGTTTCAGGGCGGCTTTGGGGTATTTCAGGCATAAAAAAAGAGATTGTCCCCCACAGGGAACAATCTCCTTCTTGCCTGTATGCCGTTTTTATACTACCGGAACGGGAAGCGAACCTCCCACGAAGATTACCACCAGCAAAGCCAGGATGGCATACAGTTCGGGGAATACCGCCATCACCATCGTAGCGCCAAACACATCGTGCCCGGCGCCTACCGCCGCAATACCGTTGGCACACACCTGAGCCTGGCGGATAGCCGAATAGAACGCGGCAAATCCCATCATCAAGCCGGCGCCCAGGATAGCGCATCCCGAAATAAACGGTATGCCGGCCACCAGATGTTGCTGCAACAGGAAATAGGCCACAAGCCCATACAAACCCTGCGAACTGGGAAGGGCGCTCAGCGCGATATACGTACCCAGGGCGTCCGGGTTTTTCTTCATGGCTCCTACCACTGTGTTACCACAAATTGTTACTCCATAGGCGCTACCAATAAATGACATTCCGGTCAGAAATCCGATTCCGATGTAAGCTAATAAAATTGGTTCCATAATTAATTTGTTTTTAAATTATTTGATTATTAATTTTCTTTTATGCTTTCTTAAAAGGGGCATACGCTTTGCTGCCGCCTTCAAATTCCGAGTTTTTAAAATATTCTACAAATATCAGGCGGACGGGGTGTACCAGCGAACTGATCATACAAAGCCCAAAGTTAAGCCCGTGCCCTACGAGGAGGATTAACAGCATGCAAACGAAGCGGGGCGCCCAGGGCAGACTTTCGGTCATCGATACGGCCAGCGTATTGAACACGCCTCCCAGGATAGACCCCGTAAGCCCCACGGCAAACAGGCGTATATACGAAAGCGTATCGCCCAGCATGCCGAACGCCACATTATAGGTATTCCAAAGCCCAACGCCGAAATTGAGGAAGATGTTCTTCCCCGGCGAATTGTAAAAGAAGACGACAGCCGCCCCCACGGCCGCTATGCCATACAAGGTATAGACGGCAGCGGCTGGCAGACGTATATCCAGCGACGGCAGCCCGAACACGCAAAGCAGCGAGGCGATAACGAATACCCAGGCAAAAGGCGCAACGCTGTGTTTCGCTCCCCGCTGAATCTTCGTTTTATAAGCGGCAACGGCTTTACCGAACAGGATATGCACAAGGCCTATGATAACGGAAAGCGTCATCAGGTTGTCGCTGTTCAGGAAATAATTCTTTACCTCATAGAAGGCGTCTACATCGGCCAGCGCTATGCCGAAGAACGATCCGGTGAGGGCGCCTACCACAATGGTCATCCCGCCCAGCCACTGGAACAGGGTAAGGAACGGCTTTACGTCTGCCGATAACTTTCCTTTCAATATCGTACATAGCAGGAGGATAATCAACCCATACCCTCCGTCGCCGAAGCAGAGGCCGAAGAACAGCATGAAGAAAGGGGCCAGAAACGGCGTAGGGTCTAACTCCGTATAGCCCGGAAGCGAGTACATCCTGGTAATCGGTTCAAACAAACGGCTGTACCTGTTGTTCTTCAGTTTGATGGGAACCCGGTCGCCCTCCTCTATCTCTTCTTCGTGGAAGAAAAAGCCCAGTTCGTGCAGCGTATTTTCCATCTTCACGGCCTTGTCGGCCGTAACCCAGCCTTCCAGGAGCATCAGCTTGCCGCCGGCCTGCCTGCCTGTCTGCGCAAGGGCATGAGCCAGGTTGAACTCGTCTTGCAGGATTTTGTCTAATTCTAATAATGTGTTATAGTCTTTGAAGGCCATCCTGTCTAATTGCTCGTCCAGCTGTTCCAGGTCTGCGGTCAACTGTTCACAGCGCGCCCGGAGCTTTGCCAGTCCGCGATCGGGCATTTTGGGGCGTTCGGCGTCTATGTCTGCCGCCGTTCCTTCCTTTGTAATGGTAATAAAATAAGTTACAGACTGGTAGTTGTTAATCAGGACGGCATTGTACCTGTCTATCCATTCCGGTTCAAACCTGGCTGTGGGGCAGGTAAAGAAAGTCACGGCATAGCCGGCTTTCTTCAGGTTGCGGATGTTGGCATAGTTGAAGTCGCCCCACAGCTCCATGTAGTCAATATCTTTCAGCAGCGACTGCTTTTGGGCCTGCAGCCGGGTTTTCCTGTCTTCCGCTTCTTCAATCTGTCCAAGCAGTTCCAGTCCTCTTTCCTTCGTCAGCCAGCTCCGGATGTAAGGCGGCAGGTTAACATCCTTATACTTGCTGTTCCGCGCCTTAAACGAATGTATGGCAGACGATACCCTTTTACGTTCGGCCAGTATCGCCTGGAGTCCGGGCTGGTCGGCCACAGAGTTCGTCTCTTTAATATGCACCACTCCCAAACGGCGAAGCGCGGACAGAAACCGGTCGTAATCCCGGTGATATACCATAAAGGCATATTTCTTCATTTTAACAATCATGGCGCTGCCTCCTCTTTTACTTTACGTTTCTCCTGATTGGCCCGCATAATCTTCTGGGACGATTTGGAAAGGCTTTCTTCGTCTTCCATAAACCGTTTCACCTTCCGGATCGCATCTTTATATCCCGGAATCTGCACTTTCTCAAAAAGGTTTACCTTCTGAGTCGTCTTCTTCCTTGCATGTTCTAACAACTCCAGCTTCATTCCCGAAAATTCCACTTCAATACCGGCCCGCGCCAACCCTTTGAGCAGTTCAATCCCGTCTGTTGTCCAGGCCGGGGCGTTAAAGAGGCTGTAAGGCTGTATTTCAAATGCAATATCATCGAGAACGGGCACAACGACGCCGGCTATCTTCTTTGTAGAAAGGGATACGTCGCGCACCTTTATCAGGCCGGGCGTAAACTCATTCCACAAAGCCACCATATTCCGGTAACTCTGAATCTGCCCTTCAAGCTGAAGTTCCAACCCCTTCACTTCGTCTTTCGTACGCTTTACCTCCAGGCGCAGAGCGCTCTCTTTGCTCTTAATGGTAGGCAACGAACGTTCGCGCATCTTCAGTTGCTTCTCCAGTTGCTGAAGCGAAGTTTTATTATATTGAAACTTTATCGCCATAATTCTCTCATTTCTTCCAGTAGTTATCTACAAATTCCTGCTTGATATTTACTTCTGCCGGCGTAAAATACCGGGCAAACAATTCCCAGGCAACGTCGAGCATTTCCGTCGTATTGAGGTTTACGTCAATAGCCAGCAGCTTTTCGGAATAATCCCTGGCAAAGGCCAGCGTACGGTTGTCGTAATCGGTCAGGTCGAAACCGTTTTCCAGCTTTGTCTTTGCATTGGCGGCGTCGGCATACAGGCGTACGGCCGCATTCATTACCTGCGGATGGTCTTCGCGCGTTTTCTTGCCTATTACTAATTGTTTCAAGCGCGACAAGCTCCGGAAAGGGTCTACAATCACCTTGCCCACGTCGCTGTCGCGGCGCAGGTACAACTGCCCTTCCGTAATATAACCGGTATTGTCCGGAACGGCATGCGTAATATCGCCTCCCGACAGGGTAGTTACGGCGATAATCGTAATAGAGCCTCCGTCGGGGAACTGCACGGCCTTTTCGTATATCTTCGCCAAATCCGAATAAATCGAACCGGGCATTGAATCCTTGGAAGGAATCTGGTCCATACGGTTCGATACGATGGCCAGGGCGTCGGCATAGTTTGTCATGTCTGTAAGCAGCACGAGTACTTTCTCGTTTTTCCCGACGGCAAAATATTCGGCGGCCGTAAGCGCCATGTCCGGTATAAGCAAACGCTCTACCGAAGGATTCTCGGTAGTATTGATGAAACTTACGATACGGTCTAACGCGCCTGCGTTGCTGAATGTGTTTTTAAAGAACAGGTAGTCGTCGTTCGTCATTCCCATCCCTCCCAGAATAATCTTGTCGGACTGGGCGCGCAGCGCTACCATTGCCATCACCTGGTTGAACGGCTGGTCGGGGTCGGCAAAGAAAGGTATCTTCTGTCCCGTCACCAGCGTGTTATTCAGGTCAATACCGGCAATACCGGTAGCAATCAGTTCCGAAGGCTGTTCGCGGCGTACCGGGTTCACCGAAGGGCCTCCGATTTCTGTTTCTTCGCCTTCCGGCACGGGGCCTCCGTCAATCGGGTCGCCGTATGCGTTGAAGAATCGTCCGGACAACTGGTCGCCCACTTTCAAGGCAGGCGCTTTCCCCATGAACGCCACTTCGGCATTCGTAGGAATCCCCTCCGTGCCTGAGAATACCTGCAAGGTAACTTCATCCCCGTTGATTCTTACCACCTGAGCCAGCCTGCCGTCTACGGAAGCCAGTTCGTCATACCCTATGCCTGTTGCCTTCAGCGAACAGGTAGCTTTTGTAATCTGGGTAATCTTTGTATATATTTTCTGAAATGCTTTTGTTGCCATAATGTATGAAATTAATTTTCGCTCTTCTCTTTTAATAGCGCGTCTAACTGCCTGTTGAACTTTTCAAACGATTCGCTCTTATAGGCCGAGTAGTTCATCTGCTTAAAGACATTTATAATATTCTTGAAGTAGTCCATCACCTCCGTAAAGGCGTCGAATTTAAATTCCGTATGGCAAATGGCAACTACCCTGTCTAACATAAATTCCTGCCTTTCCAGGGAGGTAACCGCATCAATGTCGTCAAAAGCATCCTGCTGCAGAATCACAAAATCTATCAGTTCCGACTTCCAGAACGTGACATGGTATTCCACCGGTACGCCGTCATCGCCCAGGATATTAATCTGTTCCGAGATTTCTTTCCCCCGCAGCATACGGGTCTTGATTTCATTTACCTTATCGATCCAGCCCGGAGAGATATGTTTGGAAATATATTCCTGAAACTCCGGATACTCCAGGTATTTGGAGTAACTGTCTATCGGATTAACGGCAGGATAGCGTTTCTTGTCGGCGCGCTCCTGTTCCAGGGCATAGAAGCAGCGGGCTACTTTCTTGGTGTTTTCCGTTACCGGCTCTTTCAGGTTACCGCCGGCGGGCGATACGGTTCCGATAAAGGTCACCGAGCCCGACGAGCCATTATTCAGCTCCACATAGCCGGCGCGCGCATAGAAGTTGGCAATAATAGCCGAAAGGTCCATCGGGAAGGCGTCCGGTCCGGGAAGTTCTTCCAAACGGTTGGACATTTCGCGTAGCGCCTGCGCCCAGCGCGAAGTAGAGTCGGCCATCATAAGCGCTTTCAGCCCCATGCTGCGGTAATATTCGGAGATTGTCATCGCCGTATAAACCGACGCTTCACGGGCTGCCACAGGCATGTTGGATGTATTGGCGATGATGATTGTACGCTCCATCAGCTTACGTCCGGTATGCGGGTCTACCAGATGGGGAAATTCGGCAAAGATTTCTACCACTTCATTGGCGCGTTCGCCACAGGCGGCAATAATTACGATGTCGGCTTCCGCCTGTTTGGAAATAGCATGTTGCAGCACCGTCTTGCCGGTTCCGAACGGGCCCGGTATAAATCCCGTTCCGCCTTCTACAATCGGATTCAGCGTATCAATGGTGCGGACGCCCGTTTCCAGCAGTTTATAGGGGCGCGGTTTTTCTTTGTAACAGGTAATGGCTTTCTTTACAGGCCATTTCTGCATCATGGTTACTTCCGTATCCTTTCCTTTTTCGTCCGTAAGGACAGCTATTTTGTCTTTTATCGTGTATTGCCCTTCGGGTACAATGCTTTTTACCGTATACGTTCCTTCAAATACAAACGGGACCATTATCTTGTGCGGCTGATGGTTTTCGTCCACTTCGCCCAGCCAGTCGCCGGCTTTTACTTTATCTCCCGCCCCGGCCAGGGGTTTAAAAGCCCAGTCTTTTTCCAAATCCAGGGGGAATGTATATTCGCCGCGCGTCAGGAAAACGCCCGTCATCTTATCCAGGTCGTTCTGCAACCCGTCATAATTGCGCGAGAGCATCCCCGGTCCTAATGTTACTTCCAGCATATGCCCTTCAAACTCCGCTTCGTCTCCCACCCGCATGCCGCGAGTACTTTCAAACACCTGGACAAAAGCGTTCCGGCCGATAACTTTAATAACTTCCGACATTAGCTTTACGCCTCCAACGGAAATGTAACAAATTTCATTCTGAGAAACCGGCCCATCTACTTCCAACGTTACCAGATTGGATACGATTCCCTTTACTATTCCTTTCGTAGCCATAATTATTTTTTATTGTTTCTTTTAAATTCTTCCAAAGCATTATCACTGCCCTTTTTCATGGCGCCTACCAGCTCGCGGAAGGTTTTTTCTCCGGTAGCCCTGTCAAGCGTAACCCAGCGCTCTATCATTTCCAGCTTTAGCAAATAAGCGAATACGCTTTCCATATCGAACGTCTTAAAGAAGGTGTTATCCTCCAGCCATTGCCACTTCATCTGGTCTGTTTTCTTCTCGCGCAGTAATAAGTCGCTTTCTTCCGCTATCCGTTGTGCGTCCATAAGGTAATCCTCCGTATCGCCCAGGCCGAAATCCCGGGCATTCGACGTCCGCATCCCGATGGCCGCCGGATTATTGCCCACAATATAGTTTGCCCTGTCCAATTGATATTTCCGGCAGGTAATCGCCGTAAACATATTGCTGATATTGAGGTTCATCTCAAACCATCCGGCAACAATCTCATTTTTACGCTCCATAGCGTATTCGTAATAAAGAGCCGCCAGAACATCCTCCCACGAAACCTTCTTCTGTTCATTCGTATCTGCACTCAGATACAATTTAAGAAACGCCTCAAAATAAGGAGGCGTCCGTTTATTTACCGGCGGCTTCTCTTCTTCTTTCAATGCATTGATCAGGTCATTGAGTTCATGAAAAGTAATCCTTCCCCTTTCATCCGGGTCAAAGCCCGGATGCTTCACCTGCGTAATCAGATTCTTATTGTCGAATTTCAAGAAGAACAGGTCAATCAGCTTTTTATCCGCATCAGTCAATATACCATCCAGCTCTTCCCTGAATTCGGAAATAGTAAAAGGTATTTTCGTGTCGTCTAATGAGATATTGGGGAGCCCTGCTATTAAACAATAATATTTACTCATATCAGAATAGCATTTCTACCAGCCGAGGGCGCAAAAACTCTTTAAAGAAAGCGATAAATTCTTCTTCGCCGAACGTTACTTTATATGACCCGTCAGCGGGCATGATGGAAAAAGACGCGCTTTTGCCATTTACCTTTTCAATCGTTACCCCCTTATTCAATAAGTCTTTGGCATTCGATTCAAAGTATCCGGCAAGTTCTTCCGCATCAGAAGCCTGCACCGTCAGGTTTTCACTCTTCGACCACTCTTTCGTTATATCCAAAATAATCTTCTGCATAAAAGCTTTGTCCGTCACAACTGCCTTTACATTAGACGAGGCGATCTTCCCTGTTACCAGATTGGCCACTTCGCTTTTCAATGCTTCAACAGACTGGGTGGCGAATAGTTTCAACTCGGCCTCCGTATTCTTTTTAAGCTCCGATACCTGCTTCTCGGCAGCGGCTATAATACGTTTCGCCTCGGCTTCCGCATCAGCAATAATTGTTTGTCTCCGGGCGTCCGCCTCGGAAATTATCCGGTTAGCTTCTTCATTTCCCTTCTCTACTCCTTCACGATAGATCTTGTCGGTAAGTTCCTGAATTTTTGTATCCATTTCCGTTCTATATAAATTATTATGTGTTTATCACGATTTAA
This sequence comes from Tannerellaceae bacterium, assembly GCA_031288515.1. Lineage (GTDB taxonomy): Bacteria > Bacteroidota > Bacteroidia > Bacteroidales > Tannerellaceae > DFXE01. The sequence continues at coordinate 7,874 of JAITRG010000304.1, forward strand.
AGCCTACAAAGTTATTACTTTCCACGAACTGACATAATGATTTGTGTAAAATCAGCCAAAAAAGTCATCATGCAGGATATTTTTTTATTTGTAAGCAATTACAGCAAGAATATTATACTCTAAAAGTAAAAGCGCCTTTTTTGTAATAATATATTAAAATCGTCCATTCTGATGGAAAACGACAGGCAAATGATGAAAAATATAAATCTCAACGCAATTTCATGATGATTTTGTGATATATTTGTATGAAAATCAAAAAAAATATATACATTTGTAGACTAAACGGAGAATTTGCTTATAATATATCACTAACTCGTATATGAAATCGCTTATAAAAAGGAATATCTTATGAATAGTTACTTCGATACGGATTACAGCGTTATTTTTAACATAAAACAAGAGAGAAAAGGCAAAATGATACAGCTTAAAGAAATGCATCTGAATCATCTGCTTTTCATTCTGGAAGGTGAAATGAATGTCTCCTACAACGAGTTTAAAAATCATCTCTGCGTAGGGGGAGATATGATATTCGTTGCACGCGACGCCAATCTGATAGCCGAAACATATACCGAGGTTCAATATTTATTGTTAAGCTTTAATAATCATATCCAAATCATAGAACATTTAGAATTGACCCATTTGAAAGAACATAACAACGAGCGAAGCATATTCAACAAATTAGATATACGCCCTCCATTGCAGGGGATATTGGATAGTATCCTGTTTTATCAGAACAACAAAATAAAATCACGGCAGCTCAATGAGGCCAAGCAGAAGGAAATCTTCCTTGTTATGAAAACATTCTACACGCAACAGGAGCTTTCCCGCTTTTTAAAGCCTGTATTAAATCAGGATATAGACTTTAAAGCATTTATGTTTAAACACTACATAGACGTAAAAAATGTAGACGAACTGGCTCAACTATGCAATTTGTCTATCCGTTCGCTTACCCGTAAATTCAAATTATATTTTGGCGATTCCCCCTACCGGTGGATGCTGAAGCAGAAAGCGCACCATATAAAAACGCTATTGATCGATAAGAAAATACCCATGCAACAGATTATCAAAGAATATGGGTTTAGCTCGCCGGCACATTTCACTACTTACTGCAAAAAACATTTTGGCATGACGCCATCCTCCTACCGGAAAGAGTTGAACGGAAGCGGCGAATAATTTCCTCACATACCGCCGGACGCTATAATACATTTATATATATGATCGTACAGAGATGAGATTATAGCCCCTTCACCTTATTAATAAGTTCTTCGAAAGAGATTTCAAGTTTCTCAACCGCCATCCATTCTATAATCCCTTCTTCATTTATAATGTAAAGCCTGGGTATGGTTCGATTGGCAAAAAGGGAGAAAATCTTTCTGCCCGGGTCGAGGTAAGCAGGCATTGTATACTTATTATCCGACCAGTGGCCGGCAACTTCCTGCGCCGGTTCATCTCTTGATATCGTGATTAATTGATAGCCGGGATTGTCTTTCATCCAAGGCCAGATCTCGTTGTTTATCACAGGCAATACTTTACGGCAATCGCCACAGGAGGAAACGAACAGCAGGAGTAAAGACCGCTTACCCGCAAAGCCGGAAGAGCTGAATGTTCCGCCCTTATCATCAGACGCCGTAAATGCGGGAACAACATCGCCTACCCCTACATAATTAATTACCTCATCCGGAATATCATCTCCCTCCTTTATACACGACACGAATGGAGCAATGATCGCTAAAGACAACAGCATAATAATACATTTATTCATAACTTATCGGGATTTACTGTCAATTACCGGCAAATTTACATAAAATTATTTCTATCTTTGACTGAAACTATTAACAATAACGACATTATGAAAACACTGATTCTGTTTACCGCATTCTTATTCTTTTCCGTATCATTGGTTTCGGCAACGGAGCCATTGCGTGTCATTATGTTTGGCGCTCATCCCGACGATTGTGATATTAGTGGGGGAGGTACCGCCGCACTGTTTGCACAAATGGGGCATAAAGTAAAATTTGTATCGCTAACGAATGGAGACAAAGGGCATCACCTGATGAAACCGGAAGAACTTGCCGCCCGGCGAAAACAGGAAATGCAAGAGGTAGCCCGTATCCTGCATATCGAATATGACAACTTAGACAATCACGACGGCGAACTAATGCCTACCTTAGAAAATCGGAAAGCTGTCATCCAATTAATCTGCGACTGGAAAGCCGACATTGTCATCACGCACCGTCCGAATGATTACCACCCCGACCACCGGTATACTTCTACCATTGTACAAGACGCTGCCTATATGATCTCCGTCCCGTTGATGGTTGAGAAAAGGAATCCATTGCTGCTATCGCCTGTTTTCCTTTATTTCCCCGACCGTTTTCAGAAACCTAACCCGTTCTCTCCCGACATTGTTATCGATATCGCTTCTGTGGCTAAGAAGAAACTCGACGCTATTTGCGCCCATGAGTCGCAAGTGTTTGAATGGCTTCCCTGGAACAATGGGTACGAAAGCCAAATGCCCGCCGGCAAAGAAGAAAGGCGCGAATTTACAGGCAGCCGTTACCTCTCGCGTTACCGTACATTATACAGCGAGGCCGCCGCCAAATGGTATACTCCCGAACAATTGAACGATAGCGAATATTTTGAGGCTTTCGAGATTTGCGAGTATGGCCGGATTCCCGATGAAGCGGAAATAAAAAGACTATTCCCGATGTTGCCTCAATAACTTGTTACTTTTAATAGAAGCTAAAGCCGTCGGATGGTTTGACCACAAAGCCAAAGCGGAGGTTGCTATGATACGCTCTATACTCCAATAAGTTTTCGCCATAGCCATTGTAGTATTGGAGAATAAGGTACTGACTATTGTTTTTCCCGAACTTCCAGCTTAATTCCAATTGGGCATTAAAGCTTAAACCGGACTTGCGTTTCGTCAGAACCAGGCCTGCATTAAACTGTCGGTTGTCCGTCTGGTAATTCCCTCCCAATTGGAAGATACCGCTATAGCTGAGAATATCCTGATTATGCCTTCCATCTATAATCGGATACCAGGTTTTAAACTGTACGTCAACATTATCATTCAGCCTGATGGCCGCCCCGGCTGTTATCTTGTTCCAGCTCCGGGACTAATACGTGAACCGGCCATTTGATTCATGCTCTCCCATCAAA
>JAITRG010000007.1 GCA_031288515.1 Tannerellaceae bacterium
TGTTCATATTCCGAACGCCTTATGGTTATCGTTTCTTCCACGGCGCAAAGATAATATTTTTCCCGGTTTCATCCTCTTTTCCTCTTTTCCTCTTTTCAGAGTACCTGAGTAGTTACAAAAAATTTAATCTAAATAAACGTCTTTGGGCGGTTTTTTATAGTATTCATACAGGGTGGCTATCTGTTCGGGGAGGACGCGTTCCAGGGATAGTGGGGGAAGGTTGGCCGGAGGGAAGAAATCTTTGCCGAGGATGTCGAAGGTTTGGGTAAATTCTCCGCCTGTTATTTCGCAAAGGATAAAGAATTTATAGACGTAAAAAGGAATCGGCGGGTGCGGGTGTTTACTCATGTCAACCACAGACAGCAAACGAACGGGATGCACCTCCAGGCCAGTTTCTTCCCTGACTTCTTTTTGGGCTATCTCTTTCGGGGAGTATCCTACGTCTGCCCAACCGCCCGGAAGCGACCAGAGGCCGTCTGCTTTTTCTCTCACTAACAGTATTTCATCCTGTCGGTTGAAAACGACGGCGCGGATATCTACCTTTGGCGTGACGTATTCTTCTGCTAAAATGTAGGATGAGTTGATCCTGTTTTCATCCAGCCCGGTAACAGACGAAACTATTTTATCGCTTATACGCAATAATTCTTCATACCGTTCGGTATCATATTCACTTAATGAGTATGTAAGGCCATTTTGTGAAAGCGCCCGTATACGTTGCGCCAATACGATAAGTTCCTTCTCCTTCATGGATTTATTTTTTCAGGTAATCTTCCCTGATGCAAATGTACCTATTTATTGGGGTTTTCATAGTAATTATACATATTAATAGGTATTGACAGGGAAAAGCATTTCGCAGAACTTTGCCGTTACTAATTATTTAATGTAAAACATACAATTCGTTTATATGAAAAAGACAGCCGTTTTTTATGGGTCTTCTACCGGTACGACAGAAGATATCGCCGGAAGAATAGCATCCGGATTAGGGATAAGTTCATCAGATATGTATAATGTCGATTCGGCAAAAGTAGAAGATGTAACCCCCTACGAAGTATTACTATTAGGCTCCTCTACGTGGGGAGCAGGCGATTTGCAGGATGACTGGGAGGGCTTTCTTCCTAAACTGAAAAAAGTAAACCTGAAAGGGAAAACAGTCGCTATCTTCGGAACAGGCGATTCGTCTTCTTATAGCGATTCTTTTTGCGACGCCATAGGCGTTATTTATAAGGAACTGCAAAACGCGGGATGCACGTTCTGTGGCAGCGTTTCGGCAGACGGATATTCTTTTGACGCCTCTGTTGCCATGGTAGACGGACAATTCGTAGGGCTTCCCATTGATGAAGTAAACGAAGACGACGAAACCGACGCCCGCATCAATCGCTGGGTAGACCAGCTCAAGACGGAAATCCCGTAAGTCGTAAGTGGTGGGTGGCAAGTAGGATTATTTGCCGCTTACCACATTTTTTTTCGCAAGAACCGGAACCAGATAAACGCTGTTATGCCTTTCACCATACTGCTGATACTTATGGCCCACCATACGCCGGCAACGCCCATCCACGAAGAGAGTAAAATAGCTAAAGGAATACGCAACAGATTGAATGTGATACTGATGATAGCAGGAGGCATCGTTCGCCCGACGCCATAGAAAAGCCCCTGCATGGTGATTTCAATCATCATAAACAACATCGAATACCCGTCTATACGCAGAAATATCCCTCCGGCAAGATAGGCCTCCCGTTCGGGAACGATGAGCGAGAATACTTCACTCCCCCAAAACACAAACAGCGCCGTGCAGAATAAGCCAAGAACGGAAGTCATAGCCAGTGTTGCACGATAAGCCCCCTGCAGGCGTTCTTTCTTTTTTGCAGCATAGTTTTGAGCCACAAAAGCGCTAAGAGCCGTACTGAATCCCTGCGACGTATTCCAGGCAATCGCTTCTACCTGTCCGCCGACCGTCATCGTCATCAGCCCTAAATGTCCGCCATGCGTAGAAGCCGTACGTCCCATAACCAGGTTAATAAGAGCAAATAAAGTATTCAACAAGGCAACCGGCAATCCTAATTGAAAAACCCGTTTCGTATAGCCGGCGTCTAACCGGGTAAAAAAGGAAAAGCCTCCTAACAGGCGGTTTCGGACTTTCAGTTGGTAAACAAACAGCAGGCAGACCGTCCCCTGTGAAATCCATGTCGCCCAGGCAGCCCCATCGGTTCCCCAACCAAAGCCAAGTATGAACAGCGGATCGAGCAGCATATTAATAATCAATCCCATTCCATTAATATAGAATGGAATTTTACTTAGTCCGGCAGCGTTATGTATGCCGGTAAAAGCATAAGAAAGAAAAACAAAAGGGAAAGCAGTTGCAATAATCCGGAGATAATCAACTGCATTTGCCGTTATGGAAGCATCCAATTTATACAGTTCAATAACAGGATGGGCAAAAACAAAAAGTAAAGCCCCCCAACAAAGGGCAATAATTAATCCAATCGTAAGATTATGCGACGAATACTTCCGGGCGTCATTTTCATTACGGCCTCCGATACTCTGCGCGACACTTACTTCCGATCCAACTTTTGTAAGCAAAGCAATAGAGCTTGTCATCCAGGTCAGAATCCCTACGGCGCCGATAGCAGCTACCGCTTCACTGCCCAATCGCCCCACCCACGCCATATCCGTCAGGCTATAAGCCATCTGAATGAACGAAGTACCCATAATAGGGATAGCCAGGTTAAAAAGTTGGCGCTTAATCGGCCCGTTTGTCAAATCTTTTGTTCCCTGCATACTTTACTTTTCAACGCCATGACATAATCCTGTTCATTTTCTTTCACGATTTCAAAACCGAGTTTTTTGTACATTTCTACGGCATAGTTTCTCTTATTCACGCTCAATGAAATTTGTTTATACCCTCTAATACCATTCGTTAATGTTAAATCAATCAGATTATTCATTAATCCCCGTCCTATTCCCAACTTCCGATATGGCTTGAAAACCGCAATGGCTAATTCAGGCGTTTCAGAATCAATGTATCCATAACCTTTCGGCTCGCCATCCGAAATACGCAGCCACGCGCCACCGACCGTTATCCCGTTTAATTCGGCAAATATACAAAAGTCTCCTTCTTTTTCCCCGAAACCACGAATAGCATTATATATTTCAGGCTTTCTTATTATATCGCGGGGAAGCGGTTCCGCCCCTTCAGGCTGGAAAATAGCTTCGTAAAGCAAGTTTTCCAAAAGCGGAAAGTCTTCTTGACGGAAAAACCGATGGCGCACATTCAAAATCCACCGATTTTTAAGCATACCGTAATAATGTACGTCAATCACTTTTCCGTTCTTCACCGCCGCCTGCTTCAAGACGCCTTCGCGCTCGAAACCGACTTTTTGCAACACCCGCTGCGAGGCGCTATTGAAATCGAAAGTCGTAGCGTAAATTTTCGTTAATTCAGGAAAATGAAGAAAGATGTAAGATACCATCTCTTTAACCGCTTCGGTCATGACGCCCCGGTTCCAATAGTTCTCGCCCAACCAGTAACCGATTTCGGCGCCGATTCGTTCCACATCGGTTTTCAACACAACCCCGATACCGCCAACGGCTTTCCCATCAATGACAATCGCCATTTCAGTCGCCGGCCAGGGCTTGCCTAACGCTATCCCGATGAATTGTTTACCGTCTTCTTCCGAATAAGGATGCGGAAAATAGTCGCGGAGATTGTTCCAGACATGAATATTATTGGCATTTTCGGCAAGCGAAACAGCATCGGACAATTGCCATTCACGAAGTTCAAAATTCCTTGTATGCATCATACTTATTTTTACAGTTCAAAATTATAACAACTTTTCTCCTTATCAGGGAAATCCTCCGATTTTTATTTCTACTTTAACGCATTACAAAGGGAAGATACGAAGGATACAAGGCCGGGAGGGAAAAAAGGAGAAGGAAGGGAAGCCGGATCGTTTTACAATAGGCTGCCGTTAAGGCCTGTTCGCTAACAGATTTTAAGGAGTTTGCGTTTTTTAGCTAACGATATTCGTCAAATATATTGCCTTTTCCGGCTTTTTTCATCCATCCATTAAATCTCCATAAAAATAGTCAACCCACTTTTTATATGTATCCTGCGCCGACAGGCAAGTGTCGGTCAAATAACCTCTCCTGTTTGCAAACTCTCTCAAGCCACGATAATAAAATTTTATTCATTTGTCCTGCGCTTTATACACGGGCATTTGTTTTACTTTATGAGCTGTGATAATTGTATGGCTTGCGGCATGAATAGTTAATACAATATCATTCGTATAAACATACCAGTTTTTACCTTTCCGTACAGCATACTCTTTACCGGAAGTAAAATCTGCCTGTTTGCACCATGCAATCACCTCATTAACATCCAATCCGATATTGCGCTTTATACGTTCTTTGCCTAACTCCGTTGTATGCAGTTTATTTACGTCAATCGTATCCATATTTTCCTGTTTTATCGAACTAATGATTTTTTATTCTGCTAATGTACGTAAAATATAATGCCGTTAATTTATTTTTTATTTTAGAATGGCAGAATGGCAGAGGTGTGACAATTCATTTGTTACTCTTTCACCTCAACCGTATCTCCATCCACAAGTATGGCTTGTTTGTTACTGATGGGGTATAATTTCAGCTCTGCCCCGTATTTTGTTATGATTTTTTCGACAGCTTTTTTGAAGGGAAAGTTTGTGTGATGCGGTACGGGATAAAAATCCACGATGTTCAGCGCGGCAAACGAGTTCAAATCCGGTGTTGCGGTGCAGTCGTCCATAGCTTTCACGTACTCGACGTCCGGCGACAAAATCATCGAACCGGCAGATGCCCCGATGTAAAGTTTGCCAGACAGGATTTCTTCCGTAATTATTTTATCCGCTCCTGTTCGTTGTAATTCCTGAAGCAGAAAGAACGTATTTCCGCCGGAAACGAATATATAGTCATTGCTTTTCAGTTTTGCGGCAATTTCGTCTGCCGAGGCTTTGGCGATTTCCAGTTCGTCTGTAATCAACCCGATTCTCTCCAGCGCTTTCCTGTCGGAGCCTACATAAAACCGTATCTTTTCCGGGATACTCGCGGTAGGAATAAAAGTAATTCTTTTCCCTTGAACATCCTGACCGGCAAACCCGGGAAACAGGTGGGCGACATTTTTAAAAAATGAGGCTAAAAACAGTTTCTTACTTTCCATTGTCTTTTTTATTATTTAATACTTCCTGACTCTGGTTTCGGCGCTCCGAAACTCCAGCCCAAAAGAAGGCGCTTTTGTTAATTTCATCTAAGCGGAGGAACCCGTTCGCCGTTGCCGGTTGAATATTCTTCCAGTGAATTTTCTTTTGACTGGATGCAGATGTAAACCATCTCTTCGCCGGACGTATTGCGGATTCCTCTATTTCCTTCGGGCGCTATGCGGATTATGCTACCCGCTTCAACAGGGAAACAATCTTCATCTACCTGAAAATAGCCCGCGCCTTTCAGAATGATATATGTCTCCTCATTCTTTTTATGGATGTGGAAATAGGGCAATTCCGATTTCGGAGGAATCACATCCAACGAGATTTCCGTTCCGGTTGCCCGGGTCGCTTCTTTCAGGAATACTTTTCCGGTTACTTCCTGTCCGTTTTTAGGATGAATCATGGAATATTCCTTCCACGTATCCATACCGCCGGCGTTAATTGCCGTGTAGTTCCTGTTCTTTGATATTTCTTGCAGTTTACTCATTGTATTGTTCTCCTAAACGTACCCGTTAGTTTTTGAATTGGCTTAAAATAACTTTATCAAACAGCGCATCGCTTAGCAGTTTTTTTGCAAACAAAGCCGGTTTTGCCATAAATCCTTTTACGTATCTTGCTTTTGGTTTTTTTGATTCGATGGCTTTTTTGATTACTTCTGCAATTACGTCCGGTTCCGGTAATTTATTTTCAAGAGAGGCGGCTTTTGAGGCGGCTTTTGCAAAGTGGGAATATGCCGAATGTCCGGAGGCTTTCATCATTGTGTCATTGGCTATTCCCGTCCATTCGGTTTTTATTAATCCGGGTTCAATCAGGATAACGTCAATACCAAACTGCCTGACTTCCAGCCGCAGACTGTCGCTCAAACCTTCTACCGCAAACTTACTTGCATAATACCAGCCGCCCATGGGCGTCGCCACTTTCCCGCCGATAGAAGTGATGTTCACGATTTTTCCGCTTTTTTGTTTGCGCATATGAGGTATAACCAACTGCGTGACACGAGCCAGTCCGAACAGGTTTACATCCATTTGCTTCCTTGCGTTCTCCATACTTACATCTTCTATCGCGCCGTATTCGCCGTAGCCTGCATTGTTGATTAAAACGTCAATCCGGCCTTCCTTTTCAATCGCTTCATTTATCGCGACGCTGACAGACAGTTCATCGGTTACATCCAAGACAAGCGGTCTGACGCCATGCGATTCGAGTTCCTTCAGCCGGTCAATCCGCCGCGCTGCACCGTAAACGGTATAGTTGCGCTTCGCCAGCAGCAGCGCCGTCGCGCATCCTATCCCGGAAGAAGCGCCGGTGATAAATACAACTTTCTTTTCCATATTTCACTAAGTATGCCTGTTCACCTTATAAAGAGCAATTCTCTGTATTTCGGCAGGGGCCACATTTGATTATCTACCATCAGTTCGAGGTCGTCAATGTGTTTGCGTATCTTATCTAAATAGGGGACTACCGTGTCGTGGTAGGCTATAGCGCGGAGGCGCGACTCGGAAATGCGATTAGCTTCCTTCCGGGCTTCTATCATTTCGTCTACCATTTTTGTTACGGCGCAGATGTGGCGGGCTATTTTTCGCGTTAACCTGCGGGGTTCGGCAGAGAGTTCTTCGTATTCCTCGCTTTCGAATGTCTCCTTCAGCTTCGCTATTGTTTCCAGTAAGACGGACTGGTAACGGATTACGACCGGAATAATATGGTTCAGGGACAAATCGCCTAATACGCGGGCTTCTATTTGCACTTTCTTAATGTATATTTCCCATTTTACTTCGTTCCGGGCTTTCAGTTCTTTGACGTTTAACACTTTTGTTTTTTCAAACATGTCTACTACTTTCGGAGTCAGATAGGCGTCATACTGGAGGGGTATGCTGTTTTCGCAATCCAATCCCCTTCGTGCGGCTTCCTCTTTCCACTCATCGCTATATCCATTGCCATCAAAGCGAATGGGTTTTGATTCTTTGATATAGGCTTTCAGTATTTCGAAGATAGCTGCTTCTTTGCTTTTGCCGGATGAGCATAAGGCGTCCACGTCTTTTTTAAACTGCTTCAACTGATAAGCGACGGCCGAGTTCAACGCCAACATGGTAGACCCGCAATTGGCTGACGAGCCTAACGCGCGAAACTCAAAACGATTGCCGGTAAAAGCAAAAGGAGACGTACGGTTGCGGTCTGTATTATCCAGTAATAATTCCGGGATTCGTCCGAAGCCGAGCGTCAGCCGTTTCTTCTCGTCTACTTTTATGGCGTCTTCTATCGAACTGTTTTCAAAACGGTCTAATACATCCGAAATCTCTTTCCCGAGAAACGAAGAAATAATAGCGGGGGGAGCTTCGTTTGCGCCCAGGCGATAAGCGTTTGAAGCAGAGGCAATGCTGGCTTTAAGCAGCGCATTGAACCTGTGTACCGCCATTAGCGTATTTACCATAAAGGTGATAAAACGCAGATTGTCTTCCCTGTCTTTTCCCGGAGAAAAAAGATTGATTCCGGTATCTGTCCCCATCGACCAGTTGCAATGTTTACCGGAGCCATTTACGCCCATAAAAGGTTTCTCATGCAACAGAACACGGAAATTATGACGGCGCGAAACACGTTTCATCACCGACAGGAGCAATTGGTTGTGGTCGTTCGCCAGGTTACATTCTTCAAAGATAGGGGCCAGTTCAAACTGGTTGGGCGCCACTTCATTATGGCGCGTTTTCACGGGAATGCCCAATTTGTAACATTCTACTTCGAGGTCTTTCATAAATTCCTGTACACGTGAAGGAATAGCGCCGAAATAATGGTCGTCCAACTGTTGATTCTTGGCGCTTTCGTGCCCTAACAAGGTACGCTCGGTCAGGGATAAATCCGGACGCGCCGCATAGAGGTCTTCGTCTACGAGGAAGTACTCCTGCTCCCATCCTAAAAAGCAAGTTACCTTTTTAACATCATCGCTAAAATAGCCGCATACCTCTTTGGCCGCTTTGCCCAACGCTTCGATCGAACGGATAAGAGGCGTTTTGTAGTCGAGCGCTTCGCCTGTATAAGCGATGAAAACGGTCGGGATACATAAGGTATCGTCTACAATAAATGCAGGGGAGGAAGGATCCCAGGCCGAATAACCGCGCGCTTCGAACGTATTGCGAAGCCCGCCGCTGGGAAAGCTCGAAGCATCCGGTTCCTGCTGTACTAACAGCCTTCCGCTGAATTCTTCTATAACGCCGCTCTGGCCATCCAGTTCTATAAAGGCGTCGTGCTTTTCAGCCGTGCCGTCGGTCAACGGCTGGAACCAGTGAGTATAATGCGTAACGCCTTTTTCCAACGCCCACATTTTTATGCCGGCGGCTATATGGTAAGCCATCTCCCGGCCGATAGGCGTGCCGGTATCGATGGCTTGCGTTAATACGTCAAATGTTTCTTTGGCGAGATACTTTTTCATAGCCTTATGGCCGAAAACGTTCTCGCCAAAATATTCAGATACTTTTTTGGCAGGGACGATGGCTTCTACAGCCTTCCGGTTGGAAGCCCTCTCCACTGCATTGAAACGTAAGATAGACATGATTTTTGTTTTAGAATGTTATACCGGGGCGTAAAGATAGGTATTAATTCTTAAAACAGACTCCATGCAACCGTTAATCCTGCCATAACGATGGCTACCATACTCATCAGTTTAATCAGGATATTGAGGCTGGGCCCCGACGTATCTTTGAATGGGTCGCCCACCGTATCGCCTACCACGGTAGCTTTATGTACGTCGCCTCCTTTTCCGCCGAAATTGCCTTCTTCCACATGTTTCTTGGCATTATCCCAGGCTCCTCCTGCGTTGGCCATGAAGACGGCAAGGACGAAACCGGTACTTAATCCGCCAATCAGCAGCCCTACTACGCCGGGGACGCCGAAAATAAATCCTGTTACAACCGGGGCTATAATGGCAAGTAAAGAAGGAATCACCATTTCACGCTGCGCTCCTTTGGTTGAGATTTCCACGCACCGGGCATAATCAGGTTCCGCTTCCCCTGCTAATATACCTTTGATTTCGCGGAACTGGCGGCGCACTTCTTCCACCATACTTGCGGCAGCACGGCCAACAGCATTCATGGTCAGTCCACAGAATAAGAACGCCATCATGGAACCGAGGAATATCCCTACCAATACTTTGGGATTCATCAGCGTAATGTCATAATAGTACATAAAATCGGTAAACGTAGCTTTGTTTATTTCGATTGCCTGCCCGCCTGTTTCTAATACGGTATGCCCCAAACGGATTAATCCGATTTTTATCTCTTCGATATAGGACGCTAAAAGGGCCAGGCCGGTTAAGGCAGCAGAGCCAATGGCAAATCCTTTTCCGGTTGCAGCGGTGGTATTGCCTAATGAGTCGAGCGCATCGGTACGCTTGCGTACTTCCGGGCCGAGGCCGGACATTTCGGCATTACCCCCGGCATTATCGGCGATAGGGCCATACGCGTCGGTTGCCAATGTAATACCTAACGTAGAAAGCATCCCCACGGCAGCAATACCTATACCGTATAATCCCATTCCTACATTCGCAAAATCGAACCCGGAGGCAAACAGAAACGCGCAGATAATTCCTGTTACAACGGCTAAGACAGGGATGGCCGTAGAGAGCATTCCCAAGCCAAGCCCTGAGATAATCACAGTAGCAGGGCCCGTTTTCCCGGCTTCGGAAACGCGCCGGGTGGGTTTATAGGATTGCGAAGTATAATATTCGGTAGATTGGCCGATAACGATTCCCACCAGTAATCCGGCAATAACCGAACCGCTTATCCATATCCAATTGTCCATTCCTAATAAATAAAGGATAACGAACGTTGCTACGGCAATCAGCGCCGAACTAAGATTCGTCCCCAGGGATAAAGAACCTAACAGTTTCTTTATGCCGGCGTCTTCCTTCGTACGCACGGCAAAAATACCTAAAATAGATAATACGATACCTACGGCGGCAATCAGCATAGGGGCTATCACGGCCTTGTATTGAAGCTCTACGTTGCCGGTAGAAACAAAAGCCGCCGCTCCCAAAGCTGCCGTAGCAAGGATAGAGCCGCAATATGATTCGTATAAGTCGGCGCCCATGCCGGCTACGTCGCCTACGTTGTCGCCTACGTTATCGGCGATGGTTGCCGGGTTCCTCGGATCGTCTTCGGGGATACCGGCTTCTACCTTACCTACCAGGTCGGCTCCCACATCCGCCGCTTTTGTATAGATACCGCCTCCTACGCGTGCAAACAGGGCTTGCGTAGAAGCGCCCATGCCAAAGGTAAGCATGGTGGTAGTAATAATCGTCAGTTTATGCACAGGGTCTAATGCTTCGGCCGGGATGAAAGCATTCAGCAGAACATACCAGAACGAAATATCCAACAGGCCAAGCCCTACCACAACCAGCCCCATAACGGCTCCGCTACGGAACGCTACCTGCAGGCCTTTATTCAGCGACTGATTGGCTGCATGAGCCGTACGTGCAGAGGCATATGTCGCCGTTTTCATACCTAAAAACCCTGCCAGGCCGGAAAAGAAACCGCCCGTAAGGAAAGCTACCGGCACCCATTCGTTTTGCACATGAAAACCAAATGCCATAATAGCAAAAAGAATAACTAATACTAAAAAGACGAGAGCAACAATCTTATACTGTTGCTTTAAGTACGACATGGCTCCTGTTCGTACATGTGAGGCAATTTTCTCCATCAACGGGGTTCCTTCACTCTCTTTCATCATTTGCCGGAAAAAATACCAGGCAAACAGCAACGCCAGGATTGACGCGACAGGTACAATCCAAAAAATACTTGTAATCATAGAATACTACGGTTTATTTAAGTTTAGTGTTCGTAAATGTACTAACAAAGAAGAAACAAACAAGCAATTTGTGAAATATTTCTTGTTTTTGAGGCGTAATTCGTAAATTTTGAGCCTTACCTGATTCGGGAAAGTGTCAAAATAAAAAAAGTTGCCGGCATACGAATAGGAGAAACTTATCGACATTGCGACGTCTCCGGTAAAGTTTTGTATAAAGTTATTTTCGTTATTAAACCCAAAACTGTAAACCTGTTCCAGGAAAAATAAACCATTATGATGTCTTCAGCAAGTCATTACGATGGTTTAGTAAAAACGTCATAATGATTTGTCGAAGGCATTATAATGGTTTACTGAAGGCATCGTAATGACTTTTTTTGCTAAAACATAACCGCGTATTTTTATTCAATACCGTTTTGTTTTGTCAAGGAAACGTCTTTTTTGTATGATAATCTGCCTGTATAAGTACCTTTTTCGCCCCTTCTTTCAGTTTTCAGCCTGTTTGTAAATGCTTGTTTCACAGAACGAAATCCTGAAAGGAGACGTTTCAGCCCGCTTTCAGCCGTTTTGGATGTCGCGTAAAGCTCATTTAGATTTGCGTCCGAGAGAAAAACAATTTATAATCCAATGTCGTTTAGTGGCATTGCTATCTATATATAGATTTCATGTAGATTTAGAATTGTATATACCTGATTTTCAATTGTATTATTTCAATTAGAATATCAAAAACTATATTTAATTAGCAATGCCCGTTTAGTTAAGCTATAACTTCTTCTTATTCATGTAATAAACTTTTTTTGTTTTATGATTTCCGGGATTAGTTCTGCCGGGTCTTATGATTTCGCAGGTTTTCATCAGTAGCTCATCAAA
>JAITRG010000197.1 GCA_031288515.1 Tannerellaceae bacterium
ATATCCTCCCGACCCAAAAAAATATCTTCCCGACCCAAAAAAATATCCTCCCGACCCAAAAAAATATCCTCCCGACCCCAAAAAAAGTCTTCCCGACCCCAAAAAATATCCTCCCGACCCAAAAAAATATCTTCCCGACCCAAAAAAAAGTCTTCCCGACCCAAAAAAATATCTTCCCGACCCAAAAAAATATCTTCCCGACCCTAAAAAAAGTCTTCCCGACCCATTTAAATATCCTCCCGACCCTAAAAAAAGTCTTCACGACCCATTTCAAAATCTTCCCGACCCATTTAAATATCTTCCCGACCCTAAAAAAAGTCTTCCCGACCCTAAAAAAAGTCTTCCCGACCCAAAAAAATATCCTCCCGACCCCAAAAAATATCTTCCCGACCCAAAAAAATATCTTCCCGACCCTAAAAAAAGTCTTCCCGACCCAAAAAAATATCTTCCCGACCCAAAAAAAAGTCTTCCCGACCCATTTAAAAGTCTTCCCGACCTATTTTATACTTCGCGCGGGGTAATTTTGCGCATTGCTTTTTCATCGTCATTGCGGCCTTCTCCTTCTTTGCGAAGAACGAAACAATCCGGCGAATACAAGGCGCCTTGATTGCTTCACTGCATCCGCAACAACGGTATCCGGCTTTCCGTATGCAATGCACAAAACCATACCGAGCACAGTATAGCTTCGTTTTTTCAGTAAGATAATGGGCGTCTCTCCCCGTGAATACAGGAAACGGAAGAAAGGGTAAACAGTTTGCCGATTTATAACCGCATTACCGCAAAAATATTACTTTTGTATTGCTAAATGTATTGCAGGAAAGAGATGAACTACGGATTTATAAAGGTGGCGGCGGCAGTTCCGCATGTTTCGGTAGCAGATTGTTATTATAATATCGAACGGATTGAAGGGTTGATGCGGAAGGCGGCCGGCAAGGATGTGCAGGTGATGGTATTTCCCGAGTTATGTATTACTTCTTATACCTGCCTCGACCTTTTTGGCAGGCAAACCTTGCTGAAAGCGGCCGAAGAAGCGCTGGTTAAGCTGGTTAACGATACGGCAGACCTTGCCGTCTTTACCGTAGCAGGGCTTCCGTTAATCCTGGGGAATCGCCTGATTAATGCGGCTGTAGCTTTTCAGGGGGGCAGCATACTGGGGGTTGTGCCCAAAACATACCTGCCTAATTATAGAGAATATCAGGAGCAGCGCTGGTTTACCTCTTCCCTTGAATTGCAGGAAAAAGCCATCAGGCTTGGAGATAATCTTTACCCCCTGTCGAGTCATTTGCTTTTTGAAGACGGGGATGTTTCCATAGGCATTGAAATATGTGAAGACCTGTGGGTGCCCGTCCCCCCCAGTTCGTTGCTGGCTATGGCAGGGGCCAATATTATTTTGAACCCGTCGGCCAGTAATGAGCTGATAGGGAAACATCGCTACCGCCGCTCGCTTATCAGCCAGCAATCGGCGCGGTGCATAGCGGGCTATGTATATGCAATGGCAGGATACGGGGAATCGTCTACCGATCTGGTATTTGCCGGAGGAGGGATTATCGCCGAAAATGGGTATATATTGCAGGAATCCGAACGTTTTACGATGGAAGAGCAATTGGTTGTCAGCGAAATAGACCTGGATAACTTGCAGCATGAAAGGCGGCAGAACGTCAGCTTTATGAAGGGAGCCGCAAGGCTTCTTACGGAAGAAACGCCGAGGGTTCCCTTCCGCTTGCCCGGGACGAAGCGCTTTGAACTTACGCGGTCTGTAAACCCATATCCTTTTGTCCCCTCGGGCGAAGCCTTGCATGAACGGTGCGAAGAGATACTTGCTATCCAGGTGGCGGGCCTGGCCAAACGGGTTTCCCACGTACAGGCCAAAGCGGCGGTTATCGGTATTTCCGGCGGCTTGGATTCTACGCTGGCCTTGCTTGTAGCCGTACTTGCGTTTGATGCGCTGAAGCTTCCCCGCAGGCAGATTATCGGGGTTACGATGCCCGGGTTCGGCACAACGAAACGTACCTATACCAATGCCCTCGACCTGATGAAGTCGCTCGGCATAACATCGCGCGAAACAGGCATCGCAAAAGCAGTGAGGCAGCATTTTGAAGACATAGGGCACGACCCTTCCGTACATGATATTACGTACGAAAACAGCCAGGCCCGCGAGCGTACGCAAATACTGATGGATATGGCCAATCAGGAGGGCGGCCTGGTGGTGGGTACGGGCGACCTTTCCGAACTGGCTCTCGGCTGGGCTACGTATAATGGCGACCATATGTCGATGTATGGCGTAAATGCCGGCGTCCCCAAGACGTTGGTGCGCTATCTGGTAGAATGGGCGGCTGTTGCCAGGATGGACGGCGCTTCCCGGGCAACCTTACTGGATATAGCCCGCACGCCCATCAGCCCGGAACTGCTCCCGGCGGCGGAAGACGGCGCTATCTCTCAGATAACGGAAGACCTGGTAGGCCCCTACGAATTGCATGATTTCTTCCTGTATCAGTTCCTTCGTTTCGGCTCTACCCCGGAAAAGATAGCGTTTCTGGCGCAAAAGGCCTTTGAAGGGGTATATGACGGGGATACGATCCGGGGATGGCTGCAAACGTTCTTCCGCCGCTTCTTCTCGCAGCAATACAAACGCAGTTGCCTGCCCGACGGGCCAAAGGTAGGCTCCGTCAGCCTGTCTCCGCGGGGAGACTGGCGCATGCCGAGCGACGCTTCTCCAAACCTATGGCTTCCGGTCGAAAAACGGATTCTTTGACCCGGCGCTTACGGGGATAGCCATCACACACCGGGCTTCGCCCAGATAGCCGAGGCGCTGGGCTGCCAAACCGGCGCTGAACATAACGCGCGTATCCGCACGGAAGTCTGCCGCCGTTGCGCAGGCCGACCCGATAGCAATCCCCACGTCTACCGAATTGATAGCGCAAGGTACTTCTTCGGGCTTTTCCCCGCAGGCGGGGTATCCGCAATGGGCGCAATTCAGGCCATGCGTTTGCTGCCGGGTTCCAATAATAACAACCGCATCCGCCTGCCGGACATTCTCGGCGTCGCGCAGGAAGAATTTCAATCCTTTCTCATCATAAACGGCATACATTTCTTCAGACAGGCGTTCGATATCCTTATCCGTTACCAGGCCTATTTCGATAATATCCATACCCTTCCCTTTCGGGGCCGTGCGGGCAGCCGTCATCATTTGACGGGCAATGTGCAATACCTGCTCTTTTCTGACTGTTCTTTCGTTCTGTATCATAATAACACAAATATAAATGTTTTTTCCGTACTGTAAAAATGCAGGAAAATCGCTTTCCCCCACAAGGAATCGCCTTTCTCCCTGCAGTGAAAAAGCTGCCGACAGTTTCCGGCGACAAATTCCTCTACAAATACAAAACTAAAACATCGGGGCGAAACCATAAGGGAGTAGCCCTTTTTTGCTGAAATTTTATTCGGCCAGTGGTGATTCTGAAAAATATTCTATTTTCCAGTCTATGCACAAAACCATCCCGTGCACAGTATAAAAGGTACAGGAAGGTGGGGAATTACATATATCCGCCCCCTAATGCCTTATATAGGTGAACAATAGATAGTAATTCGTCGAGGATGGCATTGTTCAGGCTGAGTTGCGCGTCTAATAATCCACGTTGTGCGTCTAATACATCCATATAATTTGTAACGCCGTTGATATATTGCAGGTAGGCCAGTTGTGCATGGCTCTGCGCCGACACTTCCAGGATGGATTGCGAAGCGCGTACCTCTTTTACTTTCCGCAAGCGTATGATGGCGTTGTTTACTTCCTTAAACGCTTCTAATACGCTTTTCCGGTAACGATATGTTTCCTGTTCATACCGGGCGCGCTCTGCTTTTACCTTTGCTTTGTTTTTACCCATCGTGAAAAGAGGGGTGATTAAGTCTCCGGCGATAAACCAAGCGGGGCTTTTCAACAGGTTTCCGAGTTCGTCACTCTCGGCGCCCAGGTTGCCCGTCAGTCTTATTTTGGGGAACAGATCGGTTTGGGCTACTCCTACGCGGGCGTTGGCTTCACGGAGTCTTTGTTCGGCTTGACGCATATCCGGGCGGCGTTCTAAAAGCGAGGAAGGCAATCCGGCAGGTAGCGTTTTGGGCAAATGCTGTTCGCGGATGGAAATCCCGCGGGGTATTTCGCTTGCATAGTGTCCTAAGAGGAAAGACAGGTCGTTTTCTTTTAGTTTGATGTCCTGTTCGAGTTCGGGAACCAATGTCTCGGTACGGGTCAATTCTATTTCAGCCTGTCTGTAGGAGGTTTCCGACGTTAATCCTCCTTCAAAGCGGAGTTTGGCGAGTCTTACGGCTTCTCTCCGGGCGTCTAATGTGTGCTGAAGGATTGAAAATTCATTATCTAAAGCCAATAGTTCATAGTAGGCTGTTGCTACTTCGGTAATGATTGTCAGTTGCAGGGCTTGTTGGGCTTCTACGGTCTGCATGTAAGAGGCAATGGCTGCTTCATTCGCCCAGCGGAGGTTTCCCCATAAATCCAGTTCCCATGACAGGAGCGCTTTGGCCGACATTTCAGGATTCGGTTTGGGTGCGTCTCCGCCATAGTTCAGCCTTTCTTTTTGGGCGTTCAGGCGTCCTTCTATGGCGGGAAACATATTGGCGAAAGAGATGCGTTTGGCGGCTGCCATTTCTTTTATCCGGGCGGCTGCTATAAGCATGTCGTTATTGTTTTCGAGAGCGGTAGCAATCAATTGTTGCAAAACGGTATCTCCGTATATGATTCTCCAACTCAGTGAATCGATAGAACCGGGCGTTTGAATGGATTCTCCGGATTGCGATAATTCGCTCCATTGCGTCGATTCCGTTATTCCTATATCCGGGCGGACGTATTTCTTTCCTGTTTTGCACGATGAAAGCCCTGCCAGCGTCAGTAACAGAATGTATATAGCGTATTGTTTCATATCGTTTTCCTTTTGATAATATTATTCAGCCGTATTTTTTTCTTCACCTTATATATTGAGACAAAGAAGAAAGGCACCAATACGATTCCCAGAGTAATAGACGCCAGCATACCGAAGAATACGCCCGTCCCAACGCTATGGCGTGACGCCGAACCGGGTCCGCCGGCCAATACCATAGGCAACATACCGAGGATAAAAGCCAGCGACGTCATCAGGATCGGACGAAAACGCATCTTTGCAGCATGGGTGGCCGCCTCTATTACATCAATCCCTTTATCTACTTGTACTTTGGCGAATTCAACGATCAAAATGGCATTTTTAGCAGCCATCCCTATAAGCGTTACCAGTCCTATCTGAAAATAAATGTCGTTATTCAGTCCTGTTATCCAAACGCCGAGGAAGGCGCCCAATGCCGCAATGGGTAATGATAAGAGAACGGCTACCGGCACTATCCAGCTCTCATATTGGGCGGAAAGGAATAGAAAGACAAAGAGGAATACCAGCGTCAACACGTATCCTGTCTGCCCGCCGGCTTTTTTCTCCTGATAAGATAAGCCGCTCCACTCTAATCCGATATTTTCAGGCAGATGTTCGCGGGCGATCTGTTGCATGGCTTCCATCGCTTCGCCGGAACTGTATCCGGGAGCCGCCACCGCATTGATAGCTGCGGTAGAAAACATATTGAACCGCTTGATCGTTCCCGGGCCGGTGATGTAATGGGTAGAACCCAGCGCCGTGAGCGGTATCATGGATCCGTTCCGTGAGCGTACAAAGTACAAGCCCAAATCCTCTTTGGTCGCCCGGTAAGGAGCTTCGGCTTGTATGTATACTTTATAAATACGATTGAACATATTGAAGTCGTTGACATATACCGAACCCAGGTATGCTTTCATTGTAGAGAATATATCAGCCACGGGGATACCCAGGAATTTAGCCTGGTCGCGGTTTACGTCAAAATAAAGCTGGGGTATCTCCGGTTGTAAAGCGGAAGAGATACTCTGCAACTCGGGCGCTTGTGAAGCATAGAACAAGAACGTATCCGCGGCTTCTATCAGGTTTTCCCAACCGGCGTCGCCGCGGGCTTCCAACTGCATTTCTATTCCGCCGCTTTCTCCCAGGCCGGGGATAACAGGCGGCCGATTCAAGTAAGCCTTTATTTCGGGATAATAATACAATTCTTTCCGGGCCTTTTCCATAACATTCGCTACATCCATACCGGACGATTTCCGTTCTTCCCAAGGCTTCAGTATAACAATGAGGGTAGCCCTGCTTTGCGAAGTACCCACGCGCGAACTGCTTCCGGTAACGTTTTGTACATACGCCACAACGGGCAGGTCGTTCAGATAGGCGATAGCCCGGTCGGTTACTGCGCGGGTACGTTCCAGTGTAGCCCCTTCTGTCATTTCCAGTTCAACGGTAAAGAATCCCTGGTCTTCTTCAGGGATAAAGCTGGTAGGTATTATTCTGTTAAGAACGAAAATAAATACTAATGCGATGCCGAAACCGGCTAATACACGCTTCGGATATACAATTGTTTTTCTCAGGAAATAAATATATTTTTGATTTCCGAGGCTTAGCCATTCATCAATCTTACGAAATACAATATTTTTTTTCTCTTTTTTGGACGGACGCAAGATAATGGCACACATCGCCGGACTAAGCGTCAGGGCTACAACGGCAGATAGCAAAACGGAAACAACAATTGTTACGGAAAACTGCCGGTACAACTGCCCGGTAATCCCACTGAGGAAACTTACCGGAATAAATACAGACGCCAGTACGAGCGAAGTAGCAATCAAGGCGCCGCTCAGTTCCCGCATGGCTTTATGCGTGGCTTCGCGTGGCGTTTTTTTCTCTTCTTCTATAATACGCTCTACGTTTTCTACCACAACGATGGCGTCGTCTACTACGATACCGATAGCCAGAATCAGCCCCAGCAAAGTAAGCATGTTTAACGAAAATCCCATGATAAGCATAAATCCGAATGTCCCAATCAATGAAATAGGTACGGCTATAGTAGGGATCAGGGCAGCCCGCCAGTTTTGCAAGGACAGGAATACAACGAGAATAACCAGCGCCAGCGCTTCAATCAATGTCTTATATACTTCGTGTATGGATTGCGAGATGTATTCGGTCATATCAAAAGGGAACATATATTCCATGCCTTCGGGAAAGTTCTTACTTATTTCTTTCATAGCCATTTTCACATTGTCGGCTACTTTCATGGCATTGGCGCCGGGGAGCATATATATTCCCAGAATAGCTGCGTTTTTCCCATTCAGCCCGCTCTCGGTAGAATAAGAAGATGCTTCCAGCGATATGCGAGCTACATCCCGCAGGCGCACAATAGAACCGTCCGGATTGGCGCGGACTACGATTTCTTCAAACTCCTTAACGGTAGACAGGCGTCCGTGAGCTGTGATAGGTAAAGTGACGTCTACGTCTAATACAGGTTGTTTCCCTAATTCACCGGCCGCCGATTCTCTGTTTTGGTCTTTAAGAGCGTTTTGCAGATCCTGTACAGTTAATCCCATATTCGCCAGCCGGTCGGGGTACACCCATATCTGCATACCGTAATAACGGCTGCCGATATTGGATACGCGTCCGATGCCGGGGATACGGCGCAATACGTCGAGCACATTAATCGTAGCAAAGTTACTCAGGTATATTTCATCGAAACGTGGATCGTCAGACAATAAACTGAGCGTCATCAACTGGCTGGACGCTTGCTTTTCGACAGTGATACCGTTTTGCACCACTTCCGCCGGCAAACGCGATTCAGCCAGTTTTACACGGTTTTGAATTTCAACAGCCGACAAATCCGGATTGGCTCCCACATCGAATGTTATTGTAACGCTCAATCCGCCCGAATTGGAACTACTGCTTTGCATGTAAATCATATCCGGCGTACCGTTCAGTTCCTGTTCGATAGGAGTGGCTACCGCCTGCGACACCGTAAGCGCGCTGGCTCCTGGATAGGAAGCGTTAATCCTTACTACCGGCGGAGTGATTTGCGGGTACTGGTCGACCGGCAATAAGATAAGGCCGATGATTCCTACGATAATAATAAGGATAGAAAGCACGGTTGAAAAAACCGGACGTTCTATAAAAAATCCCGTGTTCATCCCCTGTCCTCCTCTCTTAATGCTTCCAGCGCTTTTTCGTCAGACGAGTTGATAACCCGTGTTTCCATGCCCGGCGCGAGTTTGTGGTATCCTTCTGTCACGACCCATTCGTTTTCGCCCAATCCTCTTTCTATTACGATATTGTTTTGTATTTCAGGCCCAATTTGTACAAAGCGTTTCTCTGCTTTATTGTCGCGGCGGATGATGTATATAAAGGCGCCTCCTTTTTCAATGGATACCGCTTTACGGGGAACCACAATGGCTCTTTCGCGTACATCTAATAATAACTTTACCCTTGTGAATTGTCCCGGCAGAAGTCTTTGGTTAGGATTAGCCAGTTCGGCGCGTACGCCGAAGGTTCCTGTCTGCGGGTCTACAATAGGGTCGGCAAAGTCTACATAGCCGGTTATAGGGTATTCCGAATTGTCGGCCAGCGTAACCGTAACGCTTGGCTGCCACGAACGTGTTGTATCCTGTTCGCCAAAACGCACATTCCGGCGTTCGGCCCTCAGATAGTCTAATGCCGTCATTTTAAAATCCACCAATACGGTATCGCTTTTTACAACGGCTGCCAGTTTGGAATTTACGCCCGGGCCTACTAATGCGCCTATATCTACAAACCGTTCGCTGATATATCCGGAGATGGGCGATGTTACGGCCGTATAATTCAGTTCCAACTGCGCCTGCTCGAGGTCGGCTTTGCTGATGCCGATATTCGCTTCCGCATCTTCCAACGAGGCGATAGCATTATCAAGGTCTAATTGACTGGCGGCATGTTGTTCGTAAAGCGGCGTTAAACGTTCTACATCCCGTTTGGATTTAGCCGCCTGCGCCTCGGCTTTCTTTAATTGCGCTTTTGCCTTTTCAAGCCGGGCTTTATATTGCGCCGAATTAATAATGAATAAAAGCTCATTCTGCTTGACATATTTACCCTCTTTAAAAAGCATCCGTTCCAGATAACCTTCTACCCGTGCATGAACTTCTACGTAGCTGGCAGCACGTATACGCCCCACATATTCTCCCAAAATATGCACATCCTCTTTTGAAGGCTTTTCTACAATAACAATGGGAAGTTGTTGTTTCTCTTTCTTTTTGCAACCTGAAAAAAACAGAGGAAAAATCACTGTGGAAAACAGTAGTATCCCGATACTAAGTTTTTTCATTCGACGAGTCTTTTATCAATTATATTTCAATACCCCAATACACCTGATTTGTTTTTACACCAAGTTAACGGTCTCTTAGTTAAAACAAACAATGAAACGAATTATTGTTCATGGCGGCACATTAAATAAAGTTAATCCGTTTTTTATTTCCCGGCGAAGAGGTCATAAACGGATTTGAGATAGACATAATATCATCAATAGTTTTAAACCTGAGTTCGGGATAAGAAAAGCAAAAAAAGAAGGGTAAGCGTCACTGTTTTTGTTATCTTTGGAAGTGTATATCAACTAAATAACAAAATAATATGAGCCCGCTTACCCCAGACAAAATCACCGAAATTTTCTGTATTGTGGACGATTTCTGCAAGGAATTCACCAAAGAATTCAATAATCTCCAAATCCAGTCCGGCGATGGCAAAAGGCGCACAGAAATCGCTCCCTGGGGATGTCGGAAAGCGAAATCATCACGACCCTGCTGCTTTTTCACTTCGGCACATTCCATAATTTCAAGCATTTTTATCTCTTTTATATTGGAGTACACCTGAAAAAGGAATTCCCCAGACAGCTCTCATACAACCGTTTTATAGAAATTGAGCATAAGGTTTTTGTCCCCATGATGTTTTTTATCAACACGACCTGTCCGGGCAAATATACCGGCATAACCTTCGTGGACAGTACTGAAATCGCCGTCTGCCAGAACAAACGTATCAAACGCAACAGGGTTTTTAAAGAGGTGGCTAAAATCGGCAAGAACACAATGGGCCGGTTTTACGGCTTGCGGATTTTAGGTAAATGATAAAAACGATATAAAAATCCCTCTATTATTTTGTGGTTCAAACTATTATATGTATATTTGAGGTATAAAAAAACAGCCGCAAGGCATAGTTATCACAACTTTCCCTGCGGTTTAATTTTTTTAAAACTATGAAAGAACACTGCAGTTAAAAGCTCAGCCCATAACATGGGGGCTATGCCCCTTCTTTGTGTCCCTGTCTGCAAAATTAGCCGGAAATATTTATTTTTCCTGATTTCATATCTATTTTATTTTCAACTATCTATACGTTAACTTTTTTCTCCCTGAATCGCTGTTATGGAGCCAATAATTTCTACTATGTAGTTTGTTCTACTTTAACAGATTAATTTCAGGGCAAACATATGATTTATGCTTCCGAAGCTCCCGTTAGAGCGTATGCCTGTCCAAGTGGCGCAACCGGCCCGCAACGTAGCAGATTCCCCAGTGAACAGGCCACAGACAGACAAACGGGATACATTACTTCAAAACTTTATTTTTTTTCGTTTTTTCAGTCACATTTCCTGCAACTATATTATATACAGAATAATAAGTGTGACTGGAGCGTGACGGAAGTGTGACGGAAGGATGCGTCTTCAACCATTCCGTCACACTCCAGTCACACCCTCAGTCACACTTATTGTTCTTACTGTAACTGCTTTACGAATAATGTGACGGAAAAACGAAAAAAATAAAGTTTTTGTGTAACAGGATTATCCGTTACTTTTCAACCCCTGTGGGCATAAACGTTTCCCCAAGCCATAGAGAGGTATTTATTTCTTCAAAAAAATCATTATATACTCTTCAGTAAACCACTATAATGTCTTCGACAAACCATTATAATGTTTTTACCAAAGCACTATAATGGTTTACTGAAGACATCATAGTGATTTTTTTCAGTCTTCTCAATGGTATGAAACAAATTTTAATCTGGTATAGTAGAATTTGTTATTATATCACGGGAATTGATTAATTTTGTACGATTATAAAAATACATAATCAATATGGCAGTACACTTAAACGATGTCTCAAGAACTTTCGGAGAGTACCTACTCATCCCCGGATTAACAACCAAACTATGTGTTCCTCCCAATATCTCTTTACGTACTCCTTTGGTGAAACATAAAGTAGGTGAAATGTCGGCTATCCGGTTGAATATTCCGTTTGTTTCAGCTATCATGCAATCGGTATCAGGGCCTGAATTAGCAATTGAACTGGCTCGTAACGGCGGGCTTTCTTTTATTTTTGGATCACAACCAATTGAAAAACAGGAAGAAATGGTGCGGAGAGTGAAAAAATTCAAGGCCGGCTTTGTTGTAAGCGATTCCAACCTTACTCCTGAGCACAGGCTATCGGACGTACTTCATTTAATAAACAAAATGGGGCATTCCACTATCGGAATTACAGACGACGGTTCGCCCAACGGTAAATTGCTGGGATTAGTTACAAGTCGCGATTTCCGCGCCGAGAAAGACGATCATAATATGAAAGTGAAATTTTTTATGACACCCTTTGAGAAATTACATGTAGGAAAAGTGGGCCTTTCCCTTTCGGAAGCCAATCAACTGATATGGGAGCATAAATTAAATACGCTTCCTGTTATTGATGATAACCAGCGCCTTGTCTATTTTGTATTCCGTAAAGATTATGACAGCCACAGGGACAATCCGCATGAATTGTCTGGGACCGACAAGACACTGTTAGTTGGAGCCGGCATAAATACCCGTGATTACAAAGAACGTGTACCGGCGTTAAAAGAAGCCGGCGTAGATGTTTTATGTATTGATTCATCCGACGGTTATTCGGAATGGCAACAAGAAACGTTACAATGGATCAAACAGGAATATAACGGGAAAGTACTGGTTGGCGCTGGTAATGTGGTAGATGCAGACGGATTTAATTATCTGGTTGGAGCTGGGGCTGACTTTATCAAAGTAGGTATCGGCGGCGGTTCTATTTGTATCACCCGCGAACAAAAAGGTATCGGCCGCGGACAGGCCACTGCTATCATGGATGTAGCACAAATGCGTAATGAATACCTGAAGAAAACCGGGCTATATGTCCCTATTTGCAGTGACGGTGGTTTAGTGCATGATTATCATATGGTACTGGCGTTAGCTATGGGAGCCGATTTTCTGATGATGGGACGGTACTTTGCCCGTTTCGACGAATCTCCTTCCAAAAAACTTCGTATCGGTAATAATTATGTGAAAGAATATTGGGGAGAAGGATCAAACCGGGCGCAAAACTGGCAACGTTATGATATGGGCGGAACAGAGACACTGAAATTTGAAGAAGGAGTAGACAGCTACGTCCCGTACGCCGGAAAGATGAAAGACAACTTAGATATAACACTTGGTAAAATTAAAGCTACCATGTGTAGTTGCGGAGCCATCACCATTGATGAATTACAAAGGAATGCCAAGATTACGCTGGTTTCATCAACAAGTATTGTAGAAGGCGGCGCTCATGATGTTATTCTGAAAGAACAAACATGAAAATCCGGATAAATGAAATTTAGTCTGGTTTCTTCTCTTGTAAGAAGAAACCGGGCTTTTAACGTAAAATATAATATGTTATGAAACGGACATGATAAGCTATCGTCAAAGGGAATGAAAAGGGATTTATGTTACTTTTGCCCTATACATAATCCTTTAATTTTTTACAGAAATGGCGAAACAGGAAGTAGCTTTCGAAGAAGTTGTAGAACTTGATGTTCATAAGAAAGAAACAGTGGCAACGGTCGAGGGTATTCGAAGGTGCAGGTATATCAAAAGAAACCCGCAGGTACAAATCGACAACGCGATCATTGACAGAATTGAAAGAGTGGCTATTGAGTTCAGGCGTTACGCGCATGGCCATGGAGAGTTCAGGCGTTTATTGGAAGCCGGCTATGAATATTCTTGAACCCGGCGGGTTCAGTATTTAGTAGTAAATGCACGACACATCAGGTATGTTCCCGGTCATAAGATGGGCAGAAAAGACTCTGCGAGGGTATCAACATGAAGTTATCCAGCGTGTTCAGCGACGTTACGGGTAAGACCTGCACATCGGTGACAGACAGTGTGATGGATGGCAATACCGCCCCCGAATATCTTGCTTCTCTTTGTACGCACTGGCGTTTGAATAGTACGCAGGATGAAATAGCGCAAGCGGTTGAAGGGAAGTTCCGTGAGCGCCACAAGTTTATGTTACGGGCCATCCGCCGCCGCATGCATAACTTGACGGATGAAATACAGCATATCGATGATGAAATCAGCAGACGAATGTAATCAGTGGACGAAAAGCGTAAGAATACACAAATAAAGTATCACAAGGAAGCCTTGAAACAAATCGGAATGGATTTGCCCGACAAAGAAAGCGCCTGATTAAGGCGTACAAATTCTCAGGTCGATTTTTACTGGAATGTTTTAATCCGAATATGAAACTGACCTAAACAACCGAGAGGCAAAGACTGTTGCCTGGAGCACATGAATGAAAGTTCCTTTAAACCTGGTTGTTTCAAAACATAAAAATGCCTGATCTGATAGCCGTGAATATCCTTATGATGTCCGCTCTCTTTCTATTGTGCCAACTAAGAATCAATATTAACAAAATGCTGATATTTACAAATTTAACAAACTAATATTTTACGAATGAAAAAAAAGATTCTTATTGTTTTACTTATCATGGGGGGATTATTATCCACGCTTTCTGCCCAACGATCTTTTATACGTATATCAACGGATGAAACGGATTTGGTATTATTGGTTGCGCCTAACGGACGTTTATACCAAGGTTATTTAGGCAAGCGATTGTTGCGTGAAACAGATCTGGATAATTTCTCCTACCTCGCATCAACAGGTACCGGTGATAGCAATTGGGAAGTATACCCCGGATCAGGCGCCGAAGATTATTTCGAACCGGCATTGGCTGTTACCCACAACGACGGTAATATGGCAACGATACTCACCTATGTTTCTTCCGAAACAAAGAAACTGAATAGTAATGTTACTGAAACGGTTATCTATCTGAAAGATAGGGTATACCCAACAGAAGTGGTTCTTTATTTCACGGCTTATGCCAAAGAAAATATCATTAAAACCCGGAGTGAAATAAAACATAAAGAGAAAAAGCCGGTAACTATCTGGCGGTATGCCTCCAATATGCTTTATTTTGAAAGCTCCCGCTATTTCCTTACAGAGTTTAGTGGAGACTGGGCTAAGGAGGTTAGGATGAGTACACAGGAATTACTATTCGGAAAAAAAATCATTGATACCAAGCTGGGTTCCCGGGCAGCCATGCATACATACCCTTTCTTTGAAGTAGGATTAGATGGTATTCCACGCGAAAACGAGGGAAATGTATTAATGGGTACGTTGGGATGGACCGGGAACTTTCAGTTTACGTTTGAAGTAGACAATACGGGTAATCTGCGTGTTCTTTCCGGCATTAATCCGTACGCGTCAGCTTACGAACTGAAGCCCGGTGAAGTATTTTCAACACCCGAATTTATTTTTACGTTCAGCCATTGCGGAACAGGAAAAGCCAGCCGCAATATCCACGATTGGGCGCGCGAATACCAACTGAAAGATGGAAAAGGCGACCGGCTCACGCTTCTCAACAACTGGGAGGCTACTTACTTCGATTTTGATGAAAAGAAATTGGAAGAGTTAATGAAGGAAGCCAAAAGCCTCGGCGTTGATATGTTTCTCCTCGACGATGGCTGGTTTGCAAACAAATATCCTCGTGAAAACGACAGAGCCGGCTTAGGCGATTGGGAAGTCAACAGAAGTAAATTACCTGATGGCATCCCGCATCTGGTTAAATCAGCCAAAGATGCAGACGTTAAATTCGGTATCTGGATCGAACCGGAAATGGTAAATCCTAAAAGCGAACTGTTTGAAAAACATCCCGAATGGGTTATTCACCAGCCTAATCGTGAAACCTATTATTTTCGCAATCAGTTAGTCTTAGACCTCAGCAATCCGGTAGTACAAGACTATGTGTTTGGTGTAGTAGACAAAATAATGACCGAGAATCCCGGCATAGCCTACTTCAAATGGGATTGTAACAGCCCGATAACAAATGTATACTCTCCTTATCTGAAAGAAAAACAAAATCAATTGTATATCGACCATGTTCGTGGAGTTTACAAGGTTTTCGAAAAAGTAAAAACTAAATATCCCAATATCCCGATGATGCTTTGTTCAGGAGGAGGCGCCCGTTGTGATTATGAAGCGCTGAAGTACTTCACCGAGTTCTGGTGTAGCGACACCGACCCGATAGAACGCCTCTATATCCAATGGGGATACTCATACTTTTTCCCTGTTAAATCAATGGCGGCGCACGTAACAAGCTGGAACAAGAGCACAAGCCTCAAGTTCCGCACCGACGTAGCAATGATGTGCAAATTAGGCTTCGACATCAGCCTGAAGGAAATGGACGAAAAAGAACTTGCCTATTGCCAGGGAGCAGTAGCCAACTATAATCGTCTGAAACGGGTAATTCTTGACGGTGACTTCTACCGCTTAATCTCCCCCTACGAAACAAACCATACAGCCGTGATGAATGTCTCTAAAGAAAAAAACAAAGCCGTTTTATACGCTTACGATATTCACCCTCGCTACGGTGAAAAATTACTCCCCGTCAAGCTGCAAGGACTCGACCCGGCTAAAACATACAAAATAGAAGAGATAAATCTCATCCCCAGAACCACTTCCCGTATGATATCCAACGGCAAAAGCTATTCCGGCGATTACCTGATGAAAGTAGGTCTAAACCTCTTCACAACAAATAGAATTAGCAGCAGAATCATAGAAATAACACAACAATAGCGAAAAAAAGTACCAATTTGAGTTGCAAAATCAAAAAAAGCCCCTATCTTTGCACCCGTAATACAAAAACGAGGTGCCATAGCTCAGTTGGTAGAGCAAAGGACTGAAAATCCTTGTGTCCCCGGTTCGATTCCTGGTGGCACCACAACCAACCTTGAAAATCAAGGAATTATAAACAAGAAACCCGAAAAGGAACCCAATTAGAGGACTTTCCGGGTTTTTAGTTGCGTACCTCGCGGCAGGCTCCTATCATTTATGAACAAAAAGAAATTGAAATATCTTCTTAAAAAAGGTAACTATTGCCTTT
>JAITRG010000238.1 GCA_031288515.1 Tannerellaceae bacterium
TTCGCTTTAATCGAAAAATGTCCTCTTATAGAGAAAAGTTGTTTTATCGTCTTATACAACAGGTAGTTGAAACACAACCGCAAAGTTATAATACCCTGACAGGCAAATCAACTTGACCGAAAGGGATAAGCAGTTTAAAAAAAATGAAAATGAAAATGAAAATGATAAGTATCGCTTTCGTCGCAGCCATAGCAGTTGCTGCGGCATGGAATTTCAGTCAGAGCAGTAAAGCTGAAGTTGAGTTCTCTGATATGGCATTGGCAAGTGGAGAAGGTATTAAAGGATGTTGTCCGGGCGGAGGAGCCTGTATTATTAGTGGCGTAACCCTGCCAGGATTTATCCTTGCAAAGTTTAATTTTGCGCTAAGAATTGCTAATTCTCTATATGTCACATTATTAAATGGTTGTAATAATAGGATAAATTAGCAATTCTTTTAACTTTAAATAAAGATTAAACATTATGAAACAAAAAAATAACAAATACGACGTCATTCTTTTATTTATCTGTTGTCTCTCTCTTTTCAGTTGCGGATACAGTACAAAAGAAGACAAGGCGTTCCCTGAAGAAAAAGAGCTTGTCTTCAACGATATGAATGTGAATGAAAAGACAGACGGCGTTATAAGTATAAAATCTGCAGGCTCTTTTCTGGTTGTAACAGGAAGAAATATGGAAACACAAATACTGCTGATTGACAAGAAAACCAAAGCGAGTTATATGTTCGGAGAAACAGGAGAAGGTCCTGGGCGATTTTTACAAGCTGCCAATATTATGCCGACAGACAATAAACATATCGGAATCTATGATTTACAAAAACGTCTGATTTACAATTTTAACATTGATTCTATCATCCGGGGCGATAAACGCTACATGCCCGATATTCTGATGAAACAAATATCCTCCTTTTCTCCCATACAAATAGATCGGCTCAATGAGAATAAATTTGCAGCCATAAGTATTGGCGGTACCGGCTTAAACCGGTTTATACTTGTAGACGGGGAGGGAGAAATTATTTCGAAGGAAGGAGAATTGCCGGAAAAGAAAAGTGAAGAAATAAGCGATGAGACGCATGCTTTTGCTTACTGGGGAAGGATTACGACGAATCCGAAAAAGAATAAAGTGGCAACATGTACAAACTATGCAGGGATGATGCAGATTTATGATTGCAGCACGGACAAAGCTGCATTAATTAAGGAACATAATTTGTTTTTGGCAGATTATAATGAGCGAAGCGGTAATTTTATTGTCACTCCGCAAACAAGATGGGGCTACCTTTCGATAGATTCGAATGACACATATATATTCGCTCTTTATTCGGGTTTAAACCAGGTTGAGAATCCGGATGGCTCTTTCACAAAGAGCCATATTCTCCACGTATTTGACTGGAACGGAAACCCGCTTATACGATTGATCGGCGACAGGCAATTAAGCCATATATGCGTGGATGAAAACGCACTATATGGATATGACGCCAATAGGAGTAAAAGTCTCTTACATAGGAGATATAGTGGCTGCCGATATAGGGGATATTAAACAAATTCGGGAGAATCCGTAATGGGGTTCTCTTGATTTAAAGAAATACAAAATTATGAGAAATATTGGAGTCTTACTTATTGGGGTCATTCTTTTATTGGGAGGATGTAAAAAGGAAATAGAACAGTTGGTTATTCCGGGAACAACTGCCACCTGCGGATGCGCGAAAGCCCAATTCGATAAACACCCGGCAGAAAAAGGAGAGACCTTACAGGTAAGTATAGAAATGTCGCCTAAAGAGAGCGGCTTCTTTAGCGAAACCATAACGGTAAAATGCAATACGGATAAACCGATAAAACTAACAATCAGGGGACAAGTTCTGTAAGAACAGAGAAAGGGGGCATTGCCTGACGACCGAAACGCAAAGCAAGCTCCCCGGTTTGTCTCTCCAAAAAAGAAAGAAGGCGATGGCAAAGATAGTAAAACAGTTTGCAAACCGGATAAGAATCCGACGGGTTTTCTGTTGAAGGAAAGTAGACAGGAGACAATGATTCTTGCAAAGATTTTTAATAAAAACATAATTAAATATTTCACAAAATGAAAAAGAAAATAATGAGTATCGCTTTCGTTGTAGCCATAGCAGTTGCTGCGGTATGGAATTTTAATCAGAGCAAAGCTGAGGTTGAATTGTCTGATATGGCATTGGCCAATGTGGAAGCGTTGGCAAGTGGAGAAACAATAGATCCTTGTTATGGTTATGGACATGTATATTGTTCTTATAATGGCATTTGGGTAGAAAGACAGTGAGATAATTAATCAAGGTAGCGATGCTTAAATTTCATATTTAAGCATCGCTCTGTAAAAACAAATCCAGCATGAAGCAAATATTTCGTTTCTTTGTTATCACTTTTTTTGTTCTGTTTGCCTGTTCTACGGAAGACAAGGTGAATATAGTGTATTTGAAAGGTATAAATCCGGAAGTAGGAGATATTCCTTTCATGAAGCTTCCGTTTCGTATAGGATTGGATGATTCTGTTGTCGTAATGCTTGACCTGGCTGCGGACAGTTGTTTCTATCATGTGGTTTCTTACCCGGATTTTCAACCTCTCTATTCCTTAGGCAGAAGAGGCAACGGGCCGGATGAAATATTACTTCCAACCCCGTTTCAATTACGTATGGGGCATCTGTTCCTGTTTGACGGAAACAGAGGCAACCTGTTCAACGCAGGCCTTACGGAGAAACGTAATACCGGCCTCGAAGTTCATACTCATTTTGATTTGAATACCTGTGTGGATTTTATCTGTATAGACGATACCACCCTCCTGTTGGGCGACCTGAGTGGTAAGAACCGGCTTTTGCATGCAACGCCCCGGGAGGTAAGGGGCATCGTGGAACTTCCGGACGAACAGGTTAAAGACGATGGCGCGAATCAGGGTTATATCTGGAGGAGTTACATGGATATGAATTACGAATTGAATAAAGCCGTATTGGCTACCCAGTTTGGCGAAGTATTGGAAATCGTAGACCTGAACGATTACTCGGTCAAACGGATGATAGGAAAAGGAGGCGCCCCACGGTCTGCAAGCCGTCAATTGACGGGGTATTTTGATGTAAAATGGCGTGGGAACGATATTTATGCATTATATTCCGACATGTCGGAAACCGAAGCAAACCGGCAATTAGCCAACAATCAGCGACCGCCAAGCGGAGGGAACCGGATTCATGTGTTTGACCCAAACGGAGTAAAGACAAAAATATACCATCTGGATGCATCTATTAGCGGCTTTACCATAGATGAAAGAAATAATTTACTTATAGGCATAAGCTCGAACAGCGACTGCCCGGTATACCTTTTCAACCTGGATTGAATGTAATGGCCATAATTAAAACACAGAATGAAAAGAATCTCAAACAGGAAGCAATGATTCTTACAAAGATTTTTACTAAAAACAAAATTAAATATTTTATAAAATGAGAAAGAAAATAATGAGTATCGCTTTCGTCGCAGCCATAGCAGTTGCTGCGGCATGGAATTTCAGCTGGAGTAGTAAGGCTGAAGTTGAATTGTCTGATTTGGCATTGGCTAATGTGGAAGCGTTGGCAGGATGTGAAACACTAATTGACACTTGTTGGATATCTCCAGATTATTCAAAATGTTGTGACGGTGGAGTATATGGTTGCTCACCTTGCGATTGATAACTAATTTATTATTTAACACAATCCAGAGACTATCCTAAAGCTAAAAGTTCATTCATATCCGTATATTTTAGAATAAGTAACTACTCAGGTCGTATTCCCACATTGGATGTCAGCAAGACATTTCAAAGCAGTAAAAACATCCTGTCCATTTTTGATAGTGGTATCAATGACTGAGCGAATCCTGGCAAAGCGG
>JAITRG010000250.1 GCA_031288515.1 Tannerellaceae bacterium
GTGCTCTTCCGATCTATATACGAGCGTTTTGGGCAGATACGATTGTTTTCCCCCGATATCTCCGGGCGATTGGCTACCTACAACTGTTTTGGCCCGATATCTCCGGGCGATTTGGCTGCCTGCAACTGTTTTGCCTCGATATCTCCGGGCGATTGGCCTCCTACAACTGTTTTGGCCCGATATCTCCGGGCGATTGGGCTACCTGCAGTTGTTTTGGCCCGATATCTCTGGGCGATTGGCTACCTACAACTGTTTTGGCCCGATATCTCCGGGCGATTGGCTGCCTACAACTGTTTTGCCTCGATATCTCCGGGCGATTGGCTACCTACAATTGTTTTGGCCCGATATCTCCGGGCGATTGGCATCCTACAACTGTTTTGGCCCGATATCTCCGGGCGATTGGGCTACCTGCAGTTGTTTTTCCCCGATATCTCCGAGCGATTGGGACAGGTACAATTGTTTTCCTTCGATATTTCCGGGCGATTAGGGTAGATACGGTTGTTTTCCCCCGATATCTCCGAGCGATTGGGACAGGTACGGTTGTTTTTCCCCGATATCTCCGGGCGATTGGGACAAATACGGTTGTTTTCCCCCGATATCTCCGGGCGATTGGGGCAGATACGGTTGTTTTTTTCCGATATCTCCGAGCGATTGGGCGCCTACGATTGTTTTCCCCCAATATCTCCGGGCGATTTGGGCAGATACGGTTGTTTTGGCTCGATATCTCCGGGCGATTTGGCTGCCTGCAACTGTTTTGGCTTGATATCTCCGGGCGATTGGTTCCCTGCAACTGTTTTGGCTCGATATCTCCGGGCGGTTGGCTACCGGGAGTTCCCGGTAGCCTGATAAAAAACGTCTTTGCTCTTCCAACTGTTTTGAGCGCCCGAAAAGTAGAGAATAATTACGTTACAAACTTTTTCGACTGCCCGAGAAATCATATACGGCGGCTCCGCCCATTACGTCAACATGTAATGCGAGGGTTCCGTCGGCGGCTATTTTGCCGGAGATTTCTGTCGGCAGTACGCCATAGATGGGCAATTCGTTCGTTTTGCCCGTTCCTGTCAGCGTATATTCGGAGCCTTCTCTGGATACGGCTATCGTGCCGGCCAACTGGATTTCGCCCAGTCCGGGAACCGGTATCGCCGCGGTTAGAGAAACCTGTCCCATGGCGGCGTAAGCCAGTTCGATCATTTGGCCGGGAATCGGCAACTCGGGGATACCTAATGCGGCAGCTTGCAGGTTGCCGTCGCCGAAATAAAGTCCCGCTATATCTCTCGCGAAGTCGAGGAAGTTTACTTTTACGCTAACCGTTTTGGAGGCGTTGTCTGCGGCTACCGTAATCGTCGCATTGCCGCCGCCTGCGGCCGTGATCAGTCCTGTTTTGCCGACGGTCGCTACATTCGGATTGTCTGTTGTGAAAGTCAGCTTCGCAGGGTTGGCATTGGCCGGAATGGGCCAGTAGTTGAGTTGATAAGCGCTTCCCGGGTCCAGCGTAAGGGCGGAGGCCCCGTTCAGTTCGATATCCGTAATGACTGCATTATCGTCGAAGTAATTAAAGTCGGCGTATTTGTTGCAGGCAAGCAATAACGCGATGCACAGCAGGGCGCCTGTTCCCTTAAAGATTCTATTTATTTTCATGTTTATTAAATTTATAGATGATCGCTACCAGCCAAAAACATTTTCCAGGTTCGGGTTTGTCACCATGTTTGAAACAGGGATTGGCCTGTAATAGTATTTCGGTTCTTCCCACTTGCGGTTGTTCGCCCCGCCTGTCAGGTTAACGCTGAACATGATGTGCCCGTGGTCGCCATCCGACAGATACCATTCGCCATTTGCTTCTTCCAGGGAGAACGACGGCAGGCTCCCGTCATACGCTTCTTTTTCGGCTTTCGTTTTAAAGATGACGTAATCAGGCTGGCTGTCGCCGGTTATGTCCAGGCCGGGCAAACCCGTCTGCGGGATGTAGGATCCCTGCGGCAACTCTTCGAGCAACTTGCCGCAAGCCCAGCGATAGAGGTCTTGCTCGCGCGTTCCTTCCAGGGCCATTTCTACCCGGCGTTCGCGGCGTATCTCCAGAATAACGCCTTTATTAGCGCCGCCTACTTTCGGATACTGAGCGGCCAGAACCGGATCGATGTTGCCGTTGGCGACAGCCATTTCCAGAGACGGCATGTCTACGCGGGCGCGGAGTTTGTTGACGGATATGTCCAGGTCGTCCTGCGTCAGCGCGCCTGTTTCCGCTTTTGCTTCGGCATAGATCAGCAGCGCCTCTGCATAGCGATAGACCGGCAGGTCGTTATAACATGAGCTCCACGTTTCCGCTCCTAACGTTTCCAATGTGCGCGGATAGTATTTTATCGCTTCGTAACCGCCGTTCTTGATATGTATCGCCCAGTTATAAGGAGCAGCGGTTCCCGGTTTGCAAAAGCCGGGGTATTGAACCGTAGCTTCCATACGCGGGTCGCGGCCGGCAAACATATCCTTATACTCTCTGGCGGCATAGCCGGCCCCGTTTGTAAAGCGGCTTCCGTCTTTCATCAGGTAGGATTCTACCAGCGTTCGGCTCAAGCCGTATTCGCCGTAAAGCCCGTGGAACGAACTGTTGCCGTTTCCTTTTCCCGGCGTATATTCGCCCATCAGGATGATTTCGGCATTGCCGGACAGGTCTGCGCTGGTAAAGAGGGCGGAATAACCGTCCGTTCCGCTGCCGGTAATACTGAACACGTTCGATTCGATGATAGTCCGGGCCGTTGCAGCCGCTTTCGAGAGCAGGGCGTCCGCCGTCTCGCCCAGGTTCAATTCGGAACGGTATTTGCGGGTTGTGCCTTCCTGCAGGCAGAAACGGGCCAGCAACAGTTGAGCGCAATAGCTGTTGATAGCCGTCCGGTTGCCCAGTTCCGGTTTGATATGAGTCGAAGCGTATTCCAGGTCGGCGATGATCGAATCGGCCACCAGCGTACGCGGGTCGGCCGCCTTGTACAAATCTTCGTCTATGGTAGACAGCGGTTTGTTATACCAGGGTACGTTCGAGAACTGCTGAATACGATTGATATAGAACATGGCCCGGAAATAGCGCCCGATACCGGTAAAATGATTGATTTCCGCCTGGTCGCCAACCGCTTTATCCGCGTTAACCAGGAAGAAATTAACTTCGCGCAGATAATCCCACTCTGCCCATCCGCCGGCATTTTCCTTATTCAGAGAGCCTCTCAGCATATTGTATTCTGTTGTCTGCGTGGTACGGTTGGCCATATTATCCGTGAAAACATCGTTGTCGTAGTTATTTCGCAAATAGAAGATATTCCTTCTGTACAGCCCTGTGATATAGGTGTTCAAGTCGTCCGGCGTATTAAAAAAACTTTCCGCCGTAATATCCGTTTGAGGGTATTTCTCCATAAAATCATCGTTGCAAGCGGTGGCCAGGGCGAATAAACCTGTCAAATAGAAAATATACTTTTTCATACTTTTCATTTTTTTTAGTCGTTAAAAATTCAGATTCAATCCCACCGTAAACACTTTCTGCTGCGGATAGTACGTACTGTTTCCCAGCGTATAGTTTGAGTTATCGTTGTATTGTTCGCGCTGAACGGCAGTAGCCAGTTCCGGATCGATACCGCCCACTTTCAGGCGATCCCATGTAAAGAGGTTTTCAACGCTCAGATAAACGCGCAGGCGTTCGAGTTTCATTTTTTGTACCAGCGCCCCGGGCAGCGTATACCCGACCGTCAGGTTCTTGAAGCGCAGGAAAGATGCGTCTTGCAGGTACTTGGTCTGTGGGGCGGCCAGTTCCGTATTTTCTGCTACGTATGGTTTCAGGCGCGGGAAGTACGCCTCGTTGCCTTTCATCGTCCAGTTGTCCAAGTTCCCTTCAATTGCGGACGACCATGGGTTGGAGAATACGCCCCAGAAATCGTGGAAGTTTCCAACCGGGTACCAGTCCTGTTTACCTACGCCGTAGAAGAACGCGCGGAGGTCGAACCCCCTGTAAGCCGCTTCAATCGTGAAGCTGTATGGCAGGCGGGCGCTGGTATTACCGATAATGACGCGGTCGCCCGGGTCGTTTACCGTACCGTCTCCGTTTGTGATTTCGTTATCGCCGTTCAGGTCTTTAAACTTTAAGTCGCCTTCATAAACGGTTCTGTTATTGTCTTCTTCTGCCACATTGGTCTGGTCTATCTTTGCCTTACCGGTAGGATTTCCGTTAGCGTCCAGTACCAGGTCGCCCAGTTGCAGGAATCCGTCGGTCACGAGGCCCCATATTTCACCGATTTCCTGCCCTTCATAATAGTTTGCCGTACCGCGTCCGGTATTGATAGACTTTGTCGGGTTGTCAAACTTCGTTACACAGGTGCGCGCATCAGACAGGTTGACCATTACGCCTACCGTAAGCGGCGAACCGCCTGCATCGAATTTATCGTTATAGCCCAGGGTGATTTCCCATCCCTGCGTTTTCAGGTCGCCTGCGTTTTCTTTCGGGACGCCCGCCCCGAATACGGCGGGAAGCTCCTTGCCCTGAACCAGCATGCCTTCCGTATAGCGGGTATAGTTATCTATCGACAGGTTGAGACGGTTGTTCAGCATAGTCAGGTCTAAACCGAAGTTGACGGTGCGTACCGTTTCCCATGTCATATTGCCGGATACTACGCCGGGCGCTTTCACGTACAAAGACATATCCCCGTTGACAGGAAGCGGCAGATAGTCCGTACCCATCGTAGCGATATACGGATAATAACCTGTCAATACCTGGTTGCCGAGTACTCCATAAGAAGCCCTCAACTTGAACTGGTCTATCTTTGCCGATTCGGCAATGGATTTCGCGAAATTCTCCTTCGAAACGACCCATCCGAGCGAACCGGAGGGGAAGAATCCGAAGCGGCTGTCTTTCGCGAAGCGGCTGGTACCGTCGTAGCGTCCGTTCAGTTCCAGCAGATATTTATTGTCGTAAGCATAATTGACGCGTCCAAACACGCCGCGAAGAGCCAGTTC
This sequence comes from Tannerellaceae bacterium, assembly GCA_031288515.1. Classification (GTDB taxonomy): domain Bacteria; phylum Bacteroidota; class Bacteroidia; order Bacteroidales; family Tannerellaceae; genus DFXE01. The sequence goes on from JAITRG010000250.1 coordinate 4,987, forward strand.
TTCAATACTCTCCGCCACCTGAATGGTTCCCGTAGCCAGGTTTATCGTAGGCAGGCTGTTACTGATCATATCCGTACGCATAATCCATGAGTATACATTTTTCGTATGTTCCTGGTTGAATCCCAGCATGGCGTGTACAGCATGCTTTCCGCCGAATGTCTGGTTGTAATCGGTATACACGTTGTACACCTGATACTGGTCTAATGCGGATCGGGTATATGCATAGTTTGTCCTGTTATTAAACGATTTCATATCCGTGTTTCCCAAATCGCCCCATACATCATACTGAATCGGCATGCCGGGTCCCGGCCTCCAGCCGACAGGATAATGTTCCGCTTTCGTATTGGAGTTTGTAAAGCGGAAACTGGCGTCTGCTTTAACTGTCCAGCTATTTTTGATAATATCAATTGTCGTGTTCAGTAAGATGTTGGTCTGGTTCCAGTTTTCGATTTTACGTCCGCCTTCTTCCACCAGGCCAATGAGGTTGGCGCCGTTATAGCCGTACGTGCCATCCGGATTATAGATAGAACGCATGGGGTTGCGGGATATCTGCCAGAAATATTTCTCAACGCCGGCTTCCGGCTGATCGTACGTCTGATAGTTGAAAGACAGGTTGGCGCCGATTTCCCACCAGTTGGTCAGTTTGAGCGAGCCATTACTGCGGATGTTCAGGCGGTCGAGGCCATCATTGCCGTAACGCATCATACCGTCCTGGCGGTAGTATCCGCTGCTGACTGCATAAGACATCTTGTCGGTTTTGTTGGCGATGCGCACGTTTGCGTTATACGTCGGAGAGACGTCGCGCAAGAAAGCGTCATTGTAGTCAATGTCCTGATACCAGGCCCATATGCCGTTTGTGTTGTACAAGCCGGACAGATAACCGTCTAAGCCGACCACGCGGTAAGCCGGATATTTATCAGGATTCGCCTGCATATTTTTGACATATTCGAACTCTGCATCGTAAAACAGGGGCTTGCGTGTGGAAGACGGATTAGCCAATGTCATATGTACCAACGGATCGTGGATCAGTTCGGGCAACGTAGAGAACGTACGAACGCCGGCTGTCGCGTCGGCGCTGATTTCCAGTTTGTTTGCTTTCGCTTTCTTAGTGGTTACCAATACGACGCCAAAAGAAGCGCGGCCTCCATAAATGGCAGCCGAAGCGGCGTCTTTCAGAATAGAGACACTTTCGATATCATCCGGATTAATACGTGAAAGTTCATTTGAACTGACAGGTACGTTATCTATCAGAATCAGGGCGCTACCGCCGTTAATGGATGTATACCCGCGGATGTTGATATCCGGCGAACTGTTGGCGCGGCCCGTCGTATTGATGATGTTTACGTTGGCGGCCGCACCCTGTAAAGCCTGATTGACGTTCGTAATCGGACGGTCTTCAATCGCTTTTGCCCCGACCGACTGGACGGCGCCTGTTAAATTCGCTTTCCGCTGTACGCCATATCCTACCACAATCACTTCATCTATCAGTTGGGTATCATCGCCCAGCGTCACATTGATCATTGTTTTTGATCCGACAACAATTTCTTCCGCTCTATATCCGATATACGAAAACGCCAATACGTCATTATCGCCGGATACCTGAATCGTATAATTACCTCCAAAATCCGTCATTGTTCCATTGGTTGTTCCTTTAACCAGTACGTTTACGCCGATAAGCGGTTCGCCGTAGGCGTCAGAGACAGTACCTTTCACGGATTTGCCTTGCGCAAATCCGGATACGCTGCATAAAAGTAAAAACAAGGTAAGCAAAAATGGGAATGTCTTTTTCAGACCCTTTTTTTTGTTTTTCTTAGTTAACATAGATTTTTTTTAAATTATTTATTTAAGACTACTTAAACCCGGATATCGGATGTGTGCGTTAAAAACCGGCCCAATATCCTTTTTCCTCCCAAAGTCCGGGGAAAATAACAATGGCATTAAAAAAATTAATTCATAGGCGGTGTATTTAAAAGATTAACAAAAGTATAATATTGTGCGCGACAACAGGCTGCAAATATATATAAATGTTTAAAATACATTTACCCATCCTTTTGGAAATTAACTTAGATTAACTTCCTGTTTATGGGTTTCTATTCCAATACATATGATTTTATTATGTTCCATACGATTAATTTATATTTTGATTCGCCCACAAAGCAACACTAAAAAAGTTTCTTTACAATTAACATTACGTTAAGTTTTTCATAAATAGTCTCATCGCCCCTATGCATAAAAAACGTAAAAGGTAATGCTGCAACAGGTGAAATTGATAAGATGAGCTTCATCAAACGATGCATAAAAGACGTAAAAGGTAATGTCGCAACAGGAGAGGGAAAATTGTTCAACTCGGATTGGGGAAAATCGATTAGTTGGTAGTATCTTTGTTGAAATAATTGAGATGTTTCTAACATGAATAGAAAAGAACCCTTAAACCTAATCCTGCTGAATGCCGCCCGGAAAGTCCATCATGCCGATTGGAACTGGAAAGGGGTAAACAGCCCTTTTGCCAGATTATATATGGTAGAAAGCGGGTATGCGAAAGTTAACATCCCGGAAGGATCGTTCAGGATACGGCCGGGCTATATGTATCTGATTCCTTCTTTTGTGACCCATAGCTATGAGAACGACAGTACGTTTGTGCTGTACTACCTGCATATTTATGATGAACAAAATATCTTCGACAAGCTGAACTTCCCGTTTGAAATCCCGGCTAGCGAAATGGACGTCTTACTGATGAAACATTTGCTATCCATTAATCCGGGAAGGGGGCTGAAACGGTCTGACCCGGACGACTACGATAACTTCCCTTCATTAATGCAAAGTATCGCCCGCAACAACGAATATTCTCTCGATACGGTAGTAGAAACATACGGGATATTATTACAGCTATTCTCCCGGTTCTTAAAGAAAGCCTCCGCCAAACAAGAGATGAAAGACGAACGGATCATAAAAATACTGCGCCATATCAGGGAGAATATTAACCGGGAGATAACGATAGAAGAACTGGCCTCCATCTGCTACCTGTCTAAAGACCATTTTATCAGGCTCTTTAAGAAAGAAAAAAACTGTACTCCCTTGCAGTACATCAACCAGAAAAAGATAGAAAAAGCGCAACTGATGCTCACCGTAGGCGGAAAGTCTATCAAAGATATCGCCTTCAGCCTTTCCTTCAACGAAATATCGTACTTCCACCGTCTCTTCAAAAAAATAACAGGCAAATCCCCCTATCAATACAGGAAACTTCATTTTTCCCCATCTTTTTAGTCACATTCTTTTCAGTTTTGGTTAATCGAGGAGACTAAAAAGACGGGGAAAATGAAGTTTTGTTCAGGAAGGCCATTTATAAGAATTAACGACGTAACGGCCTGTCCTGGCGTGTGGTTTTTTATTCATACAACGGGCCTCCGGGACGGGATCCGACAAAGGCGAAACGGGCTATAACTATGTATGATATCATAGGAATAACCATGGCAGGCGCAACAGCGTGCGCCCAGGGGCTGTCGGCAATATGCCCCATAACGGGCGTCAATATAGCTCCTCCGATAAGGCTCATTATTAACACGGAGGCGCCAAGTTTGGCATTCGGCCCTAATCCTTTCACGCCGGAAGCAAAAATAGTAGGATACATCAATGACATAAAAAATGTTGTGCATATCATGGCGCATATGCCGATCCAACAGGATATATCATGCAATCCGAAAACATTTCCCCATCGGGACGCCGCTATCACAAGAAGAACAAGCCCTATGTTTATACAGGAATATATACCCATTAGCCGGGCCGGTTTTACGTATTTCATGAGGAAAGTGGAGAAAAAACGCCCGCACATAAACAAAATCATATTGACAATCAGCAGCCCGCCGGCTTGTTTTTCAGTCATCGAGCTGTTTTCCTGAACATAGGTAATAAGGTAGCTCCATGTTCCCAATTGGGCGCCTAAATAAAAGAACTGGGCGATAACGGCATTATACCAATGTGGATATTTTAAAAGCGCTTTAAAACTACCTTTATGCTCGGCGCTACCGGAAGCGTCTATTCGGGGAAATTTAGTGAACCAGATAACAACAGCGACAAGTAATACGGTTATGCCCAAGGTAATATAGGTTGGCCATAGCCGAAGATTCTCCGTTTCCAGAAACGCCTGATAACTCCCTGCCGCTTTCATGTTCAAGATTTCGGCTGCGGTTGGTTCGTTTCCCGAGAAAATAAAAACAGTCCCTACCGTTACACCCGTTATGCCACCTATCGGATTGAACGACTGGGCAAGATTCAGGCGCCGTTCGGACGTTTCCGGATCGCCTAATCCTGCAATAAAGCTGTTCGCTCCTAATTCAAGGAATGCCAATCCGCTGGCTATGATAAACAAAGCGCCCAAAAAGTAAATATACTTCCCGCCTATAGCCGCCGGAAGAAAAAGAAAACACCCCAACGCAAAGAATACCAGCCCGACAATAAGCCCGGCTTTATATCCCAAGCGTTGCATGAATAGCCCTGCCGGAATAGCCAGGCAGAAGTAACCGAGCTTGAAAGCCGATTGTACAAAGCCGGCCTCCAGGCGCGATAATTCCATCGACTTCATGAATTGTTTGATCAAAACGTCATTCAGGGTATTCGGTAAAGCCCACATAAAGAAAAGCAGGGTAACCAATATAAAAGTAAAGGTATAACCGGGCGTTATAAGGGAATAAGACTTACGACTAATAAATTGATTCATCGGTTTATTTTTTTAGTGTGCGAATAAGAGATTTGCATATTTCCGTGTACAGGCCGACGTCAACAGAATAGGAGATATATTGTATTCCGGCGCTTTTCCACAAGGCGGCAGATTCGATTGTGTCACAAAATACGCCTGCCGTCACACTGGCTTCCCTGGCTTTACGCGTAATAGCCTCAATCGTTTCTACCACCGACGGATGTGTGATTTCTCCCGGAACGCCCAATGATTGCGAAAGATCATAAGGGCCTATAAACAATATATCCAGGCCATCCACCTGTAATAACTCATCCAGTTCGTCTAATACCTGGGAGCCTTCCACTTGCAAAATCGCCAACGCTTCGTTGGCCTGTCTGAAATAGTCCTTACGAGGCAGGGCGGAGTAAGCTGCCGCTCTTACGAAACGACAAACCCCCCGCTCGCCTTCCGGATAAAACTTCGCCGCCCGAATAACCTGCCTGGCCTCCGATACGGAATGGATTTGAGGTATCTGAACCCCTTTTGCGCCCAAATCAAGCGCCCGGCTTATGGAAATTTCCGAAGAATCGGACGTCCGTACAATGGGGATGATTCCCGATACTTCAGCTCCCCGGATCAGATTTTGCAATTCAGAAAAGCCGGCAGGGCCATGCTCCATATCCAGAATAACAAAGTCGAAGCCCGCATAGCCGGCACATTCCACCAAAGCAGGGTCTGTTGATTTCACAAAAGGGCCATATACGGTTTCCCCTTTTTCCAGTTTATTTTTAAATAGTTCTATGGTATTCATATCCAAGCCATTTTTATTATCTACCATTCGGCTATCACTCCCGAAGGAGTTCTCCATACCGGATTTTTCCAGTTGTGCCCAATCTCTGCCATCACCCGCACTTTTTCTTCATCGATTTCAATTCCTAAACCCGGCCCATCGTATACATTAATATATCCGTCTTTGAATTCAAACACTTCGGGATTCTTCACATAATCCAGCAAATCGGCTCCCACATTGTAATGAATGCCGGCGCTTGTTTCCTGAATGACGGCATTTACCGTATTAAAATCAAGCTGCAGGCAAGAAGCAAAAGCAATTGGCCCCAACGGGCAATGAGGAGCGACTGCAATGTCATACGCTTCGGCCATAGCCGCTATTTTCTTACATTCGGTGATACCGCCGGCATGGCTTACGTCGGGCTGAATGATATCGACAGCTTTCTGTTCAAATAAATGTTTGAAATCCCAGCGGGTATAATGGCGTTCGCCGGTAGCAATCGGAGTAGAGGTAAGTTCCGAAAGCATTTTAAAATACTCTCCGTTCTCAGCTAAAACCGGTTCTTCAATGAACATGGGGCGATAGGTTTCCAGTTCCTTCACCAGGACTTTAGCCATTGTTTTATGTACGCGCCCGTGAAAGTCGATTCCTATCCCGAAATTCTTTCCGCAAGCCTCCCGGATACCGGCCACCCGTTCGATCACTTCATCTATTTTACCGAATGAATCGATCCATTCCAGGTCTTCTGTTCCGTTCATCTTAATGGCTTTCATCCCATTTTGCTGCTTTTCCTTAGCCGCATGAATGACGTCGGACGGACGGTCTCCGCCAATCCATTGATACACCATTATTTTATGGCGGACAGAACCTCCCAGCAGATTATATACCGGCAGTCCGGTTGCTTTCCCTTTGATATCCCACAAGGCTTCGTCGATACCGGATATCGCGCTGCATAAGACAGGCCCTCCCCGGTAAAACCCTCCCCGATACAGCATCTGCCAGACGTCTTCTATCTGAGAAGCGTCTTTCCCTGTCAGATAAGGCGACAGTTCTTTTACGGCAGCTTCTACCGTATCAGCCCGCCCCTCTACGACAGGTTCGCCCCAACCAACAAACCCGTCGTCAGTCGTAATTTTCAAAAACAACCAGCGGGGAGGTACCTTAAACAATTCAAACTTATCAATTTTCATGTCTTTCCTTTCTTTGTTTATATCGATGTTTATTTTATTACTCCTTTACGGATGATCAGGTTGGCAAACCCTTCGGATTCGCTTGTTGCAACCACACAACAGGCTTTCCCGGCCCTTTCGTAAAATTCCGTCTTAGACAACCGGACAAGCATTTTATTACCATCCGGATAGTTCGTTAATATTTCTTCGTACCGGTTCCATATCACAGGTTCTCTCTCGCTGTTACATTCCATCAAGACAGCCGAATAATCCACCGCATAGTCAAGAGGGAAAAGAGGCAGGATCGCATCCAGCAAGTCTGTAATCGTATGCCCGTCGGCCCTGACCAAATGCCTGGCATGAGAAGCCGCAGGGAAATTCGCATCGCCAAAGACAATTTCGTCTCCATGCCCCATTTCCATTAAAACTTTAAGTAATTCGGGCGAAATCAATCTGTTTATTCCTTTCAACATATCAGTATATTCTACTTTTGCTACTATGTTCATAGTAATCGGGATTGTTTCCCAGGATTCGGAGTACAGGCAAACTTGCCTTATCAATCAGGGCTTCCACTTCATCGGATATCTCCAGGGAACAGGCTTCTATATTCATTTCCAATTCCTTTAAATTTCTCGATCCGACCAGTGTGGACGTAATAAACGGCTTTTTCAGAATCCAGGCAATTGCCAACTGAGCCATATGAATATGCAGGTCTGAAGCGAGCGCCTGCAACCGGGCGACAACGTCGAATATCTCTTTCTCCGCTCCCTCTTCTCCATGACGGGAAGCGCTTCCTCCACGATAATCCGGATAATGGCGCGAATGTGCCTGATGGCAGGGGACGTCGCCGGGCGTTTTATAGATACCGGCCAAAAGGCCCTGCTGCAATCCCATAGAGCCGATCAGGCTAATCGCATTTTCCATACAATAAGGAGCAATCTCCGCCTCGATAGCCCGTGAAACAATGTTGTACGACATCTCATTCACATCGACCCGAACGCCTGTATTTATGACTTCTTCCATTTGTGTACGGCCGAAATTACTCATCCCGACAGACCGGATCAACCCTTCTTTCTTTAATTCATCGAGCTGCCGGTAAGCCTCTTCCACAGTCGGGGGGATTTGAATGATGGAGTGATCGGACGTAAAATGTTCCAGCGCCAGCTTATTGATCGGCCAGTGGAGCATATACACATCCATATAGTCTGTGCCCAGCCGCTTCAAACTCTCCTCGCAATGTTTACGGACATGACGACAGTTGGAAGGACTGATCTTGGAGATAATAACAGCTTCTTTTCTTCTGTTTCCCAAAGCTTTTCCCAGTGAGCGTTCACTCTCTCCGCCGTTGTACATTTCTGCCGTGTCGAACGTGTTAACGCCTCTGTCAAGCGCCATGCAGACTACGTTATCAACATCCGCCTGAGATTGTTCTCCCCAATAATCCCCTCCCCCGAAAGGCCAGCAGCCGACGGTCATGGCAGATACGGGAATATCCGATTTTCCAAGTATTGTTTTTCTCATTATGCAGTATGTTTGTTATTCTTTTTTCAATATTTCCTGTTTCTCTATTTTATTCAGGTCTATAAGAACAGGTTTAGGTCTTATAAGCCGAATATTTATTTCATCAAAAACATGTTGTGCAGTGGTTATCGTCGAGTCGAGGGGCAGAAGCCTGTTTCCCCTGTTTTCCCATAAAGACATGAATATACGTTCCGGAACGTAACTGTTCCCCTTCTCCGCTTTTATTTCCGTCTTATAAAGCAAAGCCGGTTGTCCGCATGAAAACTCATCTTCCTGAAATGTTACAGGATTAAACTGAGGATAAAAGTCGTTGTAATCGCCTGCCAGATTCATCTCAATCCAACAAATCCATTCCGAACCCGGAGGAACTTCCACCCTAACCCGAAAATAATCTTCTTTAGGAGTTGCGCCTGATACCCCATCGTAGACGTCATCATCCTCTTTCCTGTCTTTAAAGACAGTAGACCAATGAGGTATTGCAACGGGAACATCTGCCTTCCCCTCCCAATCGCCCTGCCCTGCCCTGTATGTTACGAAAACCTGTTTTGTCTTTCCGTTCACAGGGTTTTCAAGCCAGATGGCAAATTGTGGAGGTTCGGCATACATAGAAAGGTAAATCGCTTCTTTATCGATATGGATATCAAATTCAACCTGTACCCGGTTCCGCGTCCGTCCGATAACGATCGCGGCTACCGAAATCCCAACAATAAAGGCGGCTATAAGTGTAGCCGGCCATACTTTTCTATTCAAAAAAAACCGCATACCGTCAAAATCCGTAGCCTTCCCTGGGATATCTGTTATCCAGCGCGGCCGCTTCGTTATTTTCTTCTATTGAATTATCTGCCGGATTTACCTTCAGGTATTTCTTACCGGAGCGATACGACAGGTTCGCCAGATTAATCATCTGAGCGCTGAGTACTCCCTCTGTTACGGGTGCATTCGTCTCTTTTCTCGAACGGATACATTCGATAAAGTTTTTATGATGCGCTTCATCGGGGAAGAACCCTTTTCCTTCGTCAAGCAACTCCCAATCGTTTCCAAAAACCTGCCAACCTCCCCCATGCCGTCCCAGAAACATCACGCCTTTGGTTCCATATATCTCTATCCGGGCAGAATTGGTTCGCCATTCGGGGAACAGTTCTTCACTGTATCGTACTTCCTGAGGGGTCTTCTTCAGGTAATCGCCATATTGCGAGGCTTCAAGCGTGAGCGGATAAGTTCCCATATCGTATACTACCGTCTGATTGTCGGGAATCTCCCGCCCGTCGCGGAAGATAACCCGCCCGCCCGCACAGTAAACAGACCGGGGCAAGCCCGGATTCCCCAGCGCCATTCTGGCCAGGTCGATCACATGAGACGCGTCGCCCGACATAGCCGCTCCTCCTGAATAAGCCCACCAGTCATACCAGGCTTTATGGCGGGAAACATTGTAAGGCACATTCTCTGCCGGCCCCAGCCATTTGTCCCAATCCAATCCGTCGGGGACGGAAGAGTCCGGCTTTAACGCCCATTTACGGTCGCCCGGCAGCATACAGTATGCTTTTACCGTAACAATCGCGCCTAATTTCCCCGAAGAAATATAATCCCGGGCAGAAAACGCATAGGCTGCGCTCCTGTTCTGGGTGCCGCATTGTATGACTCTTTTATAATGAGCGGCAGCCTCCGTCATTCTCTTTCCTTCTTTCAGGGAAAGGCATACGTTCTTTTCAACAAAGACGTCTTTCTGCGCCTCGCAGGCCCATACCGTAGCCAAAGCGTGCCAGTGTTCGGGCGTCGTTATAACGACGGCGTCTACATCCTTATCGTCATACGCCGTACGCATGTCCGATACTTTTAGCGGGCTGAATCCCTGCCTTCCGGATAATTCTTTTACGGCATTTCCTCCCCTCTCCCTGTCAACGTCGCAGACGTACTTCACCTCAACGTTTTCCGAACATTGCTGCAGGCTAAGAATGACCTGTGTCCCGCGGCCTCCCGCGCCAATCAGCGCAAGCGTTATTTTATCGTTAGCTCCTTTCATCTTCATTACACGTTTTCGGGAATTACATATCCTTCCCTGTAGTTTCCTCTTGCATAGATATTAGCCCTGTCGTCATTCAGGAACTTTTCTGTCTTCGGGTCGAAGTACAATTGCTTATTCCCTGCGCGATAAGCTATATTCCCCAAATGAACCAGCGTGGCGCTTTTATGACACTCCTCCACTTCGCCATTCGGCGTTTTCCGGGAACGAAGCGATTGAATAAAATCAATCTGGTGTTCATCATCCGGCATCACGCCTCCATCCTCGGCGACTATTTCATTATCGGGGCCCAACACCTGCCATCCGCCGCCATGACGGCCCAGGTACATCAAGCCTTCCGTACCGTATATTTCCGTACGGGTGGCATTATTGCGCCAATCGGGGAAACGGGTTTTATCCTGGCGTATGTCATTGGGCGTCTTTGTCATATAATTCGTGGCATTTCCGCTGTCGCATGTCAGAGTAAAATCTTCGAAATCGTAAACGATCGACTGAAATTCGGGCGTTTCCATTTCTCCTCCGAAAACGGCATTGCTTCCCCATCCGAACACAGACTTCGGATGATCCGGATTGCCAATCACCATGCGGGCCAAATCCATGACATGCGAAGCGTCATCGGCCAGCGTACCGCCGCTATATTCCCAATAACTACCCCAACCGCCACGGCCGGTTTCGCTCACGATGGAAGGAGAGAACGGGCGCATGGGGGCCGGCCCTAACCATTTATCCCAGTCGAGCCAGGCAGGCACAGGCGTTTCCGGCTGTTCCTCAAACTTACCTCCTCCCAGCATATTATAACATTTCACGGTTACGATTTTGCCCAGCTTGCCGGCGGCAATATAATCGCGAGCGGTAACCGCGTAAGGCGCACTCCGGTTCTGAAAGCCTACCTGAACGATCCGTTTGTATTTTCTTGCAGCTTCTACCATCTTACGTCCTTCCCAAATATTGATGGTCGGATTCTTTTCCACATAAACATCTTTGCCTGCCTGACAGGCCCGGATAGCGGCCAACGTATGCCAATGCTCCGGCGTGGATATCCATACGGCGTCAATGTCTTTATCGTCGAAAATCATCCTCATGTCCCGAACCTGTCCGGGCCGGCAGTTCAACTCTTTCTCTACGCTGTCTGCGGCATTGGACAGTTTGGTGCTGTTTACGTCGCAAACTGTCTTTATGACAACATTTTCATTTATCCTGCAGCAATTCAGAATGGCGCCCATCCCGCGCCCGCCGGTTCCTATAATGGCTAATACGATCCGGTCGTTGGCGCCGGCACAGGAAGAACTGAATAGCGGGGCGATACCCAGGGAAGCGCCGGCTGTCGCCAGCGCTCCCGTTTTAATAAAATTACGTCTGTTCATAATGATACTATATTGCAATTATTTCTTATTCTTATTCTTATTCTTATTCGTATTCGTATTCGTATTCGGCCGACAGCATTGGCTTCCGAAGGCAACTTGCTCCCGTCCGCCTCATGCCCGGAAGGCATGCACAGCAGGGCGGCAATCATTGTCCGCTTCAACAGTTTTTTCATGATGCTTAAAATTATTATAAGTTGTCGCAAACTTAGTATTTAGTTATAGCCATTTTTTGTCTAAAATCGATATACTATCTGTTAAAATCGACTATACTCTAGTCGGAGCCGGACTTTCATGGAAGCCATAACGCAAATCCGGCGTAACGCATATCCGGCATGCCGGCGCAATCGAACGCGCCGCGCAAGCGGATTATGCGGCCTTCGGAATACGTCCCGGCCATTGGGCCATCGTAAAGGGAAAAGCCGGGAGGACGCATGTCGCCGCCGGCGGTATTGTCCGGGATTAGTCATCCTGGCGCATGACGGGCGGGAAATGCAATCCCCACAAGGTAGAGGGTAGCGGGAGGACGCCGTTCTTGAGGACTTCGCCCTCGGCTTCGCAGGCGCCGGGGAAGGGTTTGCAGGTCTTGCACCAAGTTTGCAATCATGGCCGAGGCTTCGGTTATGGGAGCGTGGAGGACATGCGGACAGTTGTCCAGAACTCTTGCCAGCTCATTCGCTGCGGCTTTCAGGACGGGCGCATTGCTGTAAGCGGCTGCCTCGACGGTCCGCTTAAGCGCCATACAGGCATTTTTGCGTTCCTTGCGGGCTTCGCTGATAAGCCGCGTAGCTCCTGCCCGAGGCGGCTTGCAGATGGCGTCTTCCCTGGCGAAGGAGGCCCGGAAGGAGGGCCACGCGGGCTTCAACTCCTTGTCGCCGCCATATTTCAGGACAAGCTCGTGGAAATCGAAATGTTCTGCATTACGCTGCCTTCTTGCAAGCGTCCGGGCAGACTTAATTGCTTTCATATCGGTATAAATATAGAATACCCTTAATAATTCTTGTGGTAGAGCAATGGCGTAAATATAGCGAAAAAATAGCCGTCGGCCCAATGTCGTTTAGTTAACGCATTTTTGAAGTCTTTTTGATAAAGATTCCCAAAGCAATCTCATAAAACATGCCCAAAGCAGACGTCCGGTTGATTTTTCTCTCATGTTTGCGTTCATTGTTGTTTTTTCTTCTATCGGAAAAGAAAGCGCCGCACATAAGGTCATCATCAGTATTTTGGCATGGAAGTCTTGTTTGACGGCTTTTGTCCGTTTTCCCTGAAAATTCAATTAAAAACCAACCGGCAGCGAACCGGCGGTTCATCCTTGAACAGCGAGCCTCCCTCTTTCCTGTAATCTTTTCCGGGAAGGGATAATTCAACAGTCATTTCCTTCAAGCCGCTTTCCGCAAAACTTCTTACCGGTAACCGCCAATCATCCTTCATCCGAAAACAAAATTCCACGCCCTTGCTCCTGAACAGATAAAAATAGAATTATTTAAGTCTGTTAATAATTTCCCATAAAATCAAGGTACATGCTCCACTTACTATAGGGGTACCTATTCCTTTTAAGGTGAAATTACCCCAAAAACAAAATGCAACCAAAGTAAATATTACAACCTCTTGTATTCTTTTTTTTAAGTTTGTTTTTGTTACAATCCATAGAAAAGAACATATAGTAGAGGGGAATAGTAATAAACAATAAAAGTTATAATTATCCAGTTTCGATTCTTTTAATAATATAATTGCTAAAGAGAGCAAAATAAAGGATTTATACAGATTCGTTCGTCCATATTTTTTTAAAACTTTTTTGATTCGCATAATATAAATATTTATATGAAACAATAATTATGGCCTTATAATAAATATAAGGCCATAGAAATATTACATAAATAAGGCGAGGAATCCTATCATAGTTAGTCCGGCTACAGCTCCCCTGCCTATTTCTACTCCTATTGTATAGGCGCTTCCTCCTAATATCTCACAGATTTCTCTTTTTGATAGATTTGACAAATATAAATCTTGATAATTTCCCATAATTCTCTATTATTAGAAGATTGCGTCCAAAAATCCTACAACAAATCCATGTGCAAAAGAAGCTGCAATTCCCATACAGTATCCATAATCAGATACAATTTTTTTCATGAGTCCACCGTTAATATCAGCTAATTCATTGCTATTCAATTCAATTATTTTCTCCATGATTTTTATATTAATATTATTCAATTTATTATTAGTGACCTGCTGCCCATCCTTCATTAAATCCTGCCACAAAATCATCCGCATACAAGTAACAAATCAATGGTATCATAATAAGCAATAAACCACCATCTGTATTCATCAGTTCATCTTCTGTTAATTGATTAATTTTTCTGTTTTCCAAGTCTTCTTTTTTCATGACATTTTCTGTTAAATTTTTATTATTCTGATTTTTTGATTATCATAAATCTCTTATATAAGAAGTATTTATGCATAAACAGTGAATACGCCATTAATTACATCAGCAAGAATCTGCCATATAGATATACTCATAGCGCCTCCTTTAATAAATATTTTTTCTTCAATCGATAGTTCTTTTAATTCTTTTGTTTTCATAATGTTAAAATATTTATTTATTATCTACTCTGTCAAAGCTTTTCGATATCCGCTTCCTGCTATTTAGGTTATCAGTCGACCTGTAAAATAATCAATTATTACTTGCAAGTATTTCTGTTTCTTTTACGTCAGCAAAGTTACGTCTGGTTTGTGCAATGGGATTGCAAGGAAGGAATTATTTTCAATATTTCCGGCTAAAATTGTTTTTTCTTCCTGATCGGATAAGGGGAGAACATTTATTTTGATGATGATTTCGAAGCCGTTTACATAATAAAATGTTTGTTTCATATGGCTGTAACGTATATGTGCGCCGTGGTCTTTAAATTCGTTTAAAATATTGTACAACTGTCGCCTTTTGAGGTTAAACCGTTTGGCAAATTCTTCGGACGTACCGGTTGCTTCTCTTTGGATCAACTGGTGCATGCGGTATAGGCGGTCGATGGTTTCAAATAATTGCATAATCTTGTCTTTTTAATAGTTAGTTATTATTGAATAGGGATTCCTGCGTAAAAGTCGAGTAGTTTCTTTTGAAGCATACACTCGTATTTGGCTTGCGCCTGTTCGGATTGGCTGTTGGCCGATTTGAGTTTGATTTCGTTGTATTCGTAAGCGGTGAATTTTCCGGCATTGTATTTCTCCCGGGCATATCGCAGAGCTTCCGAGTTGGCATAAACGGCCTTTTGCGTCGATTCGTATTTTTCCTGTGCCGACAGGGCGTCATAACAGGCTTTTTGTATTTCTTTATACAGCGTCTTATGTGTTTGTTCGGCTATCAGGCGGCTGTCTTCCCAGTTTTTGCGGGCAGTACGCACGGCGTTCCGGGTACTCAGGCGATTGAACAGCGGGATACGGAGGGTGAGGTAAAGCGTTTTTTGCAGGTTGTTTTCAAACTGTCTGCCGAACGCGGAATTCTCCATGTTGCTGTAATGATAGTAATTACTGCTGATACCGGCAACGAAAGACAAGGCAGGATAGTAGCCGGATTGTGCAATCTTTATCGCTTTCCGGCTGCTTTCTGCCGAGAGTTCGGCGCCTTTTATTTCCGGCATGATTTGTTCGGCTACGGTATATACCTCCTGCGGATTACGGATAAAGAAAGAAGCGATATCTTCCTGTATGGTTGCTATATCAAACCCGCCGACTTCCTTTATTTCCAGCAGTTGAATCAGGTCTACCACCGACAGTCGTAAGGCGCTTTGCGCTTTGGTGGCATTCAGTTCGTCGTTTGCCACTTGCGCCTGTACGTCGTACACCTGCGATTCGGGCGCTTTGCCGTGTAAGGCTAATATTTGCGTAATTTCTTCCAACTCCTTACTCAGCGTAATTTGTTCTTTGGCAATAGCCAGGATTTCTTTATTCAGCAAAATCTGAAAATAGTTGACCGCTATTTGCAGCGCAATATCATTTTCTATCTTCTCCAGGTTTTTGGCATGTACCTTCAACTCTAACTTTTGCAGGGCAATGATATGTGTCGTTTTCATCCCCGTAAATAAGGGGAGTTCCGTACTAAGCGAAAACGAACTGCTTTGGGAGTTCATATCATTATAGGTATTTTCCCGGTTCAACGACCTGCCGAAATCGAATTTTTGCGTACCGTTGACGCCTAAATCGGGCAGACGGCTCATTTGCTGCGTCTGCACTTCTATCGCTTGTTTCTCCAGTTGGATTTTCTGCCGTTTGACGTCGATATTGTTTTCCAGTGCATATTGTATGCAGTCTGATAATGTCCAGACTTTTTGTGCAGACAGGATACCGGCAGGAAAAAAGGAGAAAAGAGAGTATAGGGAGAAAAGGATAAACGTATAGTTGTTTTTCATCTTATATCCGGTTGAATTGTTCGTTCCATAATTTGCAATAAACGCCCCCGGCCTTCAGTAATTGTTCATGCGAGCCGGTTTCTGCCATTTTCCCTTCTTCCAGTACAATAATTGTATCGGCTGTTTTGACGGAGCTCAGCCGGTGGGCGATGACGATAATGGTCTTTCCTTCGCGGGCTAAACCGTCTAATGTTGCTTTCACATATTTTTCCGAGATAGAA
Source organism: Tannerellaceae bacterium (assembly GCA_031288515.1). GTDB lineage: Bacteria > Bacteroidota > Bacteroidia > Bacteroidales > Tannerellaceae > DFXE01. Next base: position 21,138 of record JAITRG010000250.1, read on the forward strand.
TCTAATGAAGAAGTCGCTTCGTCGAAGATCAGGATTTCGGGGTCTTTATACAGAGCGCGGGCAATCGCTATCCGCTGGCGCTCGCCTCCGGATAAAGTGGCTCCGTGTTCGCCTGTTTGCGTCATGTACGAATTGGGCAGTTTCTCAATAAATTCGCGTATACCCAGCCGTTCGCTTAGTTCGATAATCTTTTTCATATCGGGATCAAAGTCGCCTAAGGCAATATTTTCCACAATCGAACCGGCAAACAGTTCGATTTGTTGGGGAACGCTTCCTACCATCCGGCGAAGGCTCTCGTTCCCGATCTGCGCGATTGCAAAGTTCCCGATTTTGATAGTTCCCGACTGAATGGGATACAAATGCTGGATTAGCGAAACCAGCGTAGTCTTCCCCGAACCGCTTTCTCCGATAATAGCCGTTGTTTCTCCTTTTTTAACAGAAAGGCTCAACGATTCGAATACTTGTTTTCTGGAACCATACCGGAAAGCAACCTTGTCAAAAGTAATATCGCCGATCATATCCCGTTCCAGCGCGATTTTATCCGTTTCGTCTTCTTCCCGCTCCAAATCCATAATCTGAAACAGACGGTCGGCAGCAATCAACGCATCCTGAATGGTTTGGTTGGAAGAGATCAGTTTCCCGACAGGCCCTAAAACGTATCCGGCCAGCGAATAAAACAGCATCAGCGAGCCGGGAGTAATCTCCTGGTTGATCACATACCGGCTACCGGCCCATAGAACGGCGATTGTAATGGCTGTCGATACAAACTCGATTCCATTGCTGGCCATAATGGAGCCATAGATACTTTTAAATGTATTACGTAACAGGCCGACAAAACGGGTTTCTGTTTTCAGGTTCGCATACGGTTCTACCCCGAATTGCTTAATTGTAGACACGGAATTAAGCGACTCCACCAACTGCGATTCGAGTTCGGCTCCCGTTTCCATAATCTTGCGCTGGTATTTCCTGTTCAGTTTATTAAATAACACATAAATAAGAATAAACAGGGGAGCCGATACCAGAGTAATCAGCGCCAGTTTCCATGAATACACGAACATCAGGCATAAGGTAAACAGAAGGATCAGCAGATTAACAGCCAGGTCTAACGATACATTATTGATAAACGCCCGGATTTTCACCGCATCGTTTACGCGTGAAATAATCTCTCCCACCCGCATGGTGTCGAAGAATTGCTGAGGCAGGGTAAGCAGGTGTTTATAATAGCCTAAGATAAGGGAGGCGTCTATCCGTTGCCCGGTTTTGAGCGCCAGGATGCTTTTCATTGCTCCTACAAAGGTTCGCAGCAGCAGGATAGCAATCATAACAACCCCCATCAGGTTAAGCAGGTTGATATTTTTGTCAACCAATACATAATCGGTTATTTTACCTACATAAACAGAGGTGGAAAGCCCCAGTATACTGTAAATAACCGCGCCGAATAAGGCTTGCGACATAACGCTTCTGTGAGGGCGGAGTAACTCCATAAAACTCCGGAAATTACTTTTCTTTGCATTTCCTTTCTGAAACGTTTCTGCCGGGTGCATCAGTATCAGGACGCCGCTCCATTCCTTTTTAAATTCTTCGTGCGATTTCTTATGCAGTTTACCGTCAGCCGGGTCCATGATAAGAATATACCCGTCCGTTACCTTATAGATAACCACAAAATGATGAAGCGCTTCTTTTATTACCACATGGGCAACGGCCGGCTTGGGGATATCCGGCAGACATTCAAACGGCCCTTTCACCCCTTTGGCTTCCAAACCTAATTTACCGGCGGCCTCTATCATACCCAACACATTGGTTCCTTTCCTGTCGGTAAAGGCAAACTGACGGATACGTGAAATCGGATACCGTAACCCGTAAAAGGCGGCGATGGAAGTCAGGCAGGCGGCACCACAGTCGGTTATATCGTGCTGTTTTACATGAATCTGTTTGTTCATAAAGAAGCTATATTATTATTTTCGACAATGTATTGCGAGGGATTCATCCAGTCGTCCATTTTTTTATACAGCAGGTCGAACAACGAACGGCGGGTTACCATAAAATGGGCCGAGACAGTCATTCCTTTCTTCAGATTTCCTTTCAAGCCCTTTTTATGCAGAAGATACTCTTTTTCCATGCTGCATTTTACTTTGTAATAGACATTGCCGCCGGCATTGCCGGTAAAGAAATCGGAAGAAATATCCACTACTTTCCCTTCTACGGTTCCCCATTCGTTATAATTAAAAGATTCCACCTGTACATTCGCCGGCATTCCTTCTTTGATATATCCGATATTGCGGGGCGATGCATAGACTTCGATAAAGAGCGTGGAGTCGGGGCTGACAACGGCCAGCGATGTGCCTGCCTGGATATTGCTTCCCTTATAGATACCCCTGAACTGGTCTAATGTTCCGCTTACCGGGCTGGTTACCGCATACATATCCTTCTCTTTCTCTTCCAGTTTCAGGACAGATAACATTTCATTATACGAATTGGTATGCGTATTCATATCAGTCTGCCATTTACTAAGCTGGTTGTCCTGTAAAGAAGCCAGTTGATTGGCCGCTTTCGTATATTCAAAAGAGTATTGGTCGAAGTCTTCTTCGGAAATTACTTTTTTGTCGAACAGGGCCTTATTACGCTCATACTCTTTGGCGGCTTTTCCCAAATTTGTTTCGTACTCCGTTTTTTGCTTCAGGAAGTATACATATTCCTGCCTGCGGGTATCCGAATGGAAGACGGCCGGTTTACCGCCTTTACTCAAATACCGTAAATCGTATAGATGCTGCTGCAAATCCTGTAAACGGCTTTGCTGGTAATTGATTTTATAATTCGAAGCGTTTGTACGGAAGGTAAGAATGGTGTCTCCTTTATTAATTTTGCTTCCTTCACAGATAAATACGGAATCGACAAACTCCGTGATAGAAGCTTTTATTTCCGTTTTCTCCGCAGCCGGACGAATCACGCCGGCATCCTGCACAGATACATCTATATATATAAAAGGCAGTAAAGCGAGGACTACCGTTATGGCGCATAGTACCACCCAGTATATTTTCTGGGATTTCGTCGCATGCCTGGTTATATAAACATCAATGCTGTTATCGATTAATTCAGAGGGTAGCAGTTTCATGATTGAATTGAATTAATAGTAAATACATATACATACCCCATTAATGTATATCCAGATAACATTTTTTCCTCCATAAGTGGATTGCAACTCTTTTGAACTCAATTCTTTCATTTTCACATTTTCTTTCTTTTGATTCTTGTTTTTCATACTCGTAATTTTTAATTCTACGGCAGCAAAAATAGATGTTGTTCCAATAAGAACAGGTTATCCAATGTTATCATTAGGTTAAGGGAATGTTATTTTTTTTATCGTATATTTGCCCACCAATTAACAATACTTGTGAATGATGAAATTAAAAACTGTTTGGACAGTCTTTTTCTTATCGATAGTTTCTTTACTTCTTTTTCAGTCTGTCTGGTTGTCTGAAACCTATAAATTAAAAAAGAAAGAGATACAAGAATCCGTTGATTATCAATTCGCTGAATCTGTAGAAGAAGAATTGAAAGGTAGACTTAAAAAGAGTAGTTTGGAAGGAGAAGGGATGCAAATCATGGATGACAATGCAGCGCGAGCTAAAATGGAATATCAACAAGGTGAAATATTTGAAGTAGGAGGTAATGATGTTCTTGAAACCGGAATTTTTCAATACATATTACATTTTTCGAAATATCCTTTTCGTTTTTATGATTTGGATAGTGTTTTTCAGAATAAGTTAACATTTTCCGGAGTTCCTTTAGCCTATTTACTCACATACAAGGATTCAACGGGCACAATCCTCGAACAAACCGGAAATCTTTCCTCTTCCCGGATGGGTAAGGCATTCCGGACAGGTACGCTACTTATTGTTGACGGCAAACGTGTTCAGGCAATTGTGGATATTTCCACTGCCGTTATTTTCAAACGGATGGCTTGGCTGCTGGCGGCTTCTTTCCTGATGCTGGCCATTATACTGGTTTGTGTTATCTGTCAGGCGAAGACGGTATTTACGCAGTATAAATTAAATCAACTCAGGGAAGACTTTACCAATGCGCTGACGCATGATATGAAGACGCCTTTAGGAACCATTAATAATGTTCTTTCGCTGTTCAGGGATGGCTCTTTAGAAAATAATCCAAAGATGCGGGAAAACTTTGGTAAAACGGCAATGGAACAGGTCTCGAGCTTATTGAGGTTAGTTGAAAAAATACTGACCATTGCAAAGATGGAAGAAGGCAAATTGACATTGGAACGTACGCCGGTAGATTTGCCCGGAATTATTGGCGAATTGAAAAACCGGTTTTCTTTATCCGGAGGAAAGCAAGTCGCCATTCTTACCTCTGTTGAATTGGGAGGCCGAATGGCTTATCTGGATAAAACGCTGATAAAAGATGCAATTGCCAATTTGATGGAAAATGCCATTAAATATTCCGGCGATCCGGTCAAAATAAAACTTGACTGCTATATAGAAAACAATCATTTATTTATCCGTGTAAGAGATAACGGTTTGGGCATACCGGAAAAAGACAAACAAAAAATATTTGAAAAGTTTGAACGGGGAGCGGCGGCAGGACGGAAAGAGGCTAAAGGTTTCGGACTGGGTTTGAATTATGTCAAACGTGTAACGGAAGCGCATGGAGGCATTGTAGTTTTGTACAGTAAAGAAAAAGGAGGCAGCGAGTTTACGATGGTACTTCCTCTCGCTGATTCGGAACCATAAATGTTGATAATCCGGCTAAACTGTTTATCTTTGCTTTTAAACAGAAAGTGAAATGCGTGAAATAAAAATACTTTTGGTAGAAGACGATCCGGATTATTCGCGAATAATAAAAGGCGGCCTTGAATTAAAGGGCGGCTATGACGTATGTGTTGCCGGGAACGGAACAGAAGGCTATAAAGCCTATAAAACATACAGGCCCGATTTAATCGTTTCGGATGTGGAAATGCCGGAAATGTCGGGCCTTGAAATGGTAAAATGTATCCGGGGCGAAGACCCTGCCATACCGATTATACTGGCGAGCGCAAAAACCGGTTCGAAGGATCTGGTTAAAGGCTACCGGCTGGTTATTGACGATTATATTAAAAAGCCCTATTTAGCGGAAGAACTGTTTTTTCATATAGAAGCCATTTTAAGGCGAACCGCCATCCGGGAAAATCCCATTCCCGTTAAAACCACGTTACACGCAATCGGCGCGTATTTGTTTGACGCCCATGCGCGTCTGCTGAAATGGAGAGAGGAAGCATTTGTATTAACGGCTCGCGATGCGCAAGTGCTGGAGATGTTATGCGAACAGAAAGGAGAAACAGTGAAGCGGGAAGATATTCTTCAACGCCTCTGGACGAAGGATGATTATTACACCTCCCGAAGCCTGGATGTTTTTGTAAGCAAGCTGCGTAAGTATCTGAAAAAAGATACCTCTGTCCGAATACAAACCGTCCGGGGAAAAGGACTTCGCCTGATTTGCTGATGGAAATTGCAGCATTAGTATCGGGAGGAGTGGATAGCTCGGTGGCGGTTCATCTGCTGAAGGAAGCGGGCTACGACCCTGTTATTTTCTATATTAAAATAGGTATGGAAGACAAAGACGGGTATATTGATTGTCCGTCGGAAGAAGATATCGAGATTACTTCTTTTATTGCGCGGAAATATGGCTGCCGCTTTGAGGTGGTTTCGCTGCATGATGAATACTGGGAGAAAGTTGTGAGTTATACGATCGACTCCGTGAAGCGGGGCCTTACGCCCAATCCGGATATGATGTGTAACAAGTATATCAAGTTTGGCTGCTTTGAAGAACGGTGGGGCAGGGATTTTGACAGGATAGCTACCGGGCATTATGCCACGACGACGGAAATAAACGGCAAAACCTGGCTTTCTACTGCGAGGGATACACTGAAAGACCAGACCGATTTCTTAGCCCAGATTACCAACCTGCAAATACAGAAACTGATGTTTCCCGTCGGGCATTTGCTGAAAAGCGAGGTGCGCGATATAGCTTCGCAACAGAAACTGCCGAGCGCCATGCGCAAAGACAGCCAGGGTATCTGCTTCCTGGGCAAAATAAATTACAATGATTTTATCGAGCGGCATCTGGGGAGGCGCACCGGCAAAATCGTTGAACTGGAAACCGGCAAAGCGCTGGGGAAGCATAACGGCTACTGGTTTCATACCATTGGGCAGCGGAAGGGACTCGGATTAAGCGGCGGCCCCTGGTTTGTGATAAAGAAAGACGTGAAGCGCAACATCGTTTATGTAACGAACGGTTACGACCCCGAATTACAGTATGGCAATGAGATTCGTCTGCAAGGCTTTGATTTTATCGCGGAGGATGTGTGGGGCGAGTTTTCCGGCGCAAAGGAAATAACCTTCAAAATAAGGCATACGCCTGAGTTTACGCCGGGAATGATTCGCCGCACGGGCGACCTTTACCGGATTGAATCGACAGAGAAAATACAGGGAATCGCTCCCGGACAATTCGGCGTCGTGTACGATAAAGAGCGCCGCCTTTGTTTCGGGAGCGGTATGATTATTTAATGAGGTACAGCGAACTGATCGATTCGTCGTTGCATACGCGGCGGATAGCTTCGGCAAACATATCGGCGATGGAGAGTATCCTTACTTTCCTGCACGTTCCCGGATAAGGGATTGAATCGGTGAAAATCATTTCCGCAAGAGCAGACTCGCAAACGCGTGCAGAGGCCGGGTCGGACATCACGGCATGGCTTGCGATCGCACGGACGGAGTTCGCGCCTCTGGCCATCATCAGGTCGGCCGCTTTTGTAATCGTTCCCGCCGTATCTACAATATCATCTATTAATAAAACGTCTTGCCCTTCCACGTCGCCGATGATACGCATTTCGGCCACTTCGTTGGCGCGCAGACGGGATTTGTGGCATATCACCATCGGCAGGCCCAGGTATTTGGAATAACTGCTGGCCCTTTTTGTCCCGCCCACGTCGGGGGTTGCAATCACTAAGTTGTGCAGCGGAAGCGAGTTTTTTATGTACTCCAGGAAAACGGACGAAGCATACAGATGGTCTACCGGGACATTGAAAAAGCCCTGTATCTGGTCGGCATGCAGGTCCATTGTGATAAGGCGGTCTATTCCGGCGGTGCTTAGCATATCGGCAATGAGTTTGGCGCCGATAGAAACGCGCGGTTTATCTTTCCTGTCTTGCCGCGCCCATCCGTAATACGGGATAACCGCAATGATAGAGTGGGCGGAAGCTCTTTTCGCCGCATCGATCATCAGCAACAACTCCATCAGGTTGTCGGAATTCGGAAAGGTCGATTGAACAAGGAATACATCTCTTCCGCGGATGGATTCTTCGTAAGACACGGAAAATTCCCCGTCGGCGTAATGCTCTACGTTCATTTGTCCGAGAGGACAGTTGAGGCTGTTGCAAATTCTTTCTGCGAGGTAACGGGATTTTGTTCCGGAGAACACTAAAAAAGGAGTCTGTGCGCTCATTTTGCCGAATAAATTAAGTCGTAAAATAAATCAGTTTTTAATTTTGTTACAAAAGTACAAAAACTTAGTTACAATAAACCTTCTTTATCCGGCAAAAACGTTGCGGCGAATCAGGGTTTGTAAGTAAACTTCAATATCCGCCCGCCATAAGCCGGTATCTCCGTATGGTAAGGATACGCGGAGGCGAGTGCGCAGACCGTTTTTTCGCCGGTAAGCAGGTCGGTTTGCCCGGCTGCTTCATTTTCGTTGACGCCTAACGCCGTAAAGGCTTCGGGCGGGATATGGATATCCGCCGGCCGGGCGGCCCTGTCGAAATTTACGGCAACAAGCGCCAGCTCGTTCCTGTATTTCCGCAAATAGGCATAAAGGCGGTGCGGGTTGAACCCCGGGTTCGACAGATTGGCATAGGCCAGGTCGTAGAACTGTCCGCATGCGAATACCGGTTCTTCTCTGGCAAGATTGAGCAGCCAGGCATAGTTCTTGCGCAGGGCGAGTTGCGCTTGCGTCAGTTTATCTTCTTTAAACGTCCAGTCGTTTATCCAGTTGCGAACGGCCGGCATGCTCCAGTAATCAAAGATAGTGGTGCGCCCGTCGAGGCCGCTGAACCCTTCATTATCCATGCCCCGCTCGCCCAGCTCCTGGCCGTTGTAGATCATTACCGGGTTGGTATTCATCGTGGCCGCCACGATCATACCGGGAAAACCGGCTTCGGGGCTGCCCGCAAAGAAGTCGGAAGCGATTCGCTGCTCATCATGATTTTCAAGAAAATTCAGCATTTGGCGCTGTATCCCCTCCACCGACTGCCAGCAATAAGTGATGCTGGAAGCCGGCGCCTCGCCCCGGATCACCTGCCGCAGGGTATCGTATAATCCCGCCTTGTCGTAAAGATAATCGAAATGCCCGCGGCTGAGGAAGCTGCGGTAGGCCGATGGATTATATATCTCGGCGATAAAGATAATGCCGTACGTTTTCTTTATTTCCTGTATGGCCCATTCCCAGAACTCAACCGGCGCCATTTCGGCCATGTCGCAGCGGAAACCATCTATTCCCGTCGACGCCCAGAACCGCAGTATATCCAGCATCTTTTCCCAGGTGTTCGGAAGAGGGTCGAAATGAGGCTCCCCCCCGTGCCGGTAATCTATCCCGTAGTTGAGTTTAACCGTCTCATACCAGTCGTCTTTTCCGGGGTAAGGGTCAAAGCGGTTGTTTCCCGTAGCTTTGGCCGGAAATTCGGTATAGACAAAATCCTCGCGCTGGTTGCCAAAATAAATATCCAGCGGCTGCCCGGGGATATAATAGAAGTTATTATTTACGTCGAAGGCCAGGTTTGTGTTGTCGCGTTCTCCCAGGTCTTCCACGTAAGGCGGTCTGGCGTCGGAACCATACTGGCGGGCGACATGGTTGGGCACGAAGTCGACAATAACTTTCAGTCCCGCTTCGTGGGTTCGCCCTACCAGGCTGCGAAACTCCTCCATGCGTTCCGGCGCCCGGTCGGCCAGATCCGGATCTATATCGTAATAATCTTTGACGGCATACGGCGAGCCGGCTTTTCCCTTTACAATGGCCGAATGGTCGGGACGTATCCCGAAGGCCGTATAATCCGTCTGCGTGGCATGTTCAATTACGCCCGTATACCAGATATGCGTTACGCCCAGTTCCTTTATTTTATGAAGCGTCCGGGCGCTGTAGCCCGAAAGTTTCCCCACGCCGTTTTCGTCTTTATTCCCGTTACGGGTCAGCGAAGCGTTTATATTACCAAACAGGCGGGGGAACGTCTGGTAAATAATCAGTTTGTTTTTATTATCCATTACGCCCGTATTTACAGATATCATTCTTTTCTGAAACAGTCCTTTTTTGCCATCAACACCTTTACCGTCATCTGCTGCTCTTCAATATACCGGTCAAAGGCTTCAACAGCCGCGCCGTATCCGATGCGGGCTATCCGGCTTACGTTCTCAAGGTCGAAAGTCTTATAGCTGCCCGCATCTTTTGTTTCAATCAATATGTCGCACAGCAAACGGTCTTCCAGCGTATTGGCCCGGAACATATAATGATAGGAGCGTTCGGCGATTCCCCAGAGCGTCTGGCTGTACTTCTGGGCAATCAGCGGGCTTACGTTTACGCCAATCAGGTACCGGCATTCTTCCCGTATGGCGGATACCGGAAAGTTGCGAAACAAACCCCCGTCCACATAATGCGAACCATCTATCTCTACCGGGCTGAAAACAACCGGCATACAGCACGAAGCCACCACCGGCTCCACCACCGGGCCGCTTCTGAACTCGCGGCTTTGCCCCCTGTCCAGATCAGTGGCGACGACGACGAGCGGAATCTTCAACTCCTCAAAACAGCTCGCCCGCAGATGCTGCTTCAGGAAACTGTGAAACCGTTTGTTGTCAAACAGCCCCGACTTGGGAATCTGTATCCCGGCAAATTCGGAAAACTCGCGCCCGGTAAAAATCTTTTCCACATCATCCGCCGAATAACCGTCGGCAAACAGTACGCCCGCCAAAGCGCCCGCGCTCGTCCCCGAGATAATTTCGGGAAGCAGCCCGCATTCTTCCAGAAAACGGTAAACGCCTATATGCGCAAAACCTTTGGCTCCCCCTCCGCTTAACGCCAGTCCCAGATTGTATTTCTTTTCAGAGCTACTTTTTTTCATCTCCTGCATACATTATCAAATACATCCCAAAGATGCATCTTTTTCGGAAAACAAAACACATATTTCCCGAAAAGAAAAAACCATTAACGAAAACAGAGCCCGTAATTCTTCAGTTCCGTTAAGCCACGAAGGCAGGCGAGAAGAATCAGGGCGTGCCCCTCCCTCCGGTCGGGTCGGGCTATCCGCTCCAAGTCCTCGCTCGCCTCCGCCTCCCTCCGGGCTTTCCGCTGCTATCCCTCGCGCAACGTCAAGAGAACGCGCCACCCTCCGGGCTGTCCGCTCCTGTCACGCAACGTCAAGAGAACGCGCCACCCGCTCCAAGTACCCGCTCGCCTGCGCCTCCCTCCGGGCTTTCCGCTGCTGTCCTCGCGCAACGTCAAGAGAACGCGCCACCCGCTCCAAGTCCCCGCTCGCCTGCGCCTCCCTCCGGGCTGTCCGCTCCTGTCACGCAACGTCAAGGGAACGCGCCACCCGCTCCAAGTCCCCGCTCGCCTGCGGCTCCCTGCGGGCTTTCCGCTGCTATCCCGCGCAACGTCAAGGGAACGCGCCACCCGCGGCATTTGCCATCCATCACTGAGTAATGGACGCTCCAACTGTTCCCGAAGGGAATCAGCCGCGTTGTGGCGTGACTGTTTTGAAGACGGACGGTATTATTCGTGATCCGTCATCCTGACGCATGACGGACGGGAAGCGCAATCCCCGGAAGGTAGTCCGGGAGGCCGCCATCTTTGAGGACTTCGCCCCCGGCTTCGCAGGCGCCGGAGAAGGGTTTCGCGAAGGCTGTCGCGGCATTGGGAGCGTCTGCGGCGAGGCCCTGGAGCGTTGTGCCGCCGACTGCGAACAGGAAGCCGGCGGCGGAGTATTCCTGCGGGCCGGCGGGGTATTCAGTATCCATACCGGTAAGCCTTGATACGCCGCCTTCAGCTGCGGGATACAGGACGGCGGCAAAGGCTTGCGTATCGCCTGTCGCGAGCGGCGCCTGCGTACCCATGCCGGGCATGGCCGCGCCGTTTCCCGGTATCTCCCGGGCGGCTATCGCGAGCTGCGAGGCGTCGCCGGGCGTTTCGCGAGCGGCAGGCGTTTCGGATGACGGGAGCGTTCCGGATGACGA
>JAITRG010000256.1 GCA_031288515.1 Tannerellaceae bacterium
AATTGGGAAAACGGCCCAAATCGCGACGGTTTTAAAGGGTATTTAACCAATCCCGCTCCTGCGGCATGCGAGGTTTACGAACAATACAGCGGTTTATGGGTTATTGAGCGGGCTTATCGTGTAATCAAAGGCACGCTTGAAATGCGTCCGATGTTCCATTTTACGCCAAAACGCATGGAGGCGCATGTTTGTATCTGCTTTGTGGTATACAAAGTCTGTAAGGAACCGGAACGCATCCTGAAAGCTAACGACATTTTAGGGTGTCGCATTGTCGAAGTCAGGAAGAGGATGATGAATAAGCTGGAATGACTCCTGATAAACATAAAAAAGCGGGCATTTTAGAAACGTCCGCTTTTTTATGTTGGATAATGGCTCTTTATTACCCTAAGAATCCTAATAAAATACCGGCAGCTACGGCCGAACCGATTACGCCAGCTACATTCGGGCCCATCGCATGCATCAATAAATAGTTGGTCGGGTCATATTCCAAACCTACGATCTGTGAAATACGGGCAGAGTCGGGAACGGCTGATACGCCTGCATTACCGATAAGCGGGTTGATCTTATTTCCTTCTTTCAGGAACAGATTAAAGAATTTCACGAATAAAATACCGGCACAGGTAGCAATTACGAAAGATAAAGCTCCCAAACCGAATATCTTAACCGAGTTCAATGTAAGGAACTGAGTTGCCTGTGTAGAGGCTCCTACGGTAATTCCCAATAAAATAGTGATCGTATCAATCAGCGGGCCACGGGCTGTTTCCGCCAAACGACGGGTTACGCCACTTTCTTTAAGTAAGTTTCCGAAGAATAACATACCCAAAAGAGGCAATCCGGAAGGTACAAGGAAACAAGTGAGCAACAAACCAATGACCGGGAAGATAATCTTCTCGGTAGAAGACACAACTCTCGGTGGTTTCATGCGGATAACACATTCTTTCTTTGTGGTAAGCAATCGCATAAAAGGAGGTTGTATAATAGGTACGAGCGCCATATACGAGTAGGCCGATACCGCAATAGCTCCCATCAGGTTAGGAGCCAGTTTAGACGAAAGGAATATAGCCGTTGGGCCATCTGCCCCTCCGATAATACCGATAGCGCCGGCCTGATTGGGTTCGAATCCCATTTGCAGGGCAATAATATAAGCCCCGAAAATACCGAACTGGGCGGCAGCGCCGATTAGCATGAGTTTAGGATTGGATATCAAAGCCGAAAAGTCGGTCATTGCCCCAATCCCCAAGAATATCAATGGCGGGTACCATCCTTGTGTTACGCCCTGATAGAGGATGTTCAGTACGGAACCCTCTTCGTAAATACCTATTTGCAAGCCAGCGTCTTTAAAAGGGATATTACCTACTAAGATACCAAAGCCTATAGGGATAAGAAGCATCGGTTCGAATTCATATCGAATCGCAAGGAATATAAATAACAGCCCTACCACGATCATTATCAAATGGCCGGGAGTCACATTATATACTCCTGTATAGGTAAGGAACAGTTGAAGGTTCTCACCAAGGAATGATAAAAAACTTTCTTGCATACTCTTATCCGATTACTACGAGTTCTGCATTTTCTAATACAGAGTCGCCTTTGTTTACTTTTATTTCTTTAATTACTCCCTCTCTGTCGGCATTGATGTTGTTTTCCATTTTCATGGCTTCGAGGATAATAATTGTTTGCCCTCTCTTTACCGTATCCCCTATTTTGCATTTTACTTCCAGTATAACGCCGGGCAGAGGCGATCTGACAGCTCCTTGTGATGTTGAAGCCGCCGGACGTGAAACGATAGGTTCCCCGGTTGCCGTAGTAGGAGCCTGAGCCGCTCTTTTAATGGTAACAACCTGTTTTTTAGTAGGCTTCTCCATCTTCACTTTAAAGGGAGTTCCATTTACTTCCACTTCAGCTATATCTTCCACTACTGAATTGATATGTACCTTATATACATTACCGTTGATTGTATATTTAAAACTTTTCATTCTTTGTTTGTTTTTAGATGATTACTTTCTTGGAACTTCACGTAATCCATAAATTTTCGAACTCCACGGAGAATAGTTCCGTTTTACTTTTTGTATGGTAAGGACTGTATTTTCGATATCGTGTACGTCTTCGTCTAACTCGTATAGAGCCATACTGATAGCCGCCAGTATTTCACCGGATACGTCGCCGCTTGTTTTACCGCTTGTTTCTCTCGAAGCTTTATCAGCTCTGCGTTTGCTGGCGGAGATGGCTGCATTTCCAACGCCTTTAAAACACAGATATAAGAGAATCAGCCCCAAGAAAACAACGGCCATCGCCGTTAGCGTCATACCAATACCAATCGAGTCGTTCAGTTTGAAGTTATCCAGCTTTTCATTCGTGTCCAGCGTTAGATTGTTTGCGCTGGGCGTTACTTTTTCGAAACAGACCCATTCTTCCTGTCCGTCTATTTTACGGCCATAGCTGATATCCGCTCTTTGTCCGGCAGGTATTGTTATTTCATCAACCAGTGTCTTGCCATCCGAGTCGTATAAGGCAATGTAGTTTTCTTTGGTTGGGTCTAACGTGAAATTCAAATGGAATGTTCCGCGCGAAGCAATCCCGTCGGCCCAGAATAAAGCATGTTGCCCCGGCCTTATTTTGGTTAGCACGTCTCCTTTGGGTATGGGATATTTTTTAGGATTATTTTTATCGTTGGTAAGAAAACATCCCCCAATGTTAACAGTTCCTGCGGATGGATTGTATAATTCAAACCATCCGTTTCGTTTGCCATAATCGTCAACAAAGTTGTCTTCATTAATTACCAGAACTTCATTTATCCGCATGGAGGTAACGAGTTGAGCCTGTGCTCCCATCGAACAGAGCAGCATAAGCGACAGCAGTACCCCTGTTTTCTTTTTTATCATATTCTTTATCGTTTTAAGAATTATAGAGGAAGATTATCATGTTTCTTAGCAGGATTTGACAATTTTTTAGTTTGCAACTGCTGTAAAGCACGGATAACGCGGAAACGGGTATTACGCGGTTCGATTACATCGTCGATATAACCATACTGGGCAGCGTTATATGGGTTAGCAAATGCCTTTTTATATTCTTCTTCTTTTTCTGCCGTCAGTTTTGCAGGATCATCCGAAGCGGCTACTTCTTTAGAGAAGATAACTTCAACGGCTCCGCTCGGACCCATTACGGCGATTTCGGCTGTCGGCCACGCGTAGTTCATATCTCCACGAAGGTGTTTGGAACTCATCACACAATAAGCGCCGCCATATGATTTGCGTAATGTAACGGTTACTTTGGGAACCGTCGCTTCGCCGTAAGCATATAGCAATTTGGCTCCATGCAGGATTACGCCGTTATATTCCTGTCCTGTTCCCGGAAGGAATCCCGGTACGTCAACTAACGTTACCAGTGGAATATTGAACGCATCGCAGAATCTGACAAAACGTCCTGCTTTGCGTGATGCATTGCTGTCGAGGCATCCTGCCATAACCTTAGGCTGATTGGCTACGATACCAACGGATTGTCCGTTAAAGCGGGCAAAACCTACGATAATATTTTTTGCATAATCGGCATGTACTTCCAGAAATTCGTTGTTATCAATAATGGTGCCGATTACTTCATACATATCATACGACCGGCTTGCGCTGTCTGGTATTATATCATTCAGATTGTCGTCCAAACGGTCTATCGGGTCTTTACAGGCAACCAATGGCGTTTCTTCCAGATTGTTTTGCGGAAGGAAGCTTAACAGTTTACGGATAAGCCGGATTCCTTCTTCTTCCGTATCAACGGCAAAGTGAGCCACACCCGATTTGGTTGTATGTACGCTTGCGCCGCCTAATTCTTCCTGGGTAACATCTTCGCCGGTTACTGTTTTTACCACCTTCGGGCCAGTAAGGAACATATAGCTGGTTCCACGCGTCATGATATTAAAGTCGGTTAAAGCAGGAGAATAAACGGCTCCGCCAGCGCAAGGCCCGAAAATACCGGATATCTGCGGCACAACGCCTGACGCTAAAATATTACATTGGAAAATGTCGGCATACCCTGCAAGCGCATTCACTCCTTCCTGTATACGGGCGCCTCCCGAGTCGTTTAAGCCGATTACCGGCGCACCCATTTTCATGGCTTGATCCATTACTTTACATATTTTCATGGCAAGGGTTTCGGATAAAGCACCGCCGAAAACGGTGAAATCCTGTGCATAGATATATACAAGCCGACCGTCAATCGTTCCGTATCCGGTTACTACTCCGTCTCCCAGGAATTTAGTCTTTTCAATACCAAAGTTGGCGCTGCGATGCTGCACAAACATATCGAATTCTTCGAAACTGCCTTCGTCAAGTAACATGGAAATACGTTCGCGAGCCGTATATTTGCCTTTGTTGTGTTGTGACTCGATTCTTTTTTCCCCACCGCCAAGACGTGCCTTTTCGCGAAGGGCGATAAGCTCTTTTACTTTTTCAAGCTGGTTACTCATTGTTATTTTTGATTTGTTGTTAGAAATGAACTGTTTTATTTTTCACCTTCCATGCAGAATTCTGTCAATACGCTACAGGTTGATTTTGGATGCAAAAAAGCAATGTTAAGGCCTTCTGCGCCGCCACGTGGAGCTTTGTCTATTAGTTGTACTCCTTTGGATGCCGCTTCGTCTAATGCTTCTTGTACACACGGTACGGCAAATGCAATGTGATGAATACCTTCTCCTTTCTTTCCAATAAACTTAGCAATCGTACTGTCTTCGCTTGTCGGTTCAAGCAATTCGATTTTAGTTTGGCCCACTTTAAAGAAAGCTGTTTTTACTTTTTGGTCTTCCACAACCTCAATGTTGTAGCATTTCAGACCCAATATGCCTTCGTAGTAAGGTAAACACGCCTCAATGCTCTTAACAGCAATACCAAGATGTTCAATATGTGTAATATTCATACGATAATAAATTAATATTTAGTTATATGTTATATGTAAATGGAATTTGGGCGTAAAGGTACGTACTTTATTTAGGAATAGAGAAAAAATTCTTTATTTTTTCGGCTAATTCTTTTTTTGAGGCGCTATGAAAAATAGTTCATTTATCTTTCGGCGGTAAACAAATCGAAGTATTATGGGACAAAAGCGCAAGGAGCGTCCGAGTGCGAAGATGTTATTGGAGAGGCTATCCCGTATGTTGGTACCGGAAGAAATATTGAAGGACTTTGACATATAC
>JAITRG010000264.1 GCA_031288515.1 Tannerellaceae bacterium
ATTGTTCATATTCCGAACGCCTTATGGTTATCGTTTCTTCCACGGCGCAAAGATAATATTTTTCCCGGTTTCATCCTCTTTTCCTCTTTTCCTCTTTTCAGAGTACCTGAGTAGTTACCAATTCTTTATACGTTAACTTTTTTTCTCCCTGAATCGCCGTGTTTTTCGTACAGCCGGCTTATCCATGAAAAATAACGGCTGATTCAGCGTTGGCCGGTTCGCTGAAATTTGTATTTTTGCCCATAAAAGCCTGTCAATGGAAAGCGAAGCGCATGCGATACTTGTGAAACAGCTAAAAAGGGGATCGGAGGAAGCTTTTACCCGGTTGTACCTGCTTTATTCAGGACAGATATATGGTTTTGCCTTACGGTTGACGAAGTCTGCCGCAGACGCCGAGGATATTTTGCAGGAAACCTTTATACGGCTTTGGGATAATAGCGCTAAATTATCTCCGGATGCCCCTTTCAAACCGTATCTTTTTAAAATAACCTACCATTTGGCGATCGATTATTTCCGTAAACAAATAAATTCGGTTGATTTTCAAAATTTTATTGAAAGCGATTATTATCAGTTAGCGGCCGAAGACACTGCCGAACAGCAGATTACCCTGGAAGAATACCGTAAACAGATAGCCGCTTCCGTAGCTAAGCTCACTCCCCGGCAACAGGAGATTTTCCGCCTTAGCCGGGAAGAGGAACTTTCGGCCAGGGAAATAGGCGAACGGCTGGGCATATCGGAAAAGACCGTCAATAACCAACTGTCGCTCATGCTGGCTACGCTCAAAACCGATTTGTTACTTTTTTGTTGCTTTATGTTGTCTAACATGTAAACCGTACCGGGACGTCCGGCTTTTTTTTCCGTATTATTTACAAACGTATTATTTACAAAAAGAGCGCATGGATACTTCATTGATAAAACGGTTGCGGCAACTCATGTTCGGGAAAATATCCCCCGGAGAGTTCAGGCAGTTACGGTCGGACGTCCATTCCGGTTCGGATAATGATCTGCAGCCGCTTATGAAGACGTTATGGGAAGACCCCCGTACCCCTGTCCCTGTGCCGGCAGACGGCAATCTCCGTATTATAGAAACGCTGAGGCGGCGTACGCATAAGAAACCGTATCGCCTGAGCCGGCTGAAAGTAGCCTCCGTCATACTCCTGTCTCTTTTCTTCAGTTGGGAAACGTACCTCTTTTTCGCTCGCGGCGAAACGCCGGCGCCCGATATGGTCGTCATGGCCGATTCCGGGCAAAAGACGCATCTTGTCTTACCCGACGGCTCCGAAGTGTGGCTAAACTCATTATCCGCGTTGCGCTATCCGTCTGATTTCGGCGTTAAGAACAGGACGGTCCGGCTAACCGGCGAAGGCTATTTTGAAGTGACGGCAGACAAAACGAAAACATTCCGCGTAGAAACCGAAGGCGTCGCCATCGTGGTGCGCGGTACGAAATTCAACGTCGCCGCGCACGCCGGCGCGCCGGAGACAAACGTTTCCCTTATCGAAGGAAGCGTAGCGGTCGAAGACGGCGCCCATCATCTCCTGGCCATGCTTACGGGCGCTCAGACCCTGAGGATAAACAGGAAAAACCTGCAATTCAAATTTATTGAAGAAGACGCCCGCTACGCGGCCTTATGGAGTAAAAACAAATGCCGGGTAGAAGACGCCTCGGCCGAAGAAATGGCTAAGAAGATCGGATACTGGTACGGGTTGAATATCCGTTTGGAAAACAACAATAAGGACTATCGCTACGGATTCACAATCAAGGAAGAATCCTTCCGCGAGTTTTTGGAACTGATCAGAGAGCTGACCCCGCTGGAGTACAGCATTAACGGAGAGGAGGTGGTTATCAGGTATAAATAAACGATTGGCGAAGACAAAAAAAGCATGAGAATCTGCACAATTCCCATGCCCGAAGAATACTTTTCCCCTCACGCCGGAACGGTTACGAAATCAAAGTTTGAGTAACCAGGAGGTTTTATATTCTCTACAAAAGTAAGAATTTTTATTGAAAGTATGAAAAAGATGAGAAGACCTGTATTAAAATTTAAACTGTTCGTTATTCTCTGCCTGTGTATCCCTTTGGGGGGATATGCGCAGACAGGCGGAAAACTGGATTTATCATTCAAAGAAAAAACGGTAAGAGAATTTTTTCAAACGATAGAATCCCAAACCGAGTTTACATTCATGTATAACAACATCGACCTGGACCAGACGGTAAGCGTCGACGTAAAACAAACCTCTTTAGACGACATTCTGAAAGCGGCGCTGACGCCCCTGTCGCTTACTTACGAGGTTCGCAACCGGCAAATCCTGATTAAGGAGATGCAAGCGCCGCAGGCGGACAATCAGCCTGCGAAAACGATAACCGGAACCGTTACCGATGAACGCGGCGATCCGCTGATCGGGGCGAATGTCATGGAAAAAGGCACAATTAACGGTATGACTACGGATATGGACGGGAATTTCACGCTGTCGGTTAAGCCCGGCGCCGTGATACAGATTTCATACGTTGGATATGTCACCCGGGAAGAGCGTATCGGCAACCGGAACCGTATTACCGTTTCGTTGAAAGAGGATGCGCAAAACCTGAACGAAATCGTCGTGGTAGGTTATGGAACGATGCGGAAAAGCGATTTAACGGGAGCTTCCTCCTCCGTCAAAAGCGACGTGTTATTGCAGAGGACGGTAACGTCCGTCAACCAGGCGCTTTCGGGAAAAGCCGCCGGCGTTAATATCGCCGTCAATTCCGGGCGTCCGGGCGGGCGGACAACGGTGCGTATCCGCGGAGCCTCTTCTATCAACGTGACCAATGAACCGTTATACGTAGTCGATGGAGTGATACTGAACGTAAGCTCCCTTGAAAACGGTTCGTCTCCCATCGATTATGTTAACCCCAACGATATCCGGTCGGTCGAAGTGTTGAAAGACGCTTCTGCTACGGCTATCTATGGCGCTCGCGGAGCCAATGGCGTCGTTATGATTACCACCCAGCGGGGCGAAGGCGTCAGCGGGGTATCCGTGCGCTACAATACGGATTTTGGCGTGGGTATCCTGCCCAGGAAGCTCGGCGTCCTCAATGCGGAAGAGTTTTTGAGAAACGAGGAACTGGCGTATGCAAACGCGGCCAAGTTTGACCCCATAGGCTGGACGGCCGGAAATTATAAAGACCCGCGGCTGAAAAGAACCGACCCCCGGCTTTTCAATGCGAAAGGGGAGCCTTTGTATGATACGGACTGGCAGGACGAAGCCATCAGAGACGCTTTTTCACAGACGCATCAGGTATCGGTCGCTAATGCGAAAGGCAATGATTCCTATGGCCTGTCGGCCGGCTACCGGAGCGAAGACGGGCTTATTGTCGAATCATGGATGAAGCGTTATTCGGGACGGTTCTTTATGGATTCGCAACTCTACCGGTGGCTGAAAACGGGCGGCAGTTTAAACTATAACTATCAGCAGGAAAAACAGACGGACGCCATGGGCGATGGCGGTATTACGGTAGGGCGCCAGATCGTGGAGGCTTTGCCTGTGCTTCCGTTGAAATATGAAGACGGCAGTTGGGCCGGAAATGCCGACTACCCGGGGATGGAAGGAGGAAACAACCCGGTTCATGTGGCGACGGACAACGACCGCACGATAGAAACGCAAAGCGTGATCGGCAATCTCTATGCGAATATAACGTTTATGGAAGGGCTTGAGCTGCGCTCCGTGCTGGGCGCGAATATTATCAATCAAAAAGCGAAATATTACGGAGGGAAACAGCTCGTCTGGATTTCGGCGCCCAACGGGTCGGCCTCCATTACGAACAACCGGAATAATTCCTGGCAGTTTGAAAATTATCTGACCTATAACAAAACGTTCAGCCGCGCGCACCGCTTCACGGGGATGGCGGGCCTTTCCTGGCAGCATGTCGACAACGCCTGGTCGTCGGCTTCCGGATCGGGGTTTGAAGATGATTTCTTTTCCTATAATAATTTGGGGGTAGCCACCACGCAGCGTTCCGCGTCGACGGTTAACGCCTATGGCTTGAACTCCTATTTCGCGCGCGTAAATTATAATTTGAAGGAAAGGTATCTGCTGACGGCTACGGCCCGTATGGATGGTTCGTCCAAGTTTGGCTCGTCCAACCGGTATGCCTTTTTCCCGTCTGTGGGGCTGGCCTGGCGCATGTCGGAAGAATCGTTTATCAAGTCGTTGCCGTTTGTTTCAAACCTGAAGCCGCGGCTTAGCTACGGGGTAACCGGCAATTCGGAGACCGGCCCTTACGCTTCGCAGGGCGGATTGCAGAGCTATACCGTCGTTTTTTCCGGCGCTCAGGCTTCCGGCACAGGGGTAAGAGCCCTGGCTAATCCTGAACTGAAATGGGAAAAGACGGCGCAGCTTAACGGAGGCTTAGACGTCGGATTGCTGGGCGGACGGATCAGTATGGAGATAGACGCCTATTACAAAAAGACGACGGATATGCTTTTGGCGGCGCCCGTTCCGGCGTCCAGCGGATATACCACCATTACGAGGAATATCGGCAGCATGGAAAACAAAGGGTTCGAGTTTGCCGTCGGCACGGTCAATATAGCGACGACGGATTTCACGTGGGAAACCGCCTTCAACCTCTCCTTTAACAGGAATAAAGTACTGGAGCTGGGCGAAGGGAACGATGATATTTATCCGGGGCCGGACATTCTTTCGGCCAGCAACAATATTATTCGCGTAGGCGAACCCGTAGGGTCGTTCTACGGATATAAACGTTTGGGAACCTGGGGAACTGCCGAAGAAACGGAAGCCGCCAGGTATGGCAAGCGCCCCGGCGACCTCAAGCTGTGGGATAAAAACAACGACGGGGAGATCAATGACGCCGACCGGCTTATTATCGGGAAAGGGATTCCCGACGGGTATGGAACGATGAGCAATTCGTTCCGTTATAAAAACCTGGATTTCCTGGCGGAGCTTCAGTATATGTTTGGCAACGACATTCTGGATATCTCGAAACACTCGGCAGAAGACCGCACGGGTATTGCCAATAGCTACCGGACGGTTCTCGACGCGTGGACGCCTGAAAACCAGAATACCATGATTGCGCAGATTCGCCCGACCGGGGCAGGATACACCACCAACATCGATTCGCATTTCGTGGAAGACGGCTCCTTCCTCCGCGGGCGGAACCTGTCGGTCGGTTATACCTTCCCTCAAAGCCTGACGGAACGTATCCGTCTGAAAAACCTTCGCGTCTACGGAAGCGTGCAAAACTTCTTTGTGCTCTCCCGGTATAACGGGTACGACCCGGAGGTATCGGACGCGTCTCAATCTTTCTCGCAGGGAATCACGGTATTCGGCTATCCGAAACCCTGTACGTTTACTGTTGGATTGAACGTTAACTTTTAATCTTTTAATCTTTAAATAGCATTACATAATGAAAACGAAATATATAGTATTCGCCCTGTCGTTTATCCTGGCGGGAAGTAGCGGCTGCGCAGACTTCCTGGACGAATCGGACAAATCAAACTTTACTCCCGAAAACTACTTTAAAACGGCCGAACATGCGCGAAGCATCGTTAACGCAATTTATCAGGACTTCCGGATGGGGGCCAGCGGCGATTATGGGGGCAGCCCTTATTTTATGACCGACTTCCTTACGGGACTGGCCGGCACGCGGGTAAGCCAGAATGTAAATATCAACAACATCCGGCTGGTTGTCAATAATGCGGATAATGAATACAGCAAAGCCTGGTGGAACTACAGCTACCGGGGGATAGCAAACGCCAACCTGGCAATAGAACGTATCCCGGATATCGAAATGGACAATACGCTCAAGAGTAAATACCTGGGAGAGGCCCGTTTCCTCAGGGCGTATTATTATTTCAACCTGGCGAGGCTTTTTGGCGACGTCCCGTTAGTGCTGGCGCCGGTTGACGCTTCGTCGCCCGAACTCTACCCCCGGCAGGCGCCGGCGAGCGAAGTCTATACGCAGATCGTCGCAGACCTTCAGGAGGCCGAAAAGAGCGAGCTGGCCTGGAACGACGAGAGCGGCAGGGCTACGATGGGCGTAGTGAAATCGTTACTGGCGAACGTCTACCTGACAATGGCCGGCTATCCCTTGCAGAAAGGGCAGGAATACTATTCCCTGGCCGCTTCGAAGGCCAGAGAGGTAATCGACAGGGGCGTCTACTACCTCTTTGCCTCGTATGCCGACCTGCACAATGCGGATATGGAGAACAAAGGCGAGCATATGTTTATGATACAGTATCAGGCCGGCACATCCGTAGAAAACGGAATGCAGTACCTCTACCTGCCGTACAATATGGATATATCGTATTATTCCACCGAAACGGGGTCTGTCATGGTGTACGAAGAGTTTATCGACAGCTATGAAGAAGGAGACAAACGGACTGAGGAGCGCCAGTTCTATTTTACGCAATATACCGCTAACGCCAACAGGGAAGAGACGGTGCATTTCGGAGGTTATTGCGTGTATAAGTTTTTCGATGAAGAAGCTCATCTTCGCACGGCTAAGAGCGGGCTGAACTATCCGCTGATGCGCTACGCCGACTTGCTCCTGCAATATGCCGAAGCGCAGAATGAGGCGGATGGCGGCCCTTCGTCGCAGGCTTACGACTGTATCAACCAGGTACGCAAAAGGGCAAACCTGCCGGAGCTGGGCGGACTGTCGCAGGCGCAGTTCAGGGAAGCCGTATGGAGGGAACGCTGGCATGAACTCCCGTTCGAAAACAAACTGTGGTTCGATATGGCGCGAACCCGGAAAGCGTTCGATTTAACGTCGGGACGCTTCAATGATTACGTAGGGCATACCTTTACCTATGGGCCTGAACTGGGAGAAAGAGAATTGCTTTTCCCTATCCCCACCGGCGAGCGGAATAATAATAAGAACCTGATCCAGAATCCGGGATATTAGCAGATACGGACAGATGAAAAGAAACGCTTTTTTATGTATGGCGCTTGCGTTGCTGTGTTGCCGCGCAGGGGCGCTGGGCGCGGATAGCGGCAAAACGCTTATCGAGTTGCAGCAGCGGTTTGTCGACCTGAAATTCGGGATGTTTATTCATTTCAATATCCCCACCTTTATGGATCATGACTGGGCCGACCCCGACGCCTCCCCCGCGCTGTTTAATCCGGCAAGGATGGATTGCGGCCAGTGGGCCGCCGCGGCCGTGTCGGCCCGTATGACGTATGGCTGCCTGACGGCCAAGCATCATAGCGGCTTTTGTATCTGGGATACGAAAACTACGCCGTATAATGTGATGAACAGCCCCTTTGGAAGGGATGTGGTAAAAGAGTATACGGACGCTTTCCGCAAGGAAGGGCTGAAGACGATGCTGTATTATTCCATCCTCGATACGCACCATAAGCTTCGCCCCGGATACGTCGCGCGCGAACATGTCGAAATGGTGAAATCGCAGCTTACGGAATTGCTTTCCGGCTATGGCGAAATAGATGCGTTGATTATCGACGGATGGGATGCTCCCTGGTCGAGGATATCGTATGAAGACGTCCCTTTTGGCGAGATATATCGCCTGGTCAAACGCCTCCAGCCCGGTTGCCTGGCGATGGACCTGAACGCGGCCAAATATCCGGCCGAGTTTTTATTCTATACAGACGTCAAATCGTATGAACAGGGAGCCGGACAGCATCTTTCCAAAGAAAGCAATCAGTTGCCGGCCCTGTCATGCCTGCCGCTAAACGGCAGCTGGTTCTGGAAGTCAGACTTTCCTGCAACGCCCGTGAAAGACCCTGTCATGCTGGTGAAAGACAACCTCGAGCCATTCAACCGCTCCTATTGTAATTTCATTCTCAACGTAGCCCCCAACCGCGACGGCCTTATCGACGATAATGCGCTGGCCGCTTTAAGGAAGATAGGCGAACTGTGGAACGGCGATGGGGAAAGCGGCCCCTTGCCTGCCTGTGATGCGCCGGTTGTTTCTGCGAATATAGCGAAGCATAAGCCGGCCCGTTCCAGTTGGAGCAACGACATGTGGATTATGGACTTCGGGAATGACGACAACTTTCATACCGCCTGGCGCTCCAACCCGGAGGTGGAGATACCCTGGTACGAAATAGATTTCCCGCAGGAAGAAACGTTTAACGCGATCATGGTATATGATGCGCGGCAAAGCATCCGGCGCTACAGGATAGCGTACGAACAGGACGGAAAATGGAACGTGCTTTTTTCGGGCGAAAATGATAAACGCGTTAAAATTCACCGGTTCGACAGGATACGCGGGTGCAAAGTGAAGATAATTATAGAGCAGTATACCGCCCCCCCATCGATTGCAGAGTTCGGGGTATACGACGAGTGGAGATAAATTCCGGATCGACAGGGTAGCTCAAAAAAAGGCCGCAGCAAACGCGCTGCGGCCTTTTGATTATATTCGTTACTTATTACCGCCAATACAGGCTGCGGCGGTATTTTTACAAGCCCGGCTATTAAAAAGCAAAGCCCAACCGGGCGCCTGAAAAATAAGCGAAACGATGTTTTGCCTTATAATACGGAACCATGCTCCAACCCAAACCGGCGTCTACTTCCACAAACAAATGCCTGGAAAAATTATACTGATAGCCAATAGCCGGTATCGCTTTATAAGCAGGTAGATTGAAGAACCTTTTTTGGAATGGGCCGGTCTCTATTGCCAGACGGGTTGCCCCGAATAGATTTCCCCAGCGTTTTGATTCGGCAAAGAGATAATATCTTGGTTCTACGATGAACTCAAAGGTATTCAAAAGTCCGGATTTTTCTTCATACGCCATAGCTGATTCCGACGTCGCAAGCAGATAATCTTTTATATATACTGCGCCCCGCCTGTACGGGGGCAAAAAGGATACAGTTCTCCCGGGCTACCTTTACTTTTATGGAATACCTTTTGACTTTGATTTGTACTTGTATTTATAACGGTAATCCACTCCGAACAGGGCGCCGGCAAAGGTGGAGATTTCGCCGAAGGCTACCAGCACGGAGTTGTGTATCTCGCCGACAGGCTCGCGCCAGAAGCCTGCGAAGAGCAGCGCCAGGCCGGCTACCGTGAGCAAAACCGCTATAATGAGCTGTAATCTCATGGCTTGCAGTTTGCGTATTCTTTCCCGGCGTCGAAGCAGGGGCAGGCGCGGACGGCGAGGTCGCGGTGGCCGCAGACGCGGCAGGCCGGGAAGCGGCGGAGCAACTCCTGCAGCAGGCGCAGGATGGCTTCTCTCTGTTCGGGCGTGCGGGTGTCGGCGGGGACGCCGTCGCCGCTGAGACCGCCTTCGTAGCAGACGCCGATGCTGTTGCGGTTGTAACCGGTCGCATGGGCGGGGATCATTTCGAGGGGACGCATCGCTACTACCCGCCCCGAACGGCGGACGTAGTAGTTATACCCGGCCCGGGAAAAGCCCCGGGCGCGGTGATCGCGTTCCAGTTGTTCGGGCGTGTATTCGCTTACGGAGCGGGTAGCCGAACAATGCAATACAATCAGGTTAATCATTCGCATCGTTATCACTCCACGTGGGCACGGTTACACTCTTTTTGCTCCACTTCCACGTCCAGCGCCTCGAACGAGACGTTTTGCCGCGTATCGCGCAGGACGGCTCCCGGCGAGAAGATGATACGCGCCTTTTTAATCTTGCTCGCGTTCACCTCGTCTTTCGTGGCCATTCCTTCCGAACTGACGGAGAGGCGGAAGTTGCCCAGTTCGCCCAGCTGCACCACGTTGCCCGACGAAAGCTCCATGTCCATCGCCCAGGCAAGCGAATCGAACACCGCCTTCACGTCGGCCGACGATACGGTAGAACGGGCCGAAATCAGCTTGCAGATTTTATCCACCCCCGACAGTCCCGCGCTTTTGGCCACGGCATAATACTTAGTCGTTCCCTTTTCGTCGCCATTGAGCACCTGGGTGTAATTTTTATTTGATGTATTTTATATCTTTGTAATGGGTGTAATTTTTATTTGATGTTAATTCCATTTCGATTGATTTTTTCCCAAAATTGCGTCCATCTTCGATCAGTTTCATTTAGCGTTCTTAAAAAGAGTACGCTTCTT
>JAITRG010000161.1 GCA_031288515.1 Tannerellaceae bacterium
TATATCCATATAATCGCCGTTACAGGATACAAATGATATGCCTGTTACAAATACCGACAAGGCTATATATATCAGTTTTTTCTTTTTCATATCTGTTTTTTTTAGATTAATTTAAAACTCCACTTTTATGGCGCCTCCGAGACTGCGGTATGACGCGGCGCTAGATATTTCACCAAATTCGGACTCTATGTCGTTACCCATATTGGCTACTTCCGGATCTACATAATTGTTTTTCTTCGGAGTAAACAGGAAGAGATTACGACCGATGAAACTTAATGTAACTTTACTTAACGGAGTAGATGTCAACAGCTTTTTCGGGAAGTCGTAAGATACAGTTATTTCACGGATTTTGAAGAAATCTTTTGGTAATACGATTTCATCCCTTATCAGCGGGTTGTAAGAGTAATTTCCAAGCGAGTAATTAACTTGGTTTGTCATAGTCGGAATATTGTTTTCCACATACTGTCCGTTTACGACTTTAACGGAATTCGGCCATATAAATGAATTACGTTCGTTGTAAACTGTCTGGGTTGAGTTTCCGTTGAAATGTGTTATATAGGATGTGTTAGACGCCATCCATCCTCCTTTATGCCAATCGCCGACGATAGTCAATCCCCAGTTTTTATATTTCAACGCAGTATTCAATCCTAAAATAAAGTCCGGCTGTGACGATCCGATGATTTTTTTATCGGTAGTCGCCTGGTTAGGAAAACCATTGTTGTTAACAATCATATAACCGTAATACGGGCTGCCTTCATCCTTGACACGATCAATGTCCGGTACCTGGAATGTCCCGATCTTTTCGCCTACCTTCATCCTGTACTCTATTCCACGCCAACTAAGTATATTGTATTCGTTTACATCATCCCAAAGCTCAAGAACCTTCCCTGCGTTCTTAGTAAATGTGGCATTTACATTCCATTCCCAGTCTTTTACGCGCACAGGCGTTATTCCGGCGGCTATTTCAACTCCTTTGTTTTCCAGAAGACCTACGTTTTTGGTTTCGGTAGTATATCCTGTTTCAGGCGCCAGAGTTGCCGGTATAATCTGATTTTTTGTACGTTTGTTATAATAGGCTATGTCTATCCTTAGACGGCTGTCAAAGAAATTTCCCTGTAACCCGAGTTCATATTCGGTGGTGATTTCGGGCTGCAGGTTCAGATTTGGCAGTCTGTTATTTTCACTAAGCCCCGATACGCCGCCGATTGGAAGTCGTGTATAATAGAATGTAGAAGAGGTAAGCGGAGTAAACCATGTTGATGTACGGTACACATCGGTATCGTTACCTGTTTGCCCCAGAGCTGCGCGTATTTTCAGGAAGTCTATTTTGCTGTCTTTCAACGTAGGGAATAATTCGCTGACAATGAGAGATAAGTTTGCCCCGCCATAAAAATAGCTGTTCTTATCTATAGGCAACGTGGATGACCAGTCGTTACGTGCCGACAGATTCAGGTATACGAAATTCCTGTATCCGATTTCAGCCTGGCCAAACAATCCTACCAATCGTCTTCTTTCGTTATACTGTTCCGAAACGGCGGCAGAAGTCGTGTTTTGTAAATGATACCATCCGGGAACATCCAAACCGTTTACATACCCTCCATTGTATCTGTAAGTGCGCTGGTTCAGGTTCCATCCGGCTGTACCGCTGATCGAAAAGTCAGACAACTCGTAGTTTGCCGAAAGGAAAGCCGTCGCGTCAAGCTGATCCCTGTTGAAGCTATGATTGGAATAATAGCCGTTTTGAGGAGTAGCGCCTCCCAAATCGCTATATGACCCCGGCGTAAAAGATGTTTTAGCATTCATTCTTTCCCTGTTATAATTCAGGAAATCGCCTCCCAGACGGGCAGTAGCTTTCAATCCTTTAAACAGTTCATACGAGGCTTCTACTTTTCCGTATGTGTGATTATCCTGATACAGGTAATAGTTATTGTCGACCATCCAATATGGGTTTGTCGCATAGAACGTATAATAGTTGTCGAGGTCATAACGAGGGTCGTTATAATCTTTCATTTCCGCATAGTTTATATCGACGGCGTGTTGCAACAATTCTATTTCCATCTCTTCTGTACGGCGGATATCTTTGCGGGCATAGTTGACAGATACATCTATTGACAATTTATTCCATTTTGCATTTCCACGTAAAGAAATCGTGTTGCGTGAATATGTATCCGCATTATTCGGCAAGGTTCCGTTAGTCGTTACATTTCCGTAAGAGGCATAAAGACCTAAGTTCTCTGTTCCGTAACGTACCGAAAGGACATTATTCATTTCAGAGCCGATTTTGTAAAAATTACGAATATTATCTTTCACATACGAAAAAGGCTTTGTCATTACCGGGTCTAATTGTTCTGAACCCCATTCATGAATGGTGCCGTCCAGACGGGGTCCCCACGAGCCGTTTTCGGCACGGTCCCAAGTACCCCATCCCTGTCCGTAGAGGTCTTGTGTTTGCATTACACGGAGTACATCAGTGGCGGCAAACGCTCCGTCATACGATACGATAAGTTTTTCGTTTTTCGCCCTTTTCGTTGTTATCATGATAACTCCATTGGCTGCGCGAGACCCATAAAGAGCTGTCGCCGACGCCCCTTTCAGTACTGTTACCGATTCTACGTCTTCAGAGTTGATATCATTCGCGCTATTACCGAAATCGACATAGTCGGTTCCCGAACGCTCATTAGTAATTGGTACGCCATCAACAATATATAAAGGATTATTACTGTTAAATGATGATATACCACGGATTAGTACCTTTTGCGAGGTTCCGGCAGGTCCCGCAGTGGAAATATTAACCCCGGCTACTTTACCGTTCAATCCACTCATAACGAATCCTGATTTCGCGGCTGATATTTCATCAGACTGAACCTGGGTGGCGGCATATCCCAATATTTTCTGGTCACGCCGTATACCCAATGCCGTCACCACTACTTCGTCAAGTCGTTGCGTATCGGATTGCAAACGCACATTTACCGTGGATTGTACGGCCGCTTCCTGGGCAACCATCCCCACATACGAAATTACCAAAGTTCTTGCAGAACTTGGTACACTTAAACTAAAATTCCCGTCTATATCAGTAACGGTACCGGTAGTAGTACCTTTTACAATTACAGACGCACCAATAATTGGCTCACCGTCATCAGCAGAGATAACAGTACCTGTTATCTGCCTGGTTTGAGCAGTAACCAACCCAATGCCTAAGAACAGGCAAAATAAAAGATAGGTCAACTTCTTCATAGACACACTTTTTTTGTTTAACAATGAATAACTAATTTGCACTATTTAAGCTCATATCAAGTAATCAAAACATTTGCAAATTTAATATAAATATATTAAATAAGCAAATACTTATTTAATTATTGATAGCTAAAAATATTACTTTTAAAAAACAAGATTAGATATACTTCTTCTTTAATGCTGTGCAATATGAATTTACCCGACAGGTATTAATAGAAGCAGGCAGCAGTCATGGCGATTATCCAAACATAAAGCTAAAAACAGGCTTCTCTTATCTCTTTTTTATAGCCTTCTTTCAGTTTTCAGCCGGTTTATAAGTACCTGTGTATAAACGCCAATGACTGAAAGATTCTCCTTTCAACCTCGTTTCATCCGGAGGATAGAAGGAGAGGTTTTTATTCCCTCAAAAAAATTTACGTAAAGTTATTTTAGTTATTAAATCCAAAACTGTAAACTTGTTCCGGGAAAAGCAACCTTTAAAAAAACCGTTATGATAGTTTACTGAAGGCATCATAACGGTTTACTAAAAGCATTGTAATGGTTTCCAAAAGACATCATAATGGTTTACCGGAGGCATCGTAATGATTTTTTTCTTTCGGCAGTCCCTGATTTTAACGCCTGAAACGAGGCTGAAATATCTTCTTTCAGCCATAGCAGTTCATACGCAAGCATTTATAAACGTGCTGAAAGCTGAAAGAAGAGGTGAAAAATACATCCGGCGCGTTCATCATCCGAAGGTAAATTCTCAAAACGCCAGATGCGATAAATTGATATCCCGGTATTCTTTGATAAGTTCTTTTATTACTTCATCTACGGTTTGCAGTTCATGGAAAAGGGAGGCTACCTGTCCTATTTCTAATTCTCCTTCTTCCAGATTTCCTTCAAATATACCTTTTTTTGCGCGTCCTTTTCCTAACAGTTCCTTCATCTCTTCTATGGAAGCGCCACGAGCTTCGGCTTCTTCTACGGCTGTTTTAAAATTGCCTTTAACCAACCGGGTAGGGGCTAATTTCTTTAACAATAGTTTGGTATCTCCTTCGTTTAAGGTAAGGCATAATTGTTTGAAATTATCGTGGGCGGAGCTTTCTTTCGTGAGGGCGAAACGTGTTCCTATCTGTACGCCTTCGGCGCCTAAGGCTTGTACTGCAAGTATGGCCCTGCCTGTACCTATTCCGCCGGCAGCTATCACCGGCAGTTGGGTGGCTCGCCTGACTGCCGGGATAAGACAAAGCGTTGTCGTTTCTTCACGCCCGTTATGCCCTCCTGCTTCAAAACCTTCCGCTACAATGGCGTCAACGCCTGCTTCCTCGCATTTAACGGCAAACTTGGAACTGCTTACTACATGCGCCACTGTTATAGCATGTTCTTTCAGGTATTTAGTCCATGCCTTTGGGTTTCCGGCGGAGGTAAAAACTATTTTTACTTCTTCTTCTATTAAAATTTGTATTACTGATTCAATTTCGGGATACATTAAAGGAACATTGACGCCAAAAGGCTTTCCGGTTGCCTTTTTGCATTTTTGGATGTGTTCGCGAAGCGCTTCCGGATGCATCGAACCGGCTCCCAGCAAACCTAATCCTCCTGCGTTACTTACGGCGGAAGCTAATCGCCAACCACTACACCAAACCATTCCTCCCTGTATAACAGGATACTTAATTCCAAACAACTCACAAATTCTATTCATAGCAATGACATTTTTATTATTATAAAACAAAAATACCCAATTTACCGGACAATTTTCATTTTTTATTCAACTATTCTTTTAATGTGACTGGAAATATTTGTTTCTTCGTATCCGTGGAAAAACGAACGTTAGATTCTTTTATGGATATGGAAAAAATAATTTATGCCATAGTCTTCAATCAGGAGAAAAAACTTAATGCGGAAGGAGAAGCCCTGATTAAGGTAGAGGCTATCCGGGATAATGAAAAAAGATACTTGTCAACTAAGGTTCTCATCAATCCAAATCAATGGGATACCTTAAAACGTGAAGTAATAAACTGAAGTTTCCCATCTAATAAAATGTTGAAATCCAGAGTGTTAAAAATAGCAAAAAGTGGTGCAATTTAGAGATAAATTACTATCTTTGAAAGAGT
>JAITRG010000301.1 GCA_031288515.1 Tannerellaceae bacterium
ACCACTATCAAAAATGGACAGGATGTTTTTACTGCTTTGAAATGTCTTGCTGACATCCAATGTGGGAATACGACCTGAGTAGTTACAAAAATTATTCGTGTTCAACTATTTATTTATAAAAGACATTATTCAATATCATATGTGCGTATGTGCGATATTTGCATGATGAAATACCAAGCATGGCAAAAGAATCCGTCTCGCTTTAGGGCGATGACCGGCATTAACATAGCGACCTTTGAGCGGTTGCTTCCCTGTTTTGAATCGGCACATGACGAATATCTGTCTGAATATGATTTGAGTGGCAAATACCGTAAAGGCCTTCGCCGTTATACAATGTATTCTAACGCCTCTCTTGCCGACAGAGCCGAACGCCTGGTTTTTATATTGTCTTACTATAAATTGAACTCTGTTCAGGAATCCCATGCGGATTTGTTTGACATTACCCGGTGTCAATGCCACGAACTGATACATGGTTTGAGTAAGAGTCTCCGCATGGCGTTGCGCATGGCCGGTTGTATGCCTGTTCAAACGGATAGGGAATTGCAGGAAATACTCTCTGCCATTGACAGGAAAGAGGAAAAAGTACTTCTTCACGATGATACGGAGCGTGAAATATCCCGCCCTATGTGTGAAGACTTGCAGCAGGACAGCTATAGCGGCAAAAAGAAAAAACATACGGTCAAGAACGCATTGATAATAAGCTCCGTTTGCCTGATACTTTATGTAGGCCCTGCGTATGCCGGCAGGATTCACGACAAAACCCTGGCGGACACATGCTGTCACATCCCTTCGGGTTTTTCCCTGTGGCAAGACGCCGGCTATCAGGGATACTGGCCTGAAGGAGTGCGTATATATCAGCCTGTAAAGAAGCCTGGAGGCAGGGAACTGACTAAAGAACAGAAGTTCTTCAATCGGGACATAGCTGTGGGCAGAGTACGGGTAGAATATGCAATCGGTAACACCAGGCGATACCGTATCGTTAAGGATGAATGCCGGTTGAGAAAAAATCTCTTTGTGAACCATGTCTTTCACACTTGCGCTGCACTGCATAATTTCAGGATTACACATAATCCGTTCAACTATAAATTTAAACTAACATAAACTCTTGTTATGGGTTAGAACGCAATACCGGCTTTAATAGTAAGCCACTTTAACGTATTCGGTACCCTGTCGTAGTAGTAGTAGTAGTAGTCGTCGTAGAGTTCGTCAGTTAGCAATTGGAAGGTATATTCCAGACCGAAGTTTAGAGCAAAAGAAGGAGTAAGCATTACATTGACGCCGACGGAAGGAACTATATAAGCGCCTAAGTCTTTTGTTTCACTTTCACTTTCACTTTCATTTTCTTCGCCTGGAACTTCTTTTTTTATTTTGGTAAACCCGGTTGTAGAACCGATTTTTAATCCGGCAAAAGGAATAACAGGGCCTCTCTCTGTAACGTTGGCCCTGAAGTCTGCAAAGATGGGAAGAGTCGTCATCGTAAATGTATCCTTTTTCTGTCTGCTCTTTAAAAGGTCTTTTTTGTAAGATTGCAGCCCCAAACCTCCTCCCAAAAAGATATAAGGATTGAATTGGTAGCCGTGGCTGGTGGTTATTTCATATGCAAATCCACCAAATTCAAAATTACTTATGCCGGTGAAAATTCCCAGGTCGACGAATCCACGGTATCCGACATTATTATAATGAGAATTGGATTGAGTTTTTGACGTAGTTCGGTTATTGCCTGTTCTTATGCGATTGTTTCCTGATGAAGATAAACTCATCGTATTGTTCGAATAATTCTCTAACCGTAATAAACGATCGTCCAGATAATTCTCTAACTGAAAAAAACGATCTTCTAAATAATCCTTAAACTGTGAAAAAGAAGGGTCGCTATTATTCCAGTTTCCGGTTGAGATCGAATTCGTTGCAGGAAACGTTTCATCGTCTTCAATTATCTCTTTGGCTAGAAGTTTGGTGAAATAAATCACGCTGCCATTAGAGGTTTCCACTTTCATCCTTTCTCCCGAAGTGGAAATGGAAAGTTTTCCTTTTACGATACTGCCGTCATAAAAATAAACGGTTTTCGGATTTCTAAAGTTCTTTACTGTTAGCGCCACCTTTTGGTCGTCGATTTCTTTTACGGCTCCACGGGTAAAATAGATGATACTTCCATCTGTGGTTTTTATATACGACCTTTGCCCGTCGCCCATATCTGTAAGTTTGCCTCTGATAATACTGCCGTTCGTCAGTTCGACAACCGTTTCAACAGTCTCCTGGGCGGGAGCTACTAATGCAGTCGCTACTAATGCAAAAATGAATATTATTTTTTTCATATCTTGTGAAATTATTATGGGTTAGAACTCAATACCGATTTTAACAGGAACCCTCCCAAGCGTCTCAGGCAGTATAGTCTCGTGTCTGAATTCTTTAGTTACCCATTGGAAGTTATATCCTATACTGAGGTTTAGGGCAAAAGAAGGAGTAATCATTGCTTTGACGCCGATGGAAGGAGCTATATAACCGCCTAAAGTTTTTACTTTCTCTCCGAAAAACCCGGTTGTAGAACCGATTTTTAATCCGGCAAAATGAACAATCTGAGTACTTGGTTGTTTTGTGAAGTTGGTTCTAAAGTCAATAAAGACGGGAATAGCCACCAGATTTACGCCGGTATCCTCATCTACGCCGGTATGAAGTTGCAGGCCCACGCCTCCTCCCAAAAAGATATAAGGATTGAATTGGTAGCCGTGGCTGGTGGTTATTTCATATCCATTATATTTACCCGATACAACTTTTAAAGAATCTTTCGGTATGTTCTTTTTGATATCTTTCTCTATGATGATATATCTCTGTATGAAGCCGGTGAAATATCCCAACTCGAGGAATCCACGGTATCCGACGATATCATAATGAGAATAGGATTGAGTTTTTGATGTAGTCCGGTTATTATCTGTTCTTATATGATTGTTTCCTGATGAAGATAAACTCATCGTATCGTCCGAATAATCCTTAAACTGTGAAAAAGAAAGGTCGTTATTATTTCTGTTTCCGGTTAAACCATACAACCTTTGCCCGTCGCCCGCATCTGCAAGTTTACCTCTGATAATACTGCCATTCGTCAGTTCGACAACCGTTTCAACAGTTTCCTGGGCGGGAGCTACTAATGCAGTCGCTACTAATGCAAAAATGAATATTATTTTTTTCATATCTTGTGAAATTATATTATTTGTATTAATCTATTTTTGTCAACAGGGAAGGTTCTTCTTCAATCTTTATATTTCAACACAACAACAAAAGAATATCTATCGTTAATTTTTCCGTCTCTTAATGAGAGATGGAAAAAAAGCAGCTAAATCGAGAAAAAAGCAGTAAAAAATGGCAAAAAAGGCTTATTTCGAGAATACTATTTGAAAAATTATCGTATGTTTGTAAGCAAAAGGGAATGTTTTTCTACATTTCTCTCATTAAGAGACGGAAAAAACAGATTTCCTTAAAACTTTGATTACCAATCGTATCTTTGTATTAATTATATTAATTAACAAGTTATACTTTCATGAAAAAGATTTATTTATTCCTTCTTCTAACTCTTTTATTTACCGGTTGCGGGTTTCATAACGGATTGACTCGTAATGCGAATGTAAATAATACCAATGTGATACTGTCGGAGCGGAATTTCCGCGTAGTTTCTAATGTTCAGGGTACTGCCGAGACCTTTTATATTTTTGGAATAGGCGGTATGTCGAAAAGCGCTC
>JAITRG010000162.1 GCA_031288515.1 Tannerellaceae bacterium
TTAAATAACGGCCTGACCCGTAATAACTATTATATCGAATTAAACGGCGAGTATGCCGAGTCCACACTTTGTGGCATGTCTATTCTTGATGCGGAACAACAAGTTGACATATATAGCCATATTACGCATGCCGTACCGAATTGTACCTGCAACGAATTAGTTAAGAATGTATTGAACGACCGTTCGGTTGGCGCTTTCAGCGGGCGTATTTTAGTGAAAGAAGGCGCACAAAAGACGGTTGCTTATCAAACCAACCGCAATCTGCTGATTACCCGTGAAGCCCGTATGTATAGCAAGCCCCAACTCGAAATTTATGCAGATGACGTAAAATGTTCGCATGGTATGACAACAGGCCAGTTAGACGAAAACGCCTTGTTTTATCTCCAAAGCCGTGGCATCCCTAAAGAAGAGGCTCGCATGATGCTAAGTGTAGCCTTTACGGCCGATGTGGTAGAAAATGTACGTTTGGACGGATTAAAAGAACGCCTTCATCAGTTGGTGGGAAAACGTTTCAGGGGCGAGTTGGCTCAGTGTGTCGGTTGTCATGGGTGTCAATAAAAACGAAAAACCGGTTACCGCAGGCGTTTTACCCTTGATAATCGGCTTTTAAGTAGTCCTGCTTTAACAGATTAAAAAACGTGCGAAAAAGAAGATAAACCTGATATCCGCCCGGGAATTACTTTATCAACAGGAAAATTCCCCTGCTAAACGATACTTTTTCATCTTTCCTTTCAGCTTTCAGTTTTGTTACAACTGATTGGTTTACAGAATGAAATCCTGAAAGAAGACGAAGGAAGACCTTTCAGCTTCCTTACAGCCTTTAGAAATCGGAGGAGAGGGATTGACGCCAAAAAAAACCGTTATGACGTCTTCAGTAAACCGTTATAATGCCTTTGGCAAACCATTATATACGCTTTACCAAACCATTATACCGGTCTACTGAAGGCGTCATAATGATTTTTTCCCTTTTTTGCCGGCCCTCTATTTTTTGCTGAAAGGAGGCTGAAAAACTCTTCTTTCAGCAAAAACTATTCATACGCAAGTATCTATAAACCGGTTGAAAGCTGAAAGATATCGCCAAACAAGCCTGTGCAATGGGGTAATGACATGGGCCTGAATAGGGGGCTTTACGCTTTTGATGAGAAAGAATTAATGTGTTAAAGTAGAATTAGTTATTTTTTTAAATGGTTACAAAATAAACGTTTGGAACAACCTGTCGTCCGACAGTTCATCGTATCCTCTTACCTTTATGCCAAGAGCTTTACAAATGATACGAAGCTGTTCATCTACAAAAGGAGAGTAAATCTCTTTTACCTTTTTAGTCTGCGCCCAGGATGTTAACGTTTTTACATCCTTCGATTGCAGCGTTTCGTTTTCAACGCCTACGACCTTGTCTTTTTCAACATCAAACACAACAGCCTGTCCAATTTCATTCTTCGGCTGTTTCTTACTTCTCAATAACAATGCAATTCTCATACTGTTTCAGTTAAGTTTTACCAGTTACCAAATATAGACAAAAAAATCGGAATTTAAAATACAATTGTACTTATTTACCGACCCGGGCGTCAATTATTGGATTTATTAATAAAACGGGTTGAAGCAGGCTGTTAGTATACAAAGAACGTTACGGATGGTTAATAATCATTAGGCGCTCATGCATGGCTGTTGCGGCTCTTCGCCCGTCGCCCATGGCGAGGATTACGGTAGCGCCTCCGCGAACGATGTCTCCTCCGGCATATACATCGCTTAATGCTGATTGCATAGTAGATTCATTTACGACAATAGTGCCCCATTTGCTTACTTCCAATCCTTGAAAAGTATTTGGGATAAGCGGATTCGGAGATACGCCTATACTAACGATTACCTCATCCACATCAATTGTTTCGATAGCTCCTTCAATAGCGACAGGACGGCGGCGTCCCGAAGCGTCCGGTTCTCCCAGGGCCATTTTTTGTAAGCGCATTTGTTTAACGCGCCCCTGTTCATTGCCGATATATTCAATCGGATTGTGAAGCGTAAGGAATTCAATACCCTCTTCTTTGGCATGTTTCACTTCTTCAATACGGGCCGGCATTTCTTCTTCACTGCGGCGATAGACAATAATAGAACGTTCCGCCCCCAGGCGGCGTGCTGTCCGTACAGAATCCATGGCCGTATTGCCTCCTCCGATAACGGCTACTTTTTTACCGATCAAGACCGGCGTATCGCTTTCCGGATGGGCCGCATTCATCAGGTTTACACGTGTAAGGTATTCGTTAGACGACATTACGCCAACCAGGTTCTCTCCCGGTATATTCATAAAGTTAGGCAGCCCGGCGCCGCTGGCAACAAAGATACCCTTGAAACCATCGTCGTGTAAATCTTCATACGTGATTGTTTTGCCAACAATGCAATTGGTTAAGAATTTCACGCCCATTTTTCGTAAGATGCCGATTTCAACATCTACTATTTCGTTTGGAAGGCGAAATTCGGGAATACCATATTTAAGTACGCCTCCTATTTCGTGCAATGCTTCAAATACCGTGATGTCATAACCTGATTTTGCCATGTCTCCGGCAAAAGATAATCCGGCAGGCCCTGAACCTGCAACCGCTATTTTAATGCCGTTCGGTTGAGCCGTTTCGGGAATGGAAATATGCCCGCTTTCCCGTTCATAATCGGCGGCAAAACGTTCCAGATAGCCGATAGCGACCGGTTCTTTCCCCATTTTGAGGTGTATGCATTGCGCTTCGCATTGTTTTTCCTGTGGGCATACGCGCCCGCAAACAGCCGGAAGAGCGCTTGTCTCTTTTAACACTTTCGCCGCTCCCAGGAATTCGCCCGCTTCAATGTGTTTTATAAATGTCGGAATATTAATATTTACCGGACATCCCCTCATACATGTTGGTTTGGCGCAGTCTAAGCAGCGTTGTGCCTCTTTTCTTGCCTGCTGAGGAGTTAATCCCTTGTTTACTTCTTCATTACAGTGGCTGCGATATTCCGCATCGAGTTCATTCATATGCACCCGTTCGATGGTTGAGCGGTCTTTAGCCTTTATACTTTTCCGTAATTCTTCGCGCCAGGGTTCCGCGCGACGAATGGTTAGTTGTTCTTCGATTGTCATGATATTTCCTCTTTATGTCTTTTCTATATCTTTGTAAGCGCCGAGGCGCATCAGCATTTCGTCGAAGTCTACCTGGTGAGCGTCAAATTCAGGGCCGTCTATGCATACGAATTTTGTTTTGCCTCCCACTGTGATACGGCAGGCGCCACACATGCCTGTACCGTCTACCATAATCGTATTGAGAGACGCTACGGTAGGGACGTCATATTTTTTTGTCAATGCAGAAACAAACTTCATCATTATGGCCGGACCTATCGTAACGCATAAATCAACCTTCTCCCGGTTGATAACGCTTTCTACGCCATCTGTTACCAGTCCTTTTGCGCCATAAGAGCCATCATCCGTCATGATGATTACTTCATCGGAGTTAACGCGCATCTGTTCTTCAAGAATGACCAGCTCTTTTGTCCGGGCCGCCAATACGACAATTACACGGTTGCCCGCTTTGTGAAAGGCTTCTACGATGGGCATTAGCGGAGCGACTCCTACGCCGCCGCCGGCGCAAACAACCGTCCCGGTTTTCTCTATATGCGTAGCCCGTCCCAACGGGCCTGCCAAATCGGTAATTTCGTCGCCAACGTTCAGCGCGCATATTTTTTTCGACGAGCCACCTACTGCCTGAATAACCAACGTGATAGTCCCTTTTTCCAAATCAGCGCCTGCAATGGTTAAAGGGATACGTTCGCCATTTTTCCCTATTTTCACAATAACAAAGTGGCCGGCTTTACGCGAGCGGGCTATTAAAGGAGCCTCCACTTCCAGTTTTACTACATTTGCAGAGAAATATTCTTTGCTTACAATTTTATTCATATAATCGCTTGTTAGTATTTGCCGGGGCGTGATTTTTGGAACTGTTTTAATTAAAGGCGCAAAGATAATCAAAACCGGAAAATAACATCAAACTTAAAACACACTATCCACATGAAAAATTCCAGCTTCGGGAAAAGAATGGGTTTGTAATCACAGTAATCAAATAAATTGCGGGTGAGACGGATAATTAGTCGTATTTTTACAACTCAATTACGGAAAAATATGAACATACAATCAATTGCTTGCGATTATACAAATACGGCTCATAGAAAAGCTGTTGCAACGTTAATGAACGCTTACGTTAACGATGAAATGGGCGGCGGGAGTCCTTTGGATGAAAACGAACAAATCCATTTGCTGGAAGGCTTGGAAAAGCATCCGAAATCAATTGTCATTCTTGCGGAAACGGAGGGCGTTTTTGCCGGTTTACTGATTGCATTTGAGAATTTTGCAACCTTCTCGGTTCGTCCGATGATTAACATTCACGACGTCATTGTACTGAAAGAATACCGTGGGAAAGGAATCGGCCGGAAACTGATACAGGCAATTACTGCGGAAGCCGGAAAACGGGGATGCAGCCGGATTACTCTCGAAGTGCGCGAGGATAATGTCAATGCTCAAAAACTTTATCGCAGCGAAGGCTTCGGCGAAGCGGAACCAAATCATTACTATTGGCGGAAGTATTTATAGCTTTGCATCTGTTCTTATGATCTCGCCGGGCGGTTGGATGCAATCTCCTGTATGGCTTTTTTTATTAGTTGAAGTTCGCAGACCATTCTTCGATACATGGGGTCGTTTTTTTCCCGTACTTGTCCTGCAAAATTGATATAGCCGCCAAGACGGCGAATGAAAAGTTGTTGCTGTTCTTCGCTTGGCGGATTTGTCAGATTGAAATGTCGTTGCGTGGCTTTTCCGATGCCGTTTTTTGTTGAATCATGGAGCATTGCACGGATTTTTTTTAGCCGTTTCCGGTCTGCATTTACTTTTTCATTTACGGTTAGCCCTGTAACTGTTTGTTTGTGGCGCGAAGATTTCAGGTATACTTTCTTCTCGTTGGTTTCAAAACCGTTCCGGCGGATGAGTTCTTTGATTCTATGTATAGCTTCATCTGGAATAAATTCGTTGGATGAAAAAGTCAAATCATCGGCATAGCGCGTGAATTGCAAATGGTTTTCCCGGCAGAAGAAACGTAAATCGGCGTCCAGTTCCAGGCAAACAAAGTTCGACAAAACGGGTGACGTTGGCGCGCCTGTCGGCAGTTTGGCTTCGCAGGTTGTGAGAAGCGTCAGGGCGATTGCCATTTGTTCGCTGAAATTAAAGACGGGCGAAGTGAAAAGTTTCTTTATCCGCCGGGCTGGAATACTCGAAAAAAAATCTTTCAGGTCTATGTTCAAAAGGTGTTTCTTGCCGGTGTGAACTTCGGCATTTGCCACGATGTTGCATTGCGTCTTGCCGGCGGGTAGCGGGTTTATCACAAAACCGTGCACTTCTTCGGGCTTTATACACAAATAATATGCCTGTAAAAAATAATTCAGCCGTTTTTGAATTCTCTTTAACTGCTTTCGGGGTTCGGAAATATGCCGCTCGCCGCCTCGCTTTTTCTTGATAATATGATGTTTATATTCCGGGGAGTTAATTATTCTTTCGAGCTGGTAAATGGGCGTTCCGAGAAATAGGCAAAGTTTCATGGGATTTTTGAGCGAGAGAAGGCGCAAAGCGTTGCGTTCGTACCTTTGTAAAGCGGTATTCTGTTTGGATGGGAAAGGTAATATGCCGGGATTTTGTTGCATAAGTAAAAAATGAGCTGTCGTTAATTATCTTTGATTTATACGCTTTATGAGGAGCGGAGCGGAGCATAAAGCTAATCTCCGCTATCTCACGGGTTGCAGGAACACAACCGCTATGTCTGTAAAATTGCGTTTGACATCATAATGTTTGAAACGACAGCTCATTATATCTTTAAAATGGCGGTTCGTCGTCCAACTCCTTCAATCGGTCGGGCGAGAATACAAACTCTTCTTTACCATTGACGAGGTTTTTAAATTTGGGAATTTCAGCATCAAACAGCAAGCGGACGTCGCCTGTGGCTCCGTTGCGATTTTTCGCCACAATAAATTCCGCAATGCCGGTCAGGCTCTTTCCTTTTTCCTCTTCGGAGATTCTGTAATATTCGGGGCGATGCACCAGAATCACTTTGTCGGCATCCTGTTCGATAGCGCCGCTTTCGCGCAAATCGGCAAGTTGCGGGCGTTT
Source organism: Tannerellaceae bacterium (assembly GCA_031288515.1). GTDB lineage: Bacteria > Bacteroidota > Bacteroidia > Bacteroidales > Tannerellaceae > DFXE01. The sequence goes on from JAITRG010000162.1 coordinate 6,167, forward strand.
GCCTTCTGTTCCGTGTCTGTATTCAGCGCTTCTGTTCAACGAGCTCGAAACGATAACGCATACATTGTGTTCCCGGGCCATATTCTTCAGTTCGCGACTCACCGAACTCACTTCGTCTACGCGCTGTCTCCAATGTTGACTGGAGTTTACCAATTGCAGGTAATCAACTACAATTACCCTTACGCCATTTTCGCGAATTTGTTTTTCGCAATGCGCCTTTATGGTGGAGACGTCGTTATTGCGGCTGTCAAGTACAAACAGTTGGCGGTCGGCAAACGCTTTTTCTACTGTGGCGATGCGTTCCCATTCCGCTTCACTTATGGCTCTTTGCAGCATCAGGCGGGCCGGAACTCTGGAGAGCGACGCGATAAAACGGTTTGTAAGTTGCTCGCCCGAAAAATCGAGCGTAACAAAAAGCAGCGGAACGGCTCTTGAAATATTCAGCGACAAATCAACCAGGAAAGTCGTCTTCCCGATTGCCGTCCGTCCGCCCACTACGATAAATTCGCCGGGAAGGAAACCGCCAATGGCATTGTCTAAATGCTGGAACCCGGTTCGGAAAACGTCGTTTTGAGGAGTTTCCGTTTTGAGCCGGCACAGATTTCCGGCAACAAGTTCGGCAATCGGTTTTGTGTCTTTCTCTGCAAACCGTTCGCTTTCGTAAAGCAATTTCTTTAACTGAAAAACAACGATACTGTCGTCAGCCTGCCGGTTGCGGGCGATGACATCTTCTATTTTCTGTTGTAATTCTGGCGTCATACTGTTTATTTTTATACTGTCTCTAAAATTTGTCGCTACGAAGGTACGGAATTATACATATAGTGCAGCTATAATTCATCTTTATTTCACCCGCCCGGCATGTTGCCATAAAAATATCCAGGCTGTGACGGCGGCTAACCCGTCGGAGATGGGGGCCGAATACCATACGCCGTCTAACCCTAAGAAAGGGGGGAGAAACCATATGGCAGGGATAAGGTACAGGAATTGGCGGGTAAGGCTCAGGAAAATGGCTTTCCAGGCAATGCCGATACTTTGGAAGAATTGGCTGATAGCGATTTGCGAACCGACTACGATAAATAATGACAAACTAAGCCTGAGTCCGTTGGCGGATATGGCGGCCAGTTCCGGGTCGGAGGTGAATCCCCGCACGATGATTTCGGGGAGAAGGAGGCAGCAGGCCCAGCCTATCCCCATAATACAGGTTGCCGTGATGATTACGAAACGGAGCGTTTCCATCACCCGGCGATGATGCCCGGCGCCATAGTTGAACCCCACAATCGGCTGCATTCCCTGGGCAATTCCGATAACGAGCATCACCAGGAGCATGCCCACGCTCGATATGATACCGTTTGCGCCCAGCGCCAAATCGCCTCCGTACGCCTGGAGCGAATGGTTCATCACGACGTTTACCAGACTTCCGGCCAATTGCATGGCGAAGGGGGATATGCCGATTGTTACGATTGTCCATATAATATGCCTGTCAGGTTTCAGGTATTTCCTGCGGAAGCGTATCAGGCTCTCCCTGCTTACGAAGTGATGCATTACGAAGGCCGTGCTTGCCGCCATCGAGATAACGGTAGCATAAGCCGCCCCTTTGATGCCCATATCGAGGGCGAAAATGAATACAGGGTCTAATATAACGTTCAATATGGCCCCGATAAGCATCGTCGCCATTGCTTTCCGGGGATACCCCGAGGCACGCATAACGGCATTGAAACTAAAGCTTAGGGCGGGAAGTATCGTGGTTGGGATAATAATATAAAGGTATTCCCTGGCATAAGGAATAGTAGCTTCGCTTCCTCCAAACCAAATCAGCAGATCGTCCAGGAAAAGCAGGCTGGGGACCACGGTGATACCTGTAATGACAAACGTCATGGTTAGCGCATTACCCAGGATGTTCTCAGCCCTGTCGTTATCCCTCCTTCCTAAAAAGATAGACACATGCGTGGCGGCCCCTGTGCCTACCAGCATACCGAATGCCTGGAGGAAGAACAGGATGGGGAATGTGAGCGTGAGACCCGAAATAGCCAGCGGCCCTACGCCATGCCCGATAAATATCCGGTCTACGATATTGTATAGCGAATTGACCATTGTGCCGATTACCGCCGGGATTGCGTAATTCAGCAAGAGGCGGCTTATCTTCTCATGCTCCAGTTTACAGGTGATTTCGTTTGTCATCATTTGCGTTGAGCGTTTCAATTGTAGCGATTAAATCGTCTATGCTGTTTACGCATAACGACGTTTTATCCGGCAGGGTGATGATGATTTGCCGTTTACCCAGGCAATTTACATTCACGTACGTATCGTTCGGAGGGGAAGGACGCCAGCCGTTCCTCGCAAGGGCATTCCCCGCCCAGTACGAGGTAATAAAATCACCCGTTACGCCGATGGGGTTAAAGGGAACGGTTGCCGTAAGTTTCCCGGTGGAAGGGTCGAACAATATCCCGTCTTTATGGAAGAAACTCTCGAATTGACCGTTCAGGATGAGATCTTCCGGCGTGCCGCAGGCCATGGGGCGTTCTTTCTCCAGCAGCCAGAGACGGTCTCCCATCTGTATGGCCGAATCCATATCATGCGTTGACAGGAGGATGGTTTTCTGCTGCTCCCGCGCCAGTTTGCGCAGCAGCGCCATCGTTTCGATGCGGCTGGTAACGTCGAGGAAGGCCGTCGGCTCGTCTAATAAGATGACAGGGCATTGCTGGGCCAGCGCCTTGGCTATCATGGCTTTCTGACGTTCCCCGTCGCTGAGTTCGGCCACGTAGCTGGAGGCTTTGTGGCTGATGCCGGCAGCTTCGAGCGACTGCCCGATTATTTCCCTGTCGCGCCCCTTCAGCAATCCGAAAAAGCCGGTGTAGGGATGGCGGCCCAGCGATACGAGTTCGTATACGGTTATCCCGCCCGCATGGGTCTTTTCGGTCAGCACAACGCCGATGGTGAGCGATATCTCTACCGGTGAAAACGCGCTTAAAGGCTTGCCGAGGAGAAACGCCTCGCCCGCCAGCGCCTGCTGGAAACCGCCAAGCGTCCGCAGCAGCGTAGACTTGCCGGCGCCGTTCAGCCCCAGCAAACAAGTCACTTCGCCGGCGTATAGCCTTAGCTCCAGGCCGGGATGCACCACCTTCTTCTTCCCGTTCCTCAGCGCATACCCAATGCACAGTCTGGCAGCTTCTATCACCGGCGTCTGTTTCATCGTACCTGTTAATTGAAATACTGGATGTTCTTCCTGTTTATAATTACATAAATGATAACGGGAGCCCCTATCAGCGGCGTAACGGCATTGAGCGGTAAAATCGTATTCATCCCCGGTGTTACCATCAGGATATTGCATAAAAGCGCCACGCACGAGCCGATGAGCAGCGTTACCGGCAGTAACGTCTTATGGTTGGAAGACCCCAGCAGCAAGCGGGCGATATGCGGAACGGCAAGCCCGATAAAAGACACAGGCCCGCAAAAGGCCGTGGTAACAGCCGTAAGCGCCCCGGTGCAAAGCAAGATTGCCATGCGCGTACGCTTGATCCGGATACCCAGGTTGGCGGCATACGACTCGCCCAGTAAAAGGGCATTTAACGGCTTGATGAGCAAAACGGAAAAAAACAGCCCGCCCGACGAACAAAGCATAAAGAGCGGAAGTTGCGCCAGCGACACGCCCGAAAAGTTGCCCAGCCCCCACATCACATAAGCATGCACCTTGTCGGTAGAGGCATAAAAATTGAGGATAGAAATAACCGACGAAGCCAGATACCCAATCATCAGCCCGATAATCAGCAACATCACATTGTTCCTCACCCTGGAAGAAAAGTAAAGGATAAGGCCCAGCACGGCGCACGCCCCCACAAAAGCCGCCAGGATAATAGCCGGATAACCGCTTACCGGCAAGTCTGCCAACCGGCTCAGCGAACCGCCGGAATAGAGCGTCACAACAGCCACCCCCAGATTAGCCCCGTCGCTGATACCCAGTATGGAAGGCCCCGCCAGGGGATTGCGGAAAAACGTCTGCAACAACAGCCCGCTCGCCGCCAGCGACGCCCCCGCCAGCATCGCCGTAAACGCCTGCGGAAGCCGCGACTGCAGCACGATATGCCGCCACGATACCCGCTCCGGCTCTTCGCCCAGCAAAATATCCAGCACGCTCTCCGGAGGGATAGGAACGGCCCCATACGCCAACCCCCCTGCGAATAACGCCATAAGCGCCAGCGCCAGCAGGGGGTAAAGCAAAAATGCCCGGCGGTTCATCGGGGTCAGATAGATGATATGCGAAGCACCTTCAGCAAGTCGCGGTTAATAGGCTTGTCGTTCTTAATCGCCTTGGCAAAGGGCACGTACACAATCTCTTCGTTCTGGATACCGGTCATCACGTTGCGCTGGTCGTCAAGGAGCGCTTCAATCGCTGCAATACCCATACGGGTAGCCAGGATACGATCTTGCGCCGAAGGCGCTCCTCCCCGCTGCAAATGCCCCAGGATACTCACCCGCACGTCAAACTGCGGATACTCCTTCTTAACGCGCTCGGCCACGCCCATCGCCCCGCCTGTTACCTCGCTTTCGGCCACAAGCACGATGCTGCTGTTCTTCGTCTTGCGCAGCCCGTTGTCTATCATATCGGCTAATTGATCGGTTTCCATCGAAATCTCCGGGATAATAGCCGCCTCGGCGCCCGAAGCAATCGCCCCGTTCAGGGCCAGAAAACCGGCGTCGCGTCCCATCACCTCGATAAAGAAAAGGCGGTCGTGCGAAGAAGCCGTATCCCGTATCTTGTCCACACATTCCAGAATCGTATTGAGCGCCGTGTCATAGCCAATCGTAACGTCGGTTCCAAACAAGTCGTTATCGATCGTTCCCGGAAGCCCTACAATCGGGTAATTAAACTCCTGCGCAAAGATACGCGCGCCCGTCAGCGTCCCGTCGCCGCCGATAACCACAAGGGCGTCGATACCCTGCTCTGCCAGACGGTCGTACGCCTGCCGCCTCCCTTCAGGGGTTTTGAACTCATCGCACCGGGCCGTCTTCAGAACCGTCCCGCCCCGCTGGATTATATTACTCACATTCTGCGTCCTGAAATCTTCAATCTCCCCGGTTATCAGCCCCTTATAACCCCTGTATATCCCCTTCACACTCATCCCGTTAGAGATAGCGCCGCGGGTTACTGCGCGGATAGCCGCATTCATGCCCGGGGCGTCGCCTCCGGACGTCAATATACCAATCCTTTTTACTGTAGACATAATACCTTAATTAAAAATACACTGCAAAAATAGTAATTATTTACGGTTCTCCATGCAGGGGCGAACGAATTAAGCGGGATGCAAAGCCCAGCGGATACGTTCTGTCGCGCAGGCGGGACGCTACGGCTGTTAATTAAACCTAATATTTCAAGGATTACGCTTTTTTAACGATAAGCAATATGTCACCCAAAGCGCCTTATCGCATAGCATTTTGATAGCGCTGCCGGAAAGTGGATTCAGGCGCAAAATGCGCTCTGGGTAAGGCCTGGGCAGGATGTGGGCAGGATGTGGGGGAGCGTCATTTTGGCGACAGGAAGCAGATGGCTTGCTTATGCTTAGCATGTGGCTCCGATGTGGTTATTATGTGGCTTCGTGCCGGTTATCCCGTTTATTTGTGCTATCTTGTGGGAAATAACGTTTAACTGTGCCTGTTTTCTAAAGGCAGGCGCTTAAAACCAAACACTTATGGCTATTATTCGTAATAATGCATTCTTTGATGCATCCGGTTCGATAGGGGATATTACCTTTCGTAATGTTAATGGACGGATTATCGTATCCAGGAAAATCACCCATACTAACAGTAACACGCCTAAACAAAGAGCTTGCCGCAATAGCTTCGGGCAAATGTCAAAACTGGCAAAATCCCTGAAGCTCATCATCAATGCCGGCTTCGATCCGATAGAGAACGGAAGCAAATATAATCATTTTTATAAAGCAAACGCCGCCCTGGCCGATTTTATCAGTCGGAATAATATAAAAGACTGCGATAACCTGCCCGTTTGCATGCTTTATAACGTATTGGCAGACGAGGCGTTTACCGGGCAGGTCTTGTCCGCCAGGGGGAATATGGATGCGCGGAGCGAATTTGTGATCGATGCGGAAGGGCAGGTGAGCGGCCTGCTGTCCCTGTCGAGGGCGTTTAAGGCCGGCGACAGTATAACGGCAGGCATAGCCTTGCTGGTAGACGTACATCGCCGCTTGATGGAAACCGTCGTATTGCAGACATACGCCCTGGCCCCTCCGGATATCGAAGGGCTAACCAGCCCGAACCAGTTCCTTATTAATAAAAAGAACTGGGAAGCCTTGAACGCCTGCGCCCTCTCCCCCCTCCAGGGAGCCATCCGCGGAGTTGTGATAACGGCGATTGTTGACGGCCCTCCCGATCGTGCAGGCCGCCCGAACCGTTCCACCGCTTATTTCTCCCTTCCGGCAACCGGGCAAAAAAAATAAGCCGCCGTTGTACCTTTGTTGCGGGAATTATCGTACCTTTGGAATCTTTGTTTAACAATTAAATTAGGAAAAACATGGCACGACTCGTAACCCTCTACTCCCTGCAATGGGGGGATTTATCATTGGAAACTGTTTGTGAGAAAGCAAAAGCCTTTGGCTATGACGGCATTGAAATCGGACTTCCCGACCATTTGGACGTACGCCAAACCGACCCTGCCTACTATAAAGGCGTCAGAGACCTGCTGGAAAAATACGGCCTGCAGCTCCGTACCATATCCACCCACCTGGTAGGCCAGGCCGTATGCGACAACATCGACGGGCGGCACAAAGCCATCCTGCCCGCCCATATCTGGGGCGACGGCGATCCCGAAGGCGTCCGCCGCCGGGCCTCGGAAGAACTGATCCGCACCGCCCATGCAGCCAAAGCGCTGGGCGTAAGCACGGTAGTGGGCTTCACCGGAAGCTCCGTCTGGCAATACCTCTATTCGTTCCCTCCCGTTTCCGCCGGCATGATTGAAGAAGGCTATCAGGACTTCGCCCGCCGGTTTACGCCCATCCTGGACGAATACCAGAAGCTGGGCATACGCTATGCCCTCGAAGTACACCCCACCGAAATAGCCTTCGATACCGTAACCGCCCGCCGCGCATTGGACGCGCTGGATGGCCACCCCGCCTTCGGGTTCAATTACGACCCCAGCCATTTCGGCTACCAGGGCGTAGACTATGTAGGCTTCATCTACGAATTTGCCAGCCGCATCTTCCACGTACATATGAAAGACGTATACTGGAGCGATACCCCCAAACCCGCAGGCGTATTCGGCGGCTACGTTACCTTTGGCGACCCCCGCCGCTACTGGAACTTCCGCAGCGTGGGGCGAGGCAAAATAAACTTTGAAGAAATCATCCGCGCGCTCAATCACATCGGTTACCAGGGCCCTCTCTCCATAGAATGGGAAGACAGCGCAATGGACCGCGAACACGGCGCCCGCGAGTCGTGCGCCTTCACCAAACGTATCGACTTCCAGCCCTCGGCCCACGCCTTCGATGCGGTTTTCGAGAAAAAGTGACCCCTTTTTTTAAAAAACCCGTACAATTCCCGGCGCCCCCTGTACTCCGTGTGCCGGGAATTGCTTATCTTTGTGGCTGCTTAATAAAAAAATGACGGATAAATTATGAAGAAAAACAGCGTAGCCATCGTAGGATATGGCAATATAGGGAAATACGTGCTCGAAGCGGTTCAGGCGTCCCCCGATTTTGAAATAGCGGGGATAATACGCAGAGACCCAAGCAATATACCCGGCGAATTAAAACCGTATAAGGTAACAGACAGCATCACAAAACTCGATAAGGTGGATGTAGCCGTCCTGGCCACCCCCACCCGCAGCGTAGAATCATACGCCAAAGAAATACTGGCCCTGGGAATTAATACGGTAGACAGCTTCGACATACATGGAGGCGTCGCAGACCTCCGCCGCTCGTTAGACGCCGTGGCAAAGGCCCATGACGCCGTAGCCGTAATCTCCGCCGGATGGGATCCGGGAAGCGATTCCGTAGTGCGCGCACTGCTTGAAGCCATGGTTCCCAAAGGAATTACCTATACAAACTTCGGCCCCGGGATGAGCATGGGCCATACCGTAGCCGTAAAAGCCATCGACGGCGTAAAAGCCGCCCTGAGCATGACTATCCCCACAGGCACAGGCATTCACCGCCGGATGGTATACATCGAAGTAAAAGACGGATACGATTTCAACGAAGTAGCCCGCGCCATCAAGGCAGACGACTATTTCGCGCACGACGATACCCATGTGATACAGGTAGACAGCGTAGACAGCCTGCTCGATATGGGACATGGCGTAAGCCTGACGCGCAAAGGCGTCTCCGGGCAAACCCAGAACCAACTGATAGCCTTCGACATGAAAATCAATAACCCCGCCCTCACAGCCCAGGTATTGATAGCCGTAGCCCGCGCAAGTTTCAAACAAAAACCGGGCGCCTACACCATGATCGAACTCCCCGTAATAGACATGCTCTGCGGAGACAGGGAAACCTTAATCAAACGCCTTGTCTGACCGCATATGCTAAGCTACGTTACCTGGACGCTCGACCCTGCCATTTTCACCATCGGTTCACGTGAAATAAGATGGTACGGGCTGGCCTTTGCCGCCGGTTTTGCTATCGGCTACATGATAGTGGCCCGGATGTGGAAGAACGAGAAGCTCAATCCCGCCTGGATAGACGCCCTTCTGATGTACACGGTTGTCGGTACGGTCGTCGGTTCCCGCCTGGGGCACTGCCTCTTCTATATGCCGGAATATTACCTGGCGCACCCGCTCGAAATCCTTCAGGTATGGAAAGGCGGACTGGCCAGCCACGGCGGTACGCTGGGTATCGTGATAGCCATCTATATTTATTCAAAGCGCGTTACGCGCCGGAGCATGCTGTGGACGTTCGACAAACTGGTAGTCCCCACCGGCCTGGTAGCCGCCTTTATCCGCCTGGGCAATCTGGCGAACCACGAAATATACGGCCACCCCGCCGATCTGCCCTGGGCCTTCCGTTTCATACCCTCCGAATACATAGACGCCTGGCGGCAGGGGGCTGAACCTATCTTTACAGCCCCCAGCCACCCCACGCAGCTATACGAGGCGCTATGTTACCTCTTCGCCTTTATTCTCTGCATGTGGCTTTACTTCAAGAAAGAAGCCTGGAAGAAAGAAGGCCTTATCTTCGGCGTCTTTATGATATGTATCTTCGGTTCACGCTTCTTCATAGAGTTCCTGAAGAACGACCAGGAAGCATTCGAAGCCAATATGATATTAAATATGGGACAATTGCTCAGCGTCCCGTTCGTCCTGGCCGGCTTATACTTTATCCGGCGGGCGTTTAAACGAAGTTAAAAAACAGATGGAAGATATCAGCAGCAGTAACAATAGTATCATTATTCTTACAAATAATAACTACTTTATACGATAACTGTAATGAAAGACCTAAAAGAAGGTATAGGAGTATTAATAGGTGTTGTATTAGCAATATTTATGCTGTACTTGTATATCTGGGCATGTGGTAGATTAGCACATGAAATTGTAGGTAAAGATAACTTCTTACAAACAATTGTATCATTTATCATATTAATTGCTCCTCCACTTATTATTTATAAACTAATTAAAGAGTTAAACAAATGAAGAAATTGACTGAAAACAAGTTATTTTATTATGTATAAACAAAAAGAGATCGCAACCAATATTTTTTATGTAGGAGTGAACGACCGCCAGAAGGCCCTTTTCGAAAACCTCTGGCCCCTGCCTTACGGCGTATCCTATAACTCCTACCTCATAATCGACCGCGAAACCGTATTGATAGACACGGTAGACGTATGCTATTCCGATATCTTCCTCAAGAAAATAGCCGGAGCGCTTAACGGGCGTACGCTCGATTACCTCGTAGTAAACCATATGGAACCCGACCATTCCGGCAGTATCCGCCTGCTCCGGCAGCAATATCCCGGCGTGAAAATCGTTGGAAACGGCAAAACGCACGGCATGCTCGCCGGCTTCCACGGCATAACAGACGGCCTGCTCGAAGTAAAAGAAGGCGAAAGCCTCTCCACAGGCAGCCGCAGCCTCACGTTCCATATGGCCCCGATGGTGCATTGGCCCGAAGTAATGTTCACCTATGATGCAAAAGACAAAATACTCTTCTCTGCAGACGCCTTCGGCACATACGGCACATTAGACGGCGGAATAATCGACGCCGAAATGAACATAGAGCATTTCCGGGAAGAAATGATCCGCTATTATTCCAATATAGTAGGCAAATACGGAGGCCCCGTGCAGAACGCGCTCCGGAAACTATCCGCCCTGGACGTAGAGACCATCTGTTCCACCCACGGCCCCGTATGGCGGAAGCACATCGGCGAAGCCGTCTCCGTTTACGACCGCCTGAGCCGCTACGAAGGCGCAGACGGCGCAGTCGTTCTCTACGGCTCCATGTACGGCAACACCGAGCAAATGGCCGAGGCCGTTGCCTGTTCGTTAGCCGGAAACGGTATCAGGGATATCGTACTCCATAACGCAAGCAAAAGCCACGCCTCCTACATTCTGAAAGACATATTCAAATACAAAGCCCTCATCGTAGGCAGCCCCACGTACAGCGGTCAGCTATTCCCCGAAATAGAATCAACGCTAAGCAAGATAGAAGTACGCGAAGTAAGGAACCGCCTCTTCGGTTACTTCGGCTCCTTTACCTGGGCCGGCGCAGCCGTCAAACGCCTGGCCGAATTTGCCGCGCGGATGAAATGGGAAACAGTAGGCGCGCCCGTAGAACAAAAGCAATCGCTGAACGAAACGAACTACGCCGCCTGCCTGGCTCTGGGACAGGCCATGGCCGAAAAAATAAAAGAACAATCAACCCGCTAAAACGCACGCATCATGAGACTGATTATCGAACCCGATTATGCTTCGCTGTCCAAATGGGCGGCAAACTATGTGGCAGCCAGGATTAACCGGGCCAATCCTTCGGCGCAGAAGCCTTTCGTCCTGGGCCTCCCCACCGGGTCGTCGCCCTTAGGCATGTATAACAACCTGATTGAACTCTATAAAGCAGGCAGCGTATCGTTCGAACATATCATCACGTTCAACATGGACGAGTACGTAGGCCTGCCGCAAAATCATCCGCAGAGCTACTATACCTTCATGTGGGAAAACTTCTTCAGCCACATAAATATCAGGGAAGAAAACGTACATATCCTGAATGGAAACGCCCCCGACCTGGAAAAAGAATGTGCCGGATACGAAGAAGAAATGAAGAGGGCAGGGGGCGTAGACCTCTTCCTGGGCGGCATAGGCCCGGACGGACACATCGCCTTCAACGAACCCGGCTCTTCCCTCTCTTCCCGCACCCGCATCAAGACATTGACCGCGGATACTGTTATAGCCAATTCGCGCTTCTTCGGCAATGACGTAAATCAAGTGCCCAAAACCGCAGTAACGGTAGGCGTAGGCACGGTATTAGACGCCAGAGAAGTATTGATTATGGCGAACGGGCACAGCAAAGCCCGCGCCCTGCAGCAGGCAGTAGAAGGCGCCGTCAGCCAGATGTGGACAATCACAGCCCTCCAGCTACACCCGAAGGGAATCATTGTAGCAGACGAAGCCGCCTGTGCCGAACTGAAAGTGGGCGTCTATAAGTATTTTAAAGACATAGAAAAAGAGAATCTTAACCCGGACAGCCTGCTCTGCTAAATGAACGACAGGAAAGAAAAACCCGTCAACTTCGCCGTTGCAGGATGCGGCCATATCGGAAAACGGCATGCCGAAATGATTACCCGCGACGGGGGAGCAAGCCTCTTGGCCTTATGCGATATCCGCCCCCGGGAAGAATTAGGCATGGAAGCGTATGGCGTCCCTTTCTTTCCTGACTTTGACGCCTTACTGTCTGCCCCGCTCCCGGTAGACGTCATCAGCATTTGTACGCCGAACGGATTACACGCGCCAATGGCCCTTAAAGCAATGGAAGCCGGCTATCATGTAATCATAGAAAAGCCCCTGGCCCTTGCCCTGGCCGACGCCGAGCGTATCGTTTACGCCTCCCTGAAGTACAGAAAGCAGGTATTCTGCGTGATGCAAAACAGGTATTCCCCCCCTTCCGTATGGATAAAGGAAATGATAACGTCCGGAACGCTGGGCGATATATACATGGTGCAGCTCAATTGCTACTGGAACCGGGACGAACGCTACTATAAACCGGGCGGCTGGCACGGGAGCGCCGCCCTGGACGGGGGAACGCTCTTTACCCAATTCTCCCATTTCATCGATATTATGTACTGGCTTTTCGGAGATATATGCAACATACAGGCACGTCTTGCCGACTTCAACCACGCCGGGCTTACCGACTTTGAAGATTCGGGCGTCGTAAATTTCAACTTCGTCTGCGGAGGAATAGGCTCCCTCAACTACTCAACGTCCGTCTGGAACAAAAACATGGAAAGCAGCCTCCTGATAATCGCCCAAAACGGAAGCGTCAAAATCGGCGGGCAATACATGGACAAAGTGGACTATTGCCATATAAAAGACTACGCCCTCCCCGAACTCCCTCCCACAAATCCCGGAAACGATTACGGCGCCTATAAAGGCTCCGCTCAAAATCACAACTTCGTCATCCGCAACGCAGTCCAGGTACTCTCCGGCTCCTCCCCCGAACCCATCGCCACCAACGTATTGGAAGGAATGAAAGTAGTAGATATCATCCAGCGCATCTATAATGCCGGCAGGAGATGACGGGGGTATTTACCACAGGGCGGGAATACTATTTTCTCATTCCCGAATTAAATTCAATAAGTTTTTTAGCTTTGGCTTTTTTATAATACTCGGGGAGAATTTCTATCCCGATCGAATTTCGGTTCATCCTTTGGGCAACGATGTTTGTTGTGCCGGACCCCATAAAAGGGTCTAATACGGTATCTCCTTCCCGGGTGAAAAGTTTTATAAACCATTCGGGAAGGCCTTCGGGGAAGGCTGCGCTATGCTCTTTATTGGCACATTCGGTAGCCAAATGCAAGACATTGGTCGGGTAGGCTTTCTCCCTGTCCAGCCAGTTCGAGATATTCTTCCCAAATCCGCTTCCTACCCGGGATTCATCTCTCATTCTATCCGTATTGTTCAGGTTTCTAAGCCTTGTTTTTGCCCAGTCGCCCATCGGTACCATTACCTCTTCCTGATACATATTAAACCGCTTGTCTTTGTTGAATTGGAGTAATCTTTCCCATGAATCACGGAACCTGTTAGGCCATTTCCCCGGATAGCAATTCTTTTTATGCCAGATAAACTCTTCAGTCCACAGCCAACCTTGTTTTCTCATTTCCAGTATGAGTTCTAATACATAAGTACTTCGTTCCCCATCAACTACTTTCTCCTTTATATTCAAAATAAAAGTTCCTGTTGGCCTTAAAACTCTTACCAGTTCTTTTGATATAGGTAAAAACCAGTTGACGTACTCGTCTGGCTTAACGCCTCCATAGGTGTTCTTTCTCTGGTCGGCATAAGGCGGGGATGTGAAAATGAGGTCTGCGGAGTTGTCGGGAAGTTCCGTCAAGACTTCCGTACAGTCTCCAAAACGTATATCTGTCACTATCTTCATGTTAATCTATATCTGTTTCTGTTTTCGCCGATAAAATTAGCGAATATTTATGAGATAAGATGTATTGTGCGCCTTTCCGGCGTCAAAATAAATCATCTCATTTTGCAGATTCCGCGGTGAATAACTGTTTTTTTTTCATCCGTTTATGGAATTTGCGGATGGACAGACTCTATATAATAGTAAGAGATAAAATAGAAGAAGCCTTATGTTTGTACATTATTCAAAAATCACGTTCCGTAATATGTGGAAATACAGGACGCAATCATTTACGGCTATTTTCGGGCTGGCGTTCGGCCTTGCCTGTTTCGTGCCCGCGCTTTACTGGATGCGCTACGAAACGTCTTACGACGATTTCTATCCCGGCGCCAAGCGGATTTACCGTGTCTATGCCATGGAAAAACAATCGGGCAAGGTAAACGAAGGCGTTCCGGCAATTCTGGAAAAGAAACTGCGCGAGCAGTTCCCGGCAGTGGAAGCCTCTACCCTTTTCATAACTAATTATGAAAATTGCGCTGCCGGGCAAACGCCGCACATCCGGCTACGGATGCTTTATACCGACAGCGCGTTTTTCAGCGTTTTCCCGCAGGAGTTTGTCAGTGGCGCTGCCGGGCAACCTCTGCAAATCCTGAACAACATAATCCTCACGGAAACGATGGCCATACGTTTGTTCGGCGATGTGGGAAAAGCCATCGGACAGCAGGTGCAAACAACCATGAAAGCGTCCTGGCCGCCCTATACGGTCACTAAAAGACCCGCCGCCCAATACGAATTTGCCCTTTGATGCAATCATCTTTCACGATATGGTAAAATACTTCGTCGGCTTGCCGGAAGACGTACAGTGGAGCGTTTTTGTTATGAACCTGTATGTAAAGTTTCATCCCCGCACGGATGTTAGCGCGCTGGCGGAACAACTGCGCGATTTCGCTTCACGGCTGGGGGCGAACGCCGCTGTCGAGCTGCGGACGCTACCGGCAGGAGACGTCCGCCACCGGTTGAACGCCGATGTGCCGTTTACGCTTAATTTCATCGGATTGTTCGTTATAGCCGGAATACTGTTGTTGTTCAGCGCGCTGTTTAATTTCCTGAACTTGTATTCCGACCTTTTCCGCCAGCGTAACCGCGAGTGGCGGCAGCGTGCGGCGCATGGGGCTTCGAGCGGGCAGCTCGTTTGGCAGATGTCGTTCGAGCTGGCTTGCGCTATCCTTCCGGCGCTGGCGTTTGCCTGTTTTTTTATCGTTTGTACCCGCCCTGCATTTTCCGGATTGCTGGATATTGAAATAAGGCTGCCGCAACTGATGCGACTTTTCATTGTTTGTGGAACAGGGATAATGGCGTTGATGCTGTTCATCGGTTTTATTCTTTTCCGGCGATTGAGCCGGTTGTCCATGCAACCCCGGAGGGGAATGAAAATAACCGGCGGGCAACCGGCTTTGCGGCGTGCGGCTGTTACGTTGCAACTCGCCGTCAGCGTTGTCTTCATTGTCGCCGCAGGAGTAGTGATGATGCAAATGCGTTTTGCCGATCGTAAAGATTTAGGATTCGGACGCAATGGAATCATCCAACTGTCGGGCTTTTTGGATATTTCGGGAAAAGTGCAGGCCGTCCTGATGCATGAACTTGAATCCATCCTGCAAGTCGAAAACATGACTGACGCTTATTTTGAGACCCAGCACAATGTTAACCCTTATACAATAACGGCCAAAGTAGAATGGCCGGGGAAATCGCCATCCGACAAACCCGCTTTCCATTTCATCCTTACCGACAGCCGGTTTGCCGAAACATTCAGACTGAAAATGCTTATGGGGGCATGGTGGAACGAAGGAGAGAAGCAGAAAATCGTTCTCAACGAAGAAGCCGTCCGGGTGATGCAGCTAAGCGAACCGACAGGCGCCGTTATCCGCATGCCGTCTCTCGAAGACACCTCTGTTTCGGAGACATACGAAGTCGCAGGCGTGGTAAATGATTTCCATACCCGGTCGCTTCGCAACCGTATCCAGCCGACCCTCTTCATACCCTCTTCCGGGCTGCACAATATGTTGTATATCCGTGTCGCCCCCGGGCAGGAGCGGGAAGCGATACGGCGGATTGCCGCTATTCTTCCCGGCATTGACGCTACGTTGACGGATGTTCGCCTGACGCCGGTAAGCGAATTATACGACCGCCTTAATCAGTCGGAACAGGCCGGTTTAAAGATGTTTTCCATACTCGCAACGGTCTGCCTGCTGATTTCGCTGTTTGGCGCGTATGCCATAGCAGCCGCTACCACACGCCGCCGCCGCAGGGAGATAGCCATCCGCAAAGTAGCCGGAGCCAAAGCCAGTAGCATTGTCTTCCTGTTTTTTCGCGAATACGCCCTGCAAGCGCTCATTGCCTGCGCCGTAGCGCTTCCGCCGGTCTACCTTGCCATGAACAACTGGCTGCAAGGATACGCCTATCGCACCAGTATCCCCTGGTGGCTGCCGGCAGGCGTAACCACGGGAGTAGCCGCAGTAGTCCTGCTTACCGTACTGGGACAAGTACTGAAAGCCGCCCACAGCAATCCCGCCGAAGTAATAAAAAATGAATAAATCGCATAATCGGAGGAATCGAAAATCCGGAAAAGAATAGAATAGTTGGAAGTGATGTAAAAAGTATACTCCTGTAAATATTTGTCAATAAAAATTTTTGTTTTGTGAAAATAGAAGAATACAACATCCTGTGTCTCAAACTTTTTTTAACAAAGTCGGATAAGGTACACCTTGTGTACAGGTAGGGAGTCATCGTAGAAGGAACGAGATCAATCCTTATTCGTGCTTTCATTTCGGCAACATGCTTGCCAAAGAGAGCCGTAAGGTTATTTGTGTTTCCATGTTCTCCTGAAAAAAATCTTTGACTGTCATAGTAACAGGCTGCTATACGTTTTGATGAATGAAACCCTTCCGACAAAGATGGATAATACAAAGGGTGAAATAAATGATCAATCTGAGAACTTGCAACAAAAGTGAGAAGCAATATCTAATCAAGAAAATAACCGTTGATTATAAAAATGTTAGCTGATTGGGAATTTTGTCGTACCCCCTCATTGACTTTTAGCTGTGCTTTCTCTCGTAAGTATATCTCCGGGAACAATTTCTTCTTTTTCTACAACTTTTTCCTTATTCTCTTCCTTTGCCAGAATTTCAAAATATAAATTTGCTGCTTTTCGTCCTAATTCCATACTTTTTTGATCAATAGCCGATAAACGTGGTTTTGTGAATTTTGTCAAAATATCATTCCCCGAACCAATTATGCCTAATTCATCAGGAATATTAATTCCCAGATTATCTGCAACTTGTAATACATTTAGAGCTGCATAATCAGAGCCGGTAAAAAAAGCATCTGGGGGAGTATTGGAAGATAATAATTGAATAGCTATATCAATTGTACTCTTTTCTGAAAAAGCATTATCGAAAATCAGATCAGTCGAAATAGAAAGATTAGCTTCTTTCAAAGCTCTTAAATATCCTTCTTTTCTTAACCTGTATATTGTTAAGACTTCAGTTCCACCCAGATAGACAATTCTTTTGTATCCTTTGTTGATGAGATGTTTAACTGCCCAATAGGCCATTTCTTCATTATTATTTACAACTCTAAAAGCATTGAAATTGTCAACAAACCGGTCAAATTGAATAACTGGAATACCATTGTTTATTATATTTTGGAGGTGTTCTCCTGAATATGTTTCGGCAGCTATAGAAATTAAAATACAGTCTACATTTTGCCGCATCAAAGTGTCGAGCGCTCTACATTCATTTTCATACGAATCGTGAGATCGGCAAATTACTAAACCGTAATCCTGATTAGAACATACCTCTTCTATACCTGCAATCGCCTCAGAAAAGAAACTGTTTATTTGAGGAACGACAACTCCGATAGTTCGGGAGATTCCTTTTCTGAGATTTGCCGCATAGGAATTGTGTTTGTATTTTAACTCAATAGCTTTTTTCTGAACCTTCTCTCTCATCTTCATACTTACCAAAGGATGATTGTTGAGCGCCTTCGAGATATAAGATGGCGAAACGTTCAACTCTTTGGCCAAATCATAGATTGTAATTCTTTTGTTATTATTCATATATATTACTGACATTTTTGCAAATGTATTACTTTTTTCTGACATTTTTGCAATCGATTGAAAAAAAGAAAGAAGAGGCTTGCAATCGATTGAATTATTACTATATTTGCAATCGATTGAAAAACACAGTCACATAATTCTGTTATATATTTTTATGGAAAAAATAGAAAATAAACAACAAAGTTACAATAAATCATTTCTATGGATGATTTGTTTAGTTGCTGCTTTAGGTGGTTTTTTGTTTGGGATAGTAGTCGGAGGAGCAAAACCTTTTATGAGCCTTTTTCCCCACATTGATTCTCTGACTATGAAAGGATGGGGAACCAGTTCGGCTCTGATTGGTTGTGTTTTGGGGGCCTTATTATGCGCAATATACTGTGACAAAAAATGGGAGCGCCGACCTCTGTTAATTACTGCTGGAGCATTATTTTTTCTATCTAGTATCGGAACAGCATTGGCTGATACATTTGCAATGTATAATGTGTATCGTATTGTTGGAGGAGTAGGAATTGGTATTGCACTAAACCTTTCTCCTATGTACATCGCAGAAATGGCCCCATCCCATATGCGTGGAAAATTAGTATCCTTGAGCCAACTCTTAATTATGTTTGATATTCTTTCTGCACAAATTACAAACTGGGGCATTATTTCAGAAGATTTACTATTTTGTTAAAAACTGATGTGTTTTAAATCTATAAAAATCATGAAAAAGAAAAAGGGATCAACTAAAGTGAGCTTTGTCAGGATTTTACTTTCTATGCTTCTTTTTGCAGGCATAGGAACAATTACAAATGCTCAAATCACTATCACAGGAACAGTAACTGACGATGCCAATGAACCCCTTATTGGCGTATCTGTATTTATTAAAGGAACAAACACGGGAATTATCACAAATACAACGGGTTATTATGCTCTGTCTGTTCCTGGTGAAAACTCCGTACTTGTTTTTTCTTACATCGGTTATGCTATGCAGGAAATACAAGTCGGATCAAATCGTACAATAGATGTTGAATTAAAAGAAGATGTGCAAGCAATAAATGAAATTGTTGTTTTGGGTTATACAAAAAGAGCACGAGGTGAATTAACAGGTTCTGTTTCCAATATAAAAGGGACATCTATAGAGGCTATACCTGCTGGAGATCTGACAAAAGGGTTACAAGGACGATTAGCTGGCGTTACCATAAATGACCGTGGTGGCGAACCCGGTTTATCGTCAAATGCAGAAGGTAACATTCGTATCAGAGGCAGCAATACTTTAGGAGATAATTCTCCACTAATCATTATTGACGGTATACCTCGTTCTGGTTTAAGTTATTTATCTCCTAATGATATTGAAAGTATCAGTGTATTGAAAGACGCTTC
>JAITRG010000109.1 GCA_031288515.1 Tannerellaceae bacterium
GCAAAATGCAGCGCGTTTTTGCAAGCAAGTTCTCATCGGGGCGCAAACAGGCAAAACAGGGAGGGGGTAAAATGACAGAATGTCAAAAATAGCAAAATGACAAAACAGCAAAATCAATGTCGTTTAGTTAACGCATTTTTGAAGTCTTTTTTGATAAAGATTCCCAAAGCAATCTCATAAAACATTCCCAAAGCAGACGTCCGGTTGATTTTTCTCTCATGTTTGCGTTCATTTTCCAGGAAGAATCAGAGTGAAAAAAGCGTTATGACGTCTCCGGTAAACCATTATAACAGTTTGGGAAAGAGATCATAATGCTTTGCTGAAGACTGTATAATGGTTTACCGGAGGCATTATAGCGCTTTTTTCAGGAAATAAACGCCTCTTCATCTGTTGGCCGAAAGCAGGTCTTTTCGGCATTTCGTTCTCCCGGCTTCGCAGATGCGTCGCCCCAAATCGCGCCGGCAGGATTGAAAAGCGACGAAGAATCTTCAACAAAAACTTTATTTTTTTTAGTTTTTCAGTCACATTTTACATAAAGTATTTATACTCACTGTAATGCGTGTGACTGAACATGTGACTGGAACGTGACTGGAGGGTGACTGAACGCTGCCTCTGCACATTTTTATTCATCTGTGTGATAACTCAATTTTTATCATCTATATTTGCATTCATACATTAAAATGTGGATGGAACAGTTATGGGAACAAAGAGGAGATTAACCCGTTCGGGAATAAGGCTGATGATTTCGCGCTGCATTGGCGCGGACTGTCGCTTATTTGTGTCCGGGCTTACCGGAGCCTTGCTAATGAAAAGCATGCGGCAGTGCCACGCTTTTTTCTATATGAATTGTAATGTATCAGAAAACGGATGAAAACGGATGAAGCAATATGGCTTCTTTGTCTGAAGGGCGACCGTAAGGCTTTTGAGGTTTTATATCGAAGATACTACCCCGTATTATTTAATTATGGAAAGATATATGTTAAGGATGCGGGCGTCGTGGAGAATTGCCTTCAGGATCTCTTTGTTAAACTGATATCCAATCATTCGGGTTTGTCTCCGACGCCGTCTGTACGCTGTTATCTGCTGAAAGCATTCCGGTACGCCTTATATAATGAATTAAAGTCTGACAGGATGCGCAGCGAGTTACTGATCAGTTGCCCCGATGAGGTTTTAACCGTTAAGGCGGATGAGTTTTTTGAAGAGAAAGAGTTGTCTCCCCGGAATATCTTTATCAGTTCGGCTTTTAAGAAATTATCTTCCAGGCAGCAAGAGGTATTGTATATGTATTATATAATGGAATTGAGCCATGATGAAATAGCCGCTTTACTGGCAATCAATTATCAATCCAGCAAGAATCTGCTGTTCCGGGCAGTCGTGAAATTAAGGAGCCTGCTGCTGTCTGACCCGTCCCGGGAAGAATAATCGAATTTATTTTGTTAAAATAAGCATTGATTGAGTACCATGGCGGTATGCGAACTGTAATAATTAAAAAGACAGGGAGCAGTATATGGCAGAGGGTAACAAAATACAGCGAACACGCTTTAACAATGAGATGAAACAGTTTGTTTCTTTTGTCAAAAAGCGTAATAAAGTCAGCGATGCGGAAATACAGGCGTCTTGGGCGAATGTGGAGAGGCTGGCCTCTGCCAGATTTTCCGCGGAAAGCAAAAAAAGACGCCGTCTGAAACTTCTTGCCGGGCTATCTGTCGCTGCGTCGGCCGCTATCCTTCTCTTTATTTCTTTCCCCTTATTCAATCCGGCAGAAGATTTATCCATCCTTACCGAGTTGGAAAAGAACGCAACTTCTATCGACAGCCTGAATCAAATTAAACTGGTTCTCTCAGACAGGCGCCATGTTGAACTGGAAAATGAAGCCATTCTTAATTATGACAGGGAAGGCTCTGTTACCGTAAATAACTGGCCATCGACGGTGGTAAAGGCGTCGATAGAAGAGAAAAGCCGGTTGAATCATATAATTGTACCGAAAGGCAGGCGCATGCACATCACGCTGTCGGACGGGACAAAGATGTATGTAAATGCCGCCAGCCACGTAATTTATCCGTCTGTTTTTGATGATGGAAAGCGGGAAATAGCCGTGGAAGGGGAAATTTATCTGGAAGTAGCCCATAATCCGGAAGCCCCGTTCATCGTAAATACAAAGGGATTAAGCGTAAAGGTTTTAGGCACTGTCTTTAATGTATCCGCTTATAAAGAGCATGATATATTGGTTGTGCTGGTAACCGGAAGCGTGGAAGTAAGATCCTCCGCAAAAGAAAAGATGTTGTTGAGACCTTCTCAAATGGCGAGTTTAAAAGACGGTATTATGAAGAAAGAAGAAGTAGATGTAACTAAATATATTTGCTGGAAAGACAATGTCATGCTCCTGGATAACGATCCGGTATCGGAAGTGGTGAACAGAATATCCCGTTATTATGGGATTTCAATCGGGTATGATAAAAATATTGAAAGCCGGAAACTTTCCGGAAAACTTGACCTTTCCGATTCGATTGATGATGTTTTGGATGTCATAAAAGTTTCCGCATCATTGAATATGCAGAAATCAGCGGATGGAGGGTATCATTTCCTGGAACAGGAAAGGAAATGAAGAGACTTGTTATAACAGAGTATTAACAAATAACTGCGTGAGCCTATGGAAATATAAAAATGAAAAAGCTATAAAAAGATCGGATACCGTTGCAACAAATATCCGATCCGAATTTATTAAAGAAATGAATCCTTAAATATAAAAAAGTATACAAATGTATGAAAAATATTACTGAGATTAATCGTAAGAAGATTAATTATATAAAACTGTTATGTTTATTCGCGTTCCTGTTTTCGTTTTCTTCGTTGAGCGCAAATATAATCATCCCTGAGAAAACCGAAGAAATACAGGTTCTTGTGGCACAAGGTAAAACAATCGGAGAAATTGTTTCATATATAGAAAAAAACAGCAACTATGTGTTTATATACGAAGCATCTGTAGACCTTGACAGGAAGGTTGAAGCTAATACCGCAGACAAATCTGTCGACGAAATTCTTAAAGAGTTCTTTTCTTCCAATGGCCTGTCTTATGTCATCAAAGGCCGGCAAGTCATTGTAAAGAATGAAAAGGATGGAAACAGGGACAGTACTTCTCCGGTGCCAGTCATTGCACAGGACGAACTTGTGGTTAGAGGAATTGTTACAGATATTTCAGGCCTGCCGCTTATTGGGGTCAATATTGTGGTTAAGGGAACAACTGTCGGCACGGTAACGGATACAAATGGGCGCTTTGAATTAACGAAAGCACCCAAAGGAGCCATACTGCAATTTTCGTATATAGGCTATAAAAACCAGGAAACAGCAGCTAAAGAAAAGATGGAGATAACCTTGACTGAAGACCGGGAATTATTGGAAGAGGTTGTTGTCGTTGGTTACAGTACGCAGAAAAAAGTCAATTTGACCGGCTCCGTATCTACGGTTAACTTTGATATTCTACAAAATCGTCCTATAACACAAGCATCACAGGCGCTGTCCGGTATTGCAGCCGGTGTTACCGTTTCTCAATCTTCAAGCCGTCCGGATGCTGATGGCGCTTCAATCCGTATCCGTGGTTTGGGAACATTTTCCGGCGCAGGGTCCAGTCCTTTGGTTTTGATCGATGGAATGGATGCCTCTCTAAACGATATTGATCCGAATAACATTAAAACTATTTCTGTATTAAAAGATGCTGCTTCCGCTTCAATTTATGGAACAAGGGCTGCAAACGGTGTGATTTTGGTAGAAACAAAGAGAGGACAACAAGGCAAACTGCAAATTAGTTATGATAATTATTTCGGATGGCAAAAAGTAACCGAGTTGCCCGAATTTGTGGATTCATGGGAGTATGCGGCATTGCGCAACGAGGCTAACAGAAACAGAGGAGGCGGGAATACGTATACCGATGAACAGATTGAGCTGTTTCGGAATGGTTCAGATACGGATAACTACCCCAATGTCCCTCATTTGAAAAATCTTTTAACTTCTGGATCGGGCTTCCAGGCATATCATAACCTTAGTTTCATGGGAGGACGCGAGAAAACACAATATATGTTTTCTCTGGGTTATTTACACCAGGATGGTGTGGTTAGAAAAAACTATTATAACCGGTATAACTTCCAGCTGAATCTGGACAGCCAACTGTTAAGCAATTTAAAACTTCATACCAACCTTGGCGGATACACTTCCGACCGGTATGAGCCCCGTCATGGCGACGGCAGCATGACCAACATGATCAACTTTGCCGTACGTGAAGGGCCGCATTTTGCCGGAAAGAAATCAGACGGTACTTACGGTTATCAGGATAATTATTCTCCCGAAGCATGGTTAGATAGCGAATCTTTCATGCAATACCGTAAGAATCAGTTCCTGGGAAGCGCAGAATTGGAATGGGAAATCATGCCGGGCTTATCGGTAAGCGGAAAAGCCGGATATAAACATTACAACCGTTCTGAGAAAAACTACCTTTCAACAGTCATTTTTGACGAGTACAAAACGTATGGTCCCAATAAGCTTTGGATTGATAATGAGTTTGTCAATTTACTTCAGCTACAAACGTTGGCAGCATATAATAAAATCTTCGGAAATCATAGTTTAGCTGTACTTGGCGGTGTTTCGCAGGAAGAATACAGACAGGAATGGTATAAGGCTTACCGGCAGAACTTCCCTAATAATTCGTTATATGAACTCGACGCCGGAAGTCAGGATGGGATGAGTAACGAGGGTTCTGCGCAAGAGTATGGTCTCCGTTCGTTCTTTGGAAGAATAAACTATGCTTATAAAGAACGCTACTTGGCAGAGGTGAATGCCCGTTATGATGGGACTTCCCGTTTCCCGGAAGGAAACAGGTGGGGATTATTCCCTTCCGTATCATTAGGATGGAGAATCTCGGAAGAAAGTTTTGTTAAAGATAATGCAGAATGGATAGATAATTTAAAACTGCGAACTTCCTGGGGCCAACTGGGAAATCAAAACATCGGATATTATCCTTATCAAAGCGTTCTCAGCAATCAAAATTATTCTTTCGGAGGTACGGTTGCATCCGGATTAGCAGTAACGAATTATGTGAATAAAAATATATCCTGGGAGACCACCACTATTACTGATGTTGGGATTGATTTTTCCTTCATGAAAGGATTGTGGGATATTACTGTTGACTGTTTCATTAAGAAAACAAGTGACATTTTATATAGTGTAGCCAGTTCGGCAGTTTTAGGTTTGTCAACCTCTGAAAGTAATAGCGCCGATGTGAGTAATAAAGGTATTGAACTTGCATTCTCTTACAGACCCCGTACAGGAAAAGTAAATCTTGGAATATCACCGAATTTCTCTTATGTGAAGAATGAAGTTACTAACCTTGGAGGTGGCATTACTGCCGATTATAGTAATGGATTGTTTGTCGGACAGCCTATAAACGCAATCTATGGCTATGTGGCTGACGGCTTGTTTACAGACCAGGCCGACATTGCCGGTTATGCAACTCAACCCTATAATGCAGAGCCGGGATTTATCAGGTATAAAGACCTGAATGGAGATGGAGCGACAGATGCAGCGAACGATCGTAAAGTATTGGGTAGTACTACTCCTGAGTTTACTTATGGTTTAACGCTGACTGCCGATTATAAAGGCTTTGATGCCATGATTATTTTACAGGGATTAGGCGGCCATAAACAAAGATTAGGGTCTTACCAGGGTTATGCCTTCTATAACAGCGGACAAATCCAGCGCTGGCAGGCAGATAATCGTTGGACAGAAGAAAATCCGGACAGGCAAGCAATCTATCCGAAATTAACATCGCTCAACGATAGTGCAGGAACAATTATGACATCGACTTATTGGCTTAGAAACGCTTCTTTCTTACGTGCAAAGAATATGCAGATTGGATATTCACTTCCCCCAAAAACGTTGGAGAAAATCAAACTTAGCCAGCTCCGGATATTTTTCAGTGGACAAAATATGTTCTGTATAAACTCTTCTTATCCGGGATGGGATCCTGAAATCAGTTCCGGTAACTTTTACCCTATCACTGCAACCTATACTTTTGGTCTCAATCTTAAATTCTAATCGTTCTAAAAAAAGCACATATGAAAAAGATTATAAATATATTAGCTGTACTTATATTACTGTTCTCTTTACAGGGCTGTTCCGATCTTTTCGACAAAAATCCATTAAGTCAGCCTTCAGACGGTACTTTCTGGACGAATGAAAACGATGCGTATATGGTATTGACAGGTTGTTACAATGTAGGCGGATCATGGAGATCGCAATGCTTCTGGAATCCCGACGGCGTTATTTATCTGGATATTATGGCAGGTAATGGTTCGGAAAAAGAATCAAGAACCGACGGAGTAACCAACGGAGAGTTGAATTCAAACAATTGGGTTACAGAAGCCTATTATGATCAGGCATACGAGAAAATAGCCCGTTGCAATAATTTCCTTGAACATATTGTCGATGTGGATATGGATGCCGATAAAAAGGCTGAGTTTATTGGAGAAATCCGCACAATCCGGGCATATGCTTATCTGAATCTGGCATTATATTTTGGAGATGTCCCTTTGAGTACAAAAAATTTAACTTTAGAAGAAGCAAATTCAATTACGCGAACGTCCCAAAGTGAGGTCTGGAATTTCGCAGCGAATGAACTGGAAGCGGCAGCAGCAGATTTACCATGGACAAGAAGTAATAATGAAAACGGTCGTATTACAGCCGGAGCAGCATTAGCCTCTTTAGGAAGAATACAAATGGCTCAGAACAAATGGGACGCGGCCGTTTCCACTTATAAAAAGATTATTGATTCGCAGGCGCATATCATTGAAAGGGTTCCTTTAGTAGAACTATTCTATGCGACAAACGAATTCAGCCGGGAGTTTATCTATACAACCCAATATACCGAAGACACCTATCCACATGTGTTCCAGGTATATATTTTCCCTGAAAAATGGGGTGGATGGCATCAGTATTCTCCCTACAATGAGTTTGTCAAAGATTTTCTTTGCATAGATGGCCTGCCAATAGAAGAATCACCTCTCTACGACAAGGATTTTCCGTATGAAAACCGGGATTCGAGGCTTCTGCAAACTATAATGGTAGATGGCTATACTCAATTTCGAGGGGATACTTATATTTCTTATCCGGGCTCAGGGGCGCCTGATGACGTAAGTAAATACATACAATGGAGCGGATATTCCATTCGGAAATTTATGGATCCGGAGATGAATAGCGACATGTATAATTCAGGTAATAACTTTAGCTTGATTCGCTATGCCGAAGTGTTGTTAAGTTATCTGGAGTCTAAACTTGAAGCCGGGGATGCTATTGATCAGGCATTACTTGATCTCACAATCAATCCGATCCGTCAACGAGTTGGTATGCCGGATGTTACGGAAACTAATCGGGATAAGTTGCGTGAAATTGTTCGTCGCGAACGTCGTATAGAACTAGCCTTCGAAGGTGTACGTTATTTCGATGTTTTACGTTGGGGAATCATTGCCGATGAATTGGAAAACCGTCAGTTCACAGGAATGAAAGTTGCCACAAGCAAAACAACAAATACCACTTCTTATGAAGTTGATGAAGAAGGTTATATCATTTATAAGAAAACAAATTTCAAACGTGGAATAAACGAATTGTGGCCAATACCCCTGTCGGAAATAGAAATAAATCCGAATTTAATACAAAACTCCGGTTATTAGAAGCCTCTTTACAATTTGCTCTGTACAAAATCATTGGCCGGTGGCTGTCGGTTAATTGACTGACAGCCATCAACCAACGTATCCGGGCATTGCTAACTATATATGGATTTCTGTAGGTTTGGAATTGTATATATTTGATTTTCAACGGTATTATTCCAATAAAAATGTCAAAATCTATACTTGATTAGCAATGCAAAAAAACGCACCGGATGGACGACCGTATTGTAAGCATTCACCAGCCGCATGTCGGCCCCATCGTTCGTGGCAAGTCAAAAGCGGATGTTGAGTTCGGCGCCAAAATCCACCTGTCGCTGGTTGATGGCATCAGTTTCCTTGATGAACTAAGTTGGGATGCTTTCAATGAAGGCGGGCATCTGGAGGCATACATTGAACAGTACCGCAGGCGTTTCGGGTTTTATCCGGCGGAAGTTTTGGCCGATAAAATCTACTGCACCAGAGAGAACCGCCGGCTGTTGAAGGAGAAGGGCATCCGGCTCAAAGCCAAACCCCTGGGCAGGCCTTTGGCTTGGGCAGTGTCCATTCACGTAAGTCCGGGAGAGCGTAATCCGGTGGGAGGCAAGTTCGGTCAAGCCAAAACGGCTTACGGTTTGGACCGTATCCGTGCAAGGCTGAGAGAGACTTCCGAATCATGGATTGCCGGCATCATCCTGGCGCTTAACTTAGTCAAGTTGGCTGGGGCGATAGCTCTGTGCACTATAATAAAGGTATGGATGAGTTTTTCAGCGTTACTGGAAAATCTGGCGAATTTTGACTGCCGGATTACTAATCAACAGTTTTCTTATCGACTGTGAGAGGATGAGTTTTTCAGCAGACCCTACTTGAAATATTCGAACTGTTATCCCGTATTTCCTCGCGTCACTTCCGGATGAAACATCAGAAATTAATTGAAAAGAGCATTTCTGCCTGAAATTTGCCGTAATCTATCGGTTGAATCAGACGTACGCCTGTTGTAAGCGGGTAACTCATACGCAGTACATTCCAGTCGAAAATGAGATCGCCGCCAAATGAACGCTGTGTCGTCCAATTTCCTTTTTTCCGGGCTTGGTTGCGAGACAGGTCGTAGAAAAGATTAGCGCGGATTCGGCGGATATACATGAGTTGCCAGATACTTATGTCGGGCGACATAATAGAGAATGTGTAATCGGCCTTGAAAGCTAATTGCTGATAGGTCTGATACAGGTAATTGTATCCGCGGGGGGTATCCAGCAGGCGTTTGGGTATATACAATGCTTTATTGTCTAAATACTGGTACTGGTATCCCAACCGCAGCATGAGGCCGTGGTTTCGGATCAGTCCCGGCCAGTATGTAGTAAGGCGGGCTGCGTATAAACTTCCGTAATTTTCCGTATTGAAAGGGGTATTCAAATACTGCAAACGGAATTGGTATCCCCAGCGGGGTAAGATATCGCGTCGAGCCATTCTGAGGTAATTGTAGAACCGGACTTCAGAAAGTAAATATTGGAAGTTACGCAGTTCGCGGCTTGTATACTGTTGATATTTATTGTTTGTAAAATAATAACTTACAGAAGGTTGTATTCCCCGGACAGAGTGATTGCGGGTTAAGTTGAAAGGCAGGTAAACCTGCGCTTCCGCTTCAAGCAGGTTTCGGTTTGTATAATAACCTTTAGTTATATCATTTCCTTCTTCGTTTTTCTCCCAGGCCATTGTAAAGGCTTTTCCTCCATAGTCTGCATCTAAATTGATGACTGGGAACCAGCCTGAATAACTAAAGGTCAGTTTACCATGATGATAACCTTTTCTGTAATACCAGCCGGCTTGCCCGATAGCCGTATTCAGGGTGTTTTGGGTCAGTATCATGGCGCCCGGTTTCACAATTGTACTCAGGTCGTCGGCGCTTGTATTCATCGCTTCGGCCACATCATAATAGAAGGGGGCCCAGCTATGTATTTTAAATGTATGCAATCCCTTACGATACGGTTCAGGATTGAAAGCGACAGGCTCCAACTCAGCCGAATCAATGTTAAACCGTTCTTGCGAAGCCAGTGTTTCCGCCAGCGTAAATGGATACGGTTTATCGAAATCGGCCTTTTCCATTAATAAACTGTCTACGGATAAGGAGGCAACCCTGTACCCTTTGGCATGATAATCGGAGAATAACAATTGTTTGCCGTCTGTCGAGAATGCCGGGTTAAAGGCTCCGAAGCGTGAAGACGTCAGACGATAGGTTTGTAAGTTAGCCATATCTAATGAATAGATATTATTCGTTCCGTTAAGCCCCGATTCAAAATATAAGTTCCCGTTTTGCCATACGGGAGAGGCGATATTAACCGACGCCGTTTGTAACAGCTCGTCCCATTGCCCTGTTTTAACGTCCAGCCGGATCAGGTTTATGCCGGTATCATGAACCGCTACCGCTATGATATGTTCGTCGTCGCCAAAAGTCAATTCTTTTACAAACGCATTATCCGGTACCGGGTAAATGTGCAGTTCTTTTCCGCTGTCTGTATCTAAAAGTACGACTTGGGCTTCACCCTCCATGGTGAAACGGGAAACGGCCGCTATCTGTCCATTGCTGTTAACAGAAGGGGTTAGATAACGTTGTTTGCTTGAAACCGTCTGGATACGCTTCGCAGTAAAATCATAGTATTTTAATACGGAATAGCTTTCATGCGCCCACCTGAGTCCGGATACTGTTTCAGTCCAGTAGACCCGGTTATTATTCAGCGCAAGCCGGCTGTTTACCGTACCGATATAGCTTACCCGTTTTTCTTTTCCGTTCGTAATGGTTACCAATGAATTAATGTCTTGAATACCGGATTTTACCGCAACAATAGTCGAATCATTTATAGCTTGCGGGTACATGTACGAAGTATAGTTCCTTACCGCAGGCGAAATATACCCGGGGGCGCAATATCCTGTATCCTGCCTGTCCCATTCTTCTTTCAGGAAAGCGAATGTTTGGCTGTAAAGTTGATCGGTACTTATCCCCGAATGATGTTTGAATGCATTGGAAAACATGGGGATATCGAAAAAATGCGTTACATAACGGCTGGTTGTCTTATCCCAGATATCGCTTCCGAATGTATGCCGGGCGAACGAGGTAAGGTTGTATCCCAAAGCATAAAAATCGCCGGTATAATCTTTGTACGAACCCAGATGCCATTTATCAAAAGAGAAAAACCGGTCTCCTTCCAGCATTTGGGCGCGATAAGGCATATTAAATTCCGGCAAGCGCCCTCTTCCTGCGTTCGACATGCCTGTTTCTATTCCTACCGCATCCCCTTCGAGAAACCAGGTAGGAAGGAAAAAGGCGGCAATGCCAGTCGCCTGTTCGCCGATTAAATAATAGAGCGGCCTGAACATACCGTTCATTACTTTGCCGGTCTGGAAAACATGCCTTGATTCGTGTACGACAAGATGCTTATCCCACCGTTGAGGCTCGAGTTTAGACGCCGGCGTCGTAATCAGTTCCATTCTGCGTGGAGCCCATGCCACCATTCCATTTGGCGACATATTTCCCGGATGGAGGACAACCGGGAATTTCGCTTTCATCGGCTTACCGATTGTTTTCTGTATGTGCGGGTACGCATTTTCCAGATAAAGCGCATACCGGTAAGCCATAGAATCAAGCCCTTGCGGATAAATCAGGTTATAATATGGAAGCTTGGCGATATTCCATTTAAAACGGGACGGGTCGGCGCCATAATCTACAAACTGAGCCTGTGCACTTATTATAAAGGTAAACAGGCAAACGAGAATAAGTGAATATCTTGTTGCTTTCATAGAGATTAAGTCTGTTTATTTTCATAAAGGAATGGTATGTTTTTAATACTGAAATCGCAAAGGTCGTGTTTACGCGCATAATTTGCAAATTTAATCCGACTTAATCTCTATTAAACATTTATATTCCGCACAAATATTATTGCTATATATTAATTCTACTTTAACAGATTAAAAAATGTGCGAAAAAAGAAGCCAAACCTGATACCGGCCCGGAAACTGCTTTTTCAACAGGAAAACTCCCCTGCTAAACGATACTTTTTCACCTTTCCTTTCAGCTTTCAGATTTGTTGCAAAGGATTGGTTCACAGAATGAAAATCCTGAAAAAAGACCGTTCAGCTTCCTTTCAGAAAACCGGAAGAGAGGGATTTATTTCCTAAAAAAATCATTATACAGTCTTCAGTAAACCATTATAATGCCTTTAATAAACCATAATATACTCTTTACCAAACCATAATAATAGTCTGTTGAAGGCGTCATAGCGCTTTTTTTCAGTCTTCGCAATGCTTCATCAGAGTCTTCTCAATGATTAACCAAAGGCGTCGCAAGGACGTTCTAAAGGCATCATAATGGTTTGGAAAAGAGGACACAATGATTTTTTTCTTTTTTTACCGGCCCCGTATTTTTTTTCTGAAAGGAGGCTGAACGGTCTTCTTTCAGCCATAACTGTTCATACGCAAGCGCTTATAAACCGGCTGGAAGCTGAAAGATAGCGCCAGACAAGCCTGTGTAATGGGGTTAATGGCATGGGCCTGAAGAGGGGGATGGGGCTTTATGCTTTTGATGAGAAAGTATTAATGTGTTAAAGTAGAATTAATATGCATTAAATTACAGGCGGACAGAAAATCAATATTCTTTATTTATCCGAACACAAAGGTGTGTTTTCATTGTGGTTGCTATTTATTTATTTTACCTTTGCACCCTGTTATTAAACGATATAGTAATATTACTAATACCAGTATTATAAAACAACTTATTATGGCAGATTTAAAAGAAAAACTTTTCTCAGAATTCCCTCCGCTCTCTACGGAAGAATGGATGGCGAAGATTACGGCAGACCTGAAAGGGGCTCCGTTTGAGAAAAAGCTTGTTTGGAGAACAAGCGAAGGATTTAATGTAAATCCTTTCTATCGTGCAGAAGACGTCGAAGGCATGAAGACTACCGTATCTCTTCCTGGCGAATTCCCCTACGTTCGCGGAACAAGGAAAGACAACGATTGGAAGGTACGCCAAAACATGGATGTAGCCGACGCCAGAACAGCAAACAAAAAGGCCTTGGATATACTGCAAAAAGGAGTTACATCATTGGGCTTTCATTTAAAGGGAGAGGATGTTAACCTCGTCAATGTGGCTACGTTGCTGGAAGGAATTTACCCGGAAGCCGTTGAATTAAACTTCAAGACTTGCAACAAAAAAGCGGAAGAACTGATTACCGTTTTAAGCGATTACCTGAAAAGCCGGGGAGCCGACCCGGATAAATGCTTCGGCTCGGTAAGCTACAATCCATTCAAAAAACCGTTGATAAAAGGTTGCGAAGCCGACAACTGGGTAGAGCAGGCTTCGGCTGTCCTTAAAGCGGGGAGAGCGCTTCCTTCTTACGAAGTACTTGCCGTTGACGCTTGTCGTTTAAACGATGCAGGCGCTTATATCACACAGGAGTTAGGATATGCCCTGGCTTGGGGGAACGAAATCCTTGCCCGGCTTACCGACGCCGGTTTCTCTGTGGATGAAGTGGCTAAAAAGATAAAATTCAACTTTGGTATCAGTTCGAACTATTTTATGGAGATTGCCAAGTTCCGTGCAGCCCGTTGGTTGTGGGCGGAAATTGTAGCAGCTTACCGCCCTGCCTGCGATAGCGTATCCAGGATGGTCGTACAGGCGCAAACGTCTAACTGGAACATGACGATATATGACGCGCATGTGAATTTATTGCGCACACAAACAGAAACCATGTCGGCAGCCATCGCCGGAGTAGACTCTATTACGGTCGCCCCATTCGACGAAGCGTATGAAGCGCCGGACGACTTCTCGGAACGTATTGCGCGCAATCAGCAATTGCTGTTGAAAGAAGAATGTCACTTTGATAAAGTGGCAGACCCGTCTGCCGGTTCTTATTATATTGAAGTATTAACCAACTCATTGGCAGATGTGGCCTGGAAACTATTCCTCGAAGTAGAAGACAGGGGCGGTTTTTATGCAGTAGCTAAAGCGGGCGACGTTCAACGCGCCGTAAACGCATCTTCCGCCGCACGAAGGAAAGCGGTGGCTACCCGCCGCGAAATCCTGTTAGGAACGAACCAGTATCCGAACTTTACGGAAACGGCTGCCTCCAAGATTAAAAGCGATACAGAGGGCGGATGCGGTTGCGGATGTAAAGGAAACGGCGCTATTCCGGCGCTCGACTTCTCCCGTGGAGCTTCCGAATTTGAAGCGTTACGCTTAGCGACGGAAAAGAGCGGCAAAACGCCGAAAGTCTTTATGCTTACCATCGGTAACCTGGCGATGCGGCTGGCTCGTTCGCAATTCTCCAGCAACTTCTTTGCTTGTGCAGGATATAAGGTGATAGATAATTTAGGTTTCGAAACGGTTGAAGCAGGTATAGAGGTAGCCCTTAAAGCAAACGCTGAAATCATTGTACTTTGTTCGAGCGACGACGAATATGCCGAACTGGCTCCTGCCGCTTATAAGGTATTGGCAGGCAGGGCGGCGTTTGTAGTGGCAGGCGCTCCCGAATGTATGGACAGCCTGAAAGCTCAGGGGATTACAGAATTTATCAATGTGAGGAGTAACGTTCTCGAAACATTGAAAGCGTTCAACGCTAAATCAGGAATTGCTTAAGTAGAAAAATTATGAGACCAAATTTTAAGAATATAGATGTGAAGACTGCCGGATTTACTGCAACAAATGTAGCAGAGTGGGTAAAAGCCAACGGCATACAAGCAGACTGGAAAACGCCCGAACATATCGAGGTGAAATCCGTTTACACAAAAGAAGACCTGGAAGGAATGGAACACCTGAATTATGCTTCCGGCCTGCCTCCTTTCCTCCGCGGCCCTTATAGCGGGATGTATGCGATGCGCCCCTGGACAATCCGCCAGTATGCCGGTTTTTCCACGGCGGAAGAATCAAATGCCTTTTATCGCCGCAACCTGGCTTCAGGACAAAAAGGGTTGTCTGTGGCTTTCGACCTGGCCACTCACCGCGGATACGACGCCGACCATGAACGTGTGGTAGGCGACGTGGGTAAAGCGGGGGTTTCTATTTGTTCGCTGGAAAACATGAAAGTATTGTTTGACGGTATTCCCTTGAGCAAGATGTCTGTTTCCATGACGATGAACGGCGCAGTGCTTCCCGTACTTGCTTTCTATATCAATGCAGGGTTGGAACAGGGCGCTAAACTGGAAGAAATGGCCGGAACAATCCAGAACGACATTCTGAAAGAGTTCATGGTGCGTAATACCTATATCTATCCGCCTGATTTTTCGATGCGTATCATTGCCGATATCTTTGAATATACTTCGCGGAAAATGCCGAAGTTCAACTCGATCTCTATCTCCGGTTATCATATGCAGGAAGCCGGCGCTACGGCGGATATAGAGATGGCTTATACCTTGTGCGATGGTATTGAATATCTTCGCGCCGGTATCAATGCCGGAATTGATGTGGATGCGTTTGCCCCCCGTTTGTCGTTCTTCTGGGCGATTGGGATGAACCACTTTATGGAAATTGC
Organism: Tannerellaceae bacterium; assembly: GCA_031288515.1. GTDB lineage: Bacteria > Bacteroidota > Bacteroidia > Bacteroidales > Tannerellaceae > DFXE01. The sequence goes on from JAITRG010000109.1 coordinate 15,209, forward strand.
CAAGATGCGCGCCGCCCGTATGTTATGGGCGAAGATTGTGAAAGGTTTCGGCGCAAAGAATACGAAGTCTTTGGCGTTGCGTACCCACTGCCAGACATCCGGTTGGTCGCTGACCGAGCAAGACCCCTTTAATAATGTGGGGCGTACCTGTATCGAAGCCATGGCTGCAGCGTTGGGACATACCCAGTCGCTGCATACCAATGCCCTGGATGAAGCGATTGCACTGCCCACGGACTTCTCCGCCCGTATTGCCCGTAACACGCAGATATATATACAGGAAGAAACGCAGGTATGCAAAGAGATCGACCCGTGGGCCGGTTCTTACTACGTGGAAACATTAACAAACGAGCTGGTACATAAAGGCTGGGAGTTAATACAGGAAGTAGAAGGAATGGGCGGTATGGCGAAAGCAATAGAAACAGGCCTTCCGAAGATGCGTATCGAAGAAGCGGCCGCCCGTACGCAGGCGCGTATCGACTCGGGTACGCAAACGATTGTCGGCGTGAATAAGTACCGCCTGGAAAAGGAAGCCCCGATCGATATTCTTGAAATAGACAATACGGTCGTGCGCGAAGAACAAATCAAACGCTTGAACGTCCTTCGTTCCAAGCGCGACGATGAAGCCGTAAAGAAGGCGCTGACCGAAATTACGGAAAGCGTCCGTACAAAGAAAGGAAACTTACTGGAACTGGCCGTTAAGGCTGCGGGGCTGCGCGCCACCTTGGGAGAAATATCCGATGCGTGCGAAGAAATAGCCGGCCGTTATAAAGCAATCATTAGAACTATATCAGGTGTGTATTCATCAGAAACAGGCAAAGACCCGGACTTCGTAAGAGCGGCCGAACTGGCCGAGAAGTTCGCCCAAAAAGAAGGGCGCCAACCGCGTATCATGATCGCCAAGATGGGCCAGGACGGGCACGACCGCGGAGCAAAAGTAGTAGCGACAGGATATGCCGACTGCGGTTTCGACGTAGATATGGGCCCGCTGTTCCAGACGCCCGCGGAAGCGGCCCGCCAGGCCGTAGAAAACGATGTGCATGTAATGGGAGTATCTTCCTTAGCCGCCGGACACAAGACATTGGTTCCGCAAGTAATTGAAGAACTGAAGGCGTTAGGCCGCCCCGATATCATCGTAATCGCCGGAGGCGTTATTCCTGCCCAGGATTACGACTTTCTGTATAAAGCAGGCGTAGCCGCCATCTTTGGCCCCGGAACTTCCGTAGCCAAAGCAGCCGTACAGATATTGGAAATCCTGTTAGGGGAGTAATGCCCGGACAAGAGTAAAAGAAAAAGCCATCTGTCCCGGATGGCTTTTTCTTTTTTATGCCGGTAGCCGGTTATCAAAGCCGCCCATCAACGATTTCCCGTTTTAATATGCCTTTCACATCATAAATAACAGATGTTTGTTTCATAAAATTCGTAAAAGAGAGATGTTTAAATTCGTCGTGCGCTACGGCTAAAAT
>JAITRG010000183.1 GCA_031288515.1 Tannerellaceae bacterium
AAAATGGAGATGTTAAAAATATCTGTACTTCTGTTGATGCATCACAGAAATGGAACATTATCTATACTTAATTAGCAATGCCTTTTATTTAATATCGCTTTTGCTCGATTTTAAATCTATATTTCCACAATCAATTACAAATTTAAAAGCAAATATAAACATTATGAATGAAATTATTATAAGACACAAGTACAAAAAGAGGATAAAGGATGAGCTTAAAACCTCCTACATGACAATTCGCATGGCCCTGCTGGGCGAAACGGACACGAAGCTATCCATCCGGATACGCGAGAAAGCCTTAGAGATGGGCGGAGTGGAAGTTGTTAAACCTCAAAATAACTTAAAAATGAACGACTTATTGAAGTATCTACAAGACGTTATATTTAGTCGCTTCGTTGAAGACGCTAAATTCTATGCAACTGAATTTATTAAGAACGAATCCGATGGATGTTGGAAAGAGCCAGTTTGTAGTTGCGCGCTGGGTTTTCCCGGCCTTCGTTTATCATGTCATTGATAAATCCTTTCGTAAATTCGGTAAAAGACAACCCTTCCTGTTTTTCTTCCAATAACGAAACAAGCCTTTTGCAATCCAAATCTTTGGCATTTATCATATTTATCTTTTCAGAATATTTTTCAATCCTGTCAAGACAATTCTTCAAGACGCGTTTGTCTGTGATTTCTATGCTTCCATTTCTATTTGAATCGTAAACGCACCTCAGGCCTTTTTTGCCAACCAATAACCCGGTATTTATATATTGCAGCGAGTTGTTATGATAGACCCTGATATAAACCGAATACAGTCCGTCACTCCTTTTGTTTCTTACGCAAGGGACAAATTTCGCCATAATGTTTTGTAAAGTATTTGTAAAGTTTCCTGCAAATATATCATATTTTTTGTTTGTTTCATGATGTAAAGAGAATAAAAAAACAATTAAAAAAGGCCTTGTAAATCAATACAAAGCCTTTGTTTTTCAGATGTTTATGCTTTTGTGATCAGGCTGGGATTCGAACCCAGGACCCACAGCTTAGAAGGCTGTTGCTCTATCCACTGAGCTACCCGACCATCCTTAAAATTCGGTGCAAATGTAGCGTTTTTTATTGTATATGCAAATGCCGTAAATAAAAAGTATGCGGCATAAGCGCTAAATAGATACGATTTTGGCATGAATAGTTTTAGAATAGGCAATGTGGTTTTAATTATTATCGTATTTTTGCTGGATATAATGTTTAAATGAAGCGCGTATGTTTATTTTAATGCCTATTATTTTCATTTTAGGTGTCTTGGCCATAGCTTTGGAAGATAAGATAAAGATTAACAAGGCGGCTGTAGCTTTGTTTATGGCTATTTCATTGTGGATGATACTTATGTTTGATGCTTACAGTATTTTTATTGAACGGTCTAACTCTATTTATCAGGAGTTTATAACGGCTAATCCTGAGATGAGGGATTTACCTCTCCATCATCAGTTCGTGAATTTTATATCGAATCGCGCAATTGTCTACCATATGGGGAATGTGGCCGAGACGCTGTTTTTTATTATGTGTTCCATGTTAATTGTGGATATTATAGATAAACATGGCGGTTTCCGTTCGGTAACGCGTTATCTGGCTACCGGCAATAAAAGGAAATTATTGTGGCTTATAAGCTTTGCCGCTTTTTTCTTTTCTGCCATATTAGACAACTTAGCTACCGCTATCGTGCTAATGGCTATCCTTCGCAAGATTGTGCCGGACCGGACAGACCGGATGAAATATGCCTGTATGATTATTATTGCAGCAAATGCCGGCGGCTCATGGTCGCCTATCGGGGATGTAACAACTATCTTGCTTTGGGTAGGCAAAAATATTACGGCCTCCCATCAGATCACGCATTTGTTCATACCGGCCTTTGTCAATTTATTGGCGCCCCTTTGTATCGCTCATTTCTGGTTGTTCAAAAAAGGGTCTGTTTTACGTGTATTAAGCGAAGAAGAACAACCCGATGAATATATACCGGAAATACCCGATCATTCGCGCAAAACCATATTGATTTTAGGCGTACTATCCCTGGCTTTGGTTCCGGCGTTTCAAAGGGTAACCGATCTGCCTCCTTTTCTGGGCGTGTTGTTTGGACTGGTTATTTTGTGGTTTTATACCGATATTATGTACAGCCGCCTTCAGTGTATGAGGGAATCGCAGAAGCTACGAATCGTAACGTTATTGCCTGATGTGGATATGTCTACTATTTTCTTCTTTCTGGGTATATTAATGTCGGTAGGAGCATTGGAGACGTCGGGGCATTTAGGTTTATTGTCTACTTACCTGGATGGGCATATTCATCAACCTTACCTTATCAGTTTCATTATTGGCGTTTTATCATCCTGTGTAGATAATGTGGCGCTTGTAGCCGCTACGATGGGGATGTATCCTGTTGTGCAACAAGCGCCGGATTTATTAGCTTATAGCCAGTTCTTTGTTTCCGACGGAGGTTTTTGGACATTCCTGGCCTATACTGCCGTAACGGGCGGTAGTATATTGATCATTGGTTCGGCTACCGGCGTAACGGTAATGGGGCTGGAGAAGATTGATTTTATGTATTATACCAAACGGTTTACTGTTTTAGCGCTAATTGGTTATATATGTGGCGCAGGCGTTTATATGCTATTATTTGCTTAAATTAATTTATATGAAGAGATTAATGATACTGGCTGTTTGTACGGCTTTAATTACAGGCATGGAAGCCATGGCCTGTACCGGTTTGTTAGTGGGGAAAAAAGCGTCGGTTGACGGGTCTGTAATGATAAGTTACTCTGCCGATTCGCATACGCTGTATGGCGAGTTATACCGCTGGCCTGCGGCTATCTGGCCGAAAGGCGCCATGCTGGACGTTACGGAATGGGATACAGGAAAGCCTTTAGGTAAAATCCCACAGGTAGAACAAACCTGTTCTGTAGTAGGAAACATGAATGAATATCAGGTAGCTATTACGGAAAGTACCTGGGGCGGGCGTGCGGAATTAAAAGATTCGACAGGTATAGTTGATTATGGCAGTTTGATATACATCGCTTTACAACGATCCAAAACAGCTCGTGAAGCCATTCATGTTATGACCGGCCTTGTAAAGGAACATGGTTATCACAGTAGCGGCGAAACATTCTCTATTGCCGATAAAAACGAAGCCTGGTTGATGGAATTGACAGGTAAGGGAGTAGGAAATAAAGGCGCCGTATGGGTAGCTATCCGTATCCCGGATGATTGTATTGCGGCTCATGCCAATCAGGCGCGTATTCAGCAGATACCTTTTAAAGATAAAGAAAATTGCATGTATTCGCCGGATGTAGTGTCTTTTGCCCGTGAGAAAGGATATTTTAGCGGGAAAGACGAAGATTTCAGTTTTGCGAAAGCGTATAATCCCTATGATTTTGGCGGATTGCGTGGTTGTGAAGCCCGCGTATGGTCGTTCTTCCGTAAATATGACAAATCGATGGATGCATATACTGATTTTATAAAAGGCAATCCTGCGAAAGAACCGATGCCATTATATATCAAACCCGATAAAAAATTATCTGTCCGGGATGTACAGCATGCCATGAGAGACCATTACGAAGGCACTGTCCTTGACATGACACAGGATGCCGGAGCCGGCCCTTATAAAGTTCCTTACCGTTGGCGCCCCATGAACTTTACCGTTGATGGCGAAACCTATGTCAATGAACGGGCAATAGCGACTCAACAAACCGGATTTGTAATTGTGCCTCAAATGAGGAACTGGTTGCCTGACGAGATTGGCGGTATTCTTTGGTTTGGCGTTGACGACGCCGATATGGCAGTGTTTACTCCTTTATACAGCTCTATGTTGGATTCGCCGGAATGTTACCGCGTGGGTAATGGCGATATGCTTACCTTTTCGTGGACTTCGGCCTTTTGGATTCACAACTGGGTAGCTAATATGGCCTATCATAAATATAGTTTTATGATACAGGATATTCGGAAAGTACAACAAGAACTTGAGAATGCTTACCGGAACGTTATTCCGGCTATAGACAAAGCCGCTACGGAATTATTAGCTAAAGACCCTGTGGAAGCACGGAAATTTCTGACTTGGTTTAGTACCACAACAGCGGATGACGCAACGATCCGGTGGAAAAAATTAGGCGAATACCTGTTGGTTAAATATATTGACGGAAATGTAAAGAAAGAGGAGAATGGCCAATTTAAACGTAGCCCTTATGGAATGGCTGTATCGCCGGATTTCCCGGGTTATGACGAAACATATTACCGCAGTATCGTGAAAAGCGCGGGGGAACGGCTGAAAGTAAAATAAGCCCGGAGGATAGTTGCCAGGAGACAATAACATTTCAGACGTTTTTACTGTTATATTCATAAACCGTGTGACTAATTGACGGATTCGTCAGGGAGAAGTGTTAAAATAGATACTTTGCATCACACAGCACTGTTAAGTAGCGTTAAGTGTGATGTGTGGTCGTTAAAAGTGATAAAAAAAAACAGACAAAGAGAATAACAGTACGTTTTTTGAGTTTAATTTGCCAAGAAAAAGTGTTAAATTTAAGTGTTTAATTTAAATATTGAAGTTATGAAGCGAATGTGGAAAAATATGCTTGGCGTTGTATTAGTCGCTGTTATCAGCGCGGGCGCCGCTATAGGGACGAGTACATATTTAATGAATAAAAATCATGAAGACTCTTTTTATGCGGCTGATGCTGAATATGGCTTTAAACAACCGGTACATCTGGCAAATTACAATACGGTAGCTGCCGAGAATATTGATTTTACCGTTTCGGCGGAAAAGGCCATACATGCCGTAGTTCATATAAAATCTACTACACAAAGCAGGGTGCAGCAAGGAGGCAGGCAGTATATCGACCCGTTTGAATATTTCTTTGGATTCGGAAACAGAGGACAGAGCCAGCCACGCCAGCGCGTAGGTTTCGGATCGGGGGTTATTATATCGGTAGATGGATATATTATTACAAATAATCATGTGGTTGAAGGAGCCGACGATTTGGAAGTGACATTAAATGACAGCCGTAAATATATGGCTAAATTGATAGGCAATGACTCGTCTACGGATATTGCCTTATTAAAGATTGAAGGAAAGGATTTTCCGACAATACCTTTTGGCGATTCGGATAAATTGAAAGTGGGCGAATGGGTATTGGCCGTAGGAAATCCGTTTAACCTGACGTCGACGGTAACGGCCGGTATCGTAAGCGCCAAAGGCCGTGGCGTATTTACAGGAAGCGAAGATAAAAACAAGATAGCTTCCTATATCCAAACCGACGCAGCCGTAAATCCCGGAAACAGTGGCGGCGCTTTGGTTAATACCAAAGGCGAATTGGTAGGTATCAATACATTAATCTATTCGGAAACAGGAAACTTTGCCGGTTATTCGTTTGCCGTACCTATCAGTATTGCAGGGAAGGTGGCGAGCGACCTGAAACAGTACGGAACGGTTCAAAGAGCTGTATTGGGCGTTTCGATTCTTGATGTGAAGGGTTTGTCGGAAGAACAAAAGGAAAAAGTAAAAGTGTTGGAAGGAGTTTATGTAGCTGATTTTGCACTCCGCAGTTCGGCCAAAGAAACCGGTATGGAAGTTGGCGACGTAATTACAGCCGTCAACGATGTGAAAGTTAAATCGGTGAGCGCTTTACAGGAACAAGTAAGCCGCTACCGCCCGGGCGATAAAGTGAAGGTGATTGTAGACAGAAACGGTTCGGCTAAAACATTTATCGTAGAACTGCGTAATATGCAAGGAAATACGGAAGTAGTGAAAGGCGCCGGCGATGCGGCCGAATTATTGGGCGCTGCGTTCAATGAATTGTCTCCGAAACAAAAACAACAGTTAGGTATCAGTTATGGTATTGAAGTGTCCGGAGTAACGAATGGCAAGTTCAGAGACGCCGGTATTCAGAAAGGTTATATAATCATGATAGTAAACGACCAGAAGGTATCATCCGTAGAAGAATTTGAGAAGATGGTTGATAAAGTCCTCAAAGGAGGCGGAGAAGACCAGGTGTTGTTTATTAAAGGAATCTCTTCTAACGGGCGTACCCGGTACTATGCGATTGATCTTGCACAATAAAAAAGACAATAAGAAAATCAATAAGGTATAAGAGATTGTTAAAGGTTTTTAATTGGTTGCGTGTAGGGTGCACGCAACCAATACTTATAAAAAAAAGTGTTATCTTTGCACCCTATATTCTCAATTAAACATTGGATGAGACAGTTAAAAATTACAAAGTCCATTACCAATCGCGAAAGCGCTTCGCTTGATAAGTATCTTCAGGAAATAGGCCGTGAAGACCTTATTACTGTGGAAGAAGAAGTTGAATTGGCACAGGCTATTAAAAGAGGAGACCGTAAAGCATTAGAGAAATTGACCAGAGCAAATTTACGTTTCGTTGTTTCCGTAGCTAAACAGTATCAAAACCAAGGATTAAGTTTACCTGATTTAATTAACGAAGGTAACCTGGGATTGATAAAAGCTGCTGAAAAGTTTGATGAAACGAGAGGGTTTAAGTTTATTTCTTATGCTGTATGGTGGATTCGCCAGTCTATTCTGCAAGCGTTGGCAGAACAGTCGAGAATCGTGCGTCTTCCTTTGAATCAGGTTGGCTCGCTGAATAAAATCAGTAAAGCTTTCTCTAAATTTGAACAGGAAAACGAACGCCGGCCGTCACCCGAAGAGTTAGCGGAAGAGTTGGATATTCCGGTAGACAAGATTTCCGATACGTTAAAAGTATCCGGGAGGCATATCTCCGTTGATGCTCCATTCGTGGAAGGCGAAGACAATAATCTTTTGGATGTGCTTGTAAACGATGACGCTCCCATAGCAGACCGGTCGTTAATGAACGAGTCATTAGCAAAAGAAATTGACAGAGCTCTTGCTACGCTGACCGAAAGAGAATGCGAGATAATCAAAATGTTTTTCGGTATTGGTTGTCAGGAAATGACATTAGAAGAGATTGGCGACAAATTTGGCCTTACAAGAGAGCGTGTCCGCCAGATCAAAGAAAAAGCTATTAGAAGATTAAGACAGGGAACACGTAGCAAGCTCCTCAAATCGTATTTAGGTTGATCTCTAACGTTGAGATAATCAAGGCTCCCAATCGAAAGATTCGGAGCCTTTTTTATTTTGCGAAATTAGCTATTTTGGTTAAGTTTGCCGGTGATTAATCATAAATAAACGTAATATGACAACAAGGCGTAATTTCCTGAGGACAGGATCTCTTTCATTGGCCGGCCTGCTGATAGGCGAGACTGTTTATCCGGCTGTAACATCTTCGGATGTAAGTAAACCTTTTAGTTCTTCAACCGCCAATACGTATGTAAGCCTGCGTCCGGCTCCCGGAAAACGTAAATTCAGTTCTAAAATAGTGGACGAAACAATTGCCGCTTATAAAAAGCGTATCAAAGATACCAAGCTGGCGTGGATGTTTGAGAATTGTTATCCGAATACGTTAGATACTACCTGCGAATATGCTGTAAAAAACGGACGCCCGGATTCGTTTATCATCACTGGCGACATACATGCCATGTGGTTACGCGATTCTTCAGCGCAGGTATATCCTTATGTTGTGCTGGCAAAGAAAGAAAAAGCGTTGCAGGATATGTTGGCCGGAGTAATTAACCGTCAGACGGAATGTATCTTAATCGACCCTTATGCCAACGCCTTCAATAATGGCCCGTTGGGAAGCGAATGGGAGAGCGACCATACGGATATGAAAAAGGAATTACACGAACGTAAATGGGAAATCGATTCTCTTTGCTATCCGATACGCTTAGCTTATCATTACTGGAAGGAAACAGGCGATACATCTGTATTCGGCGACAAATGGGTAGCTGCCGTTGAAGCGATTCTCAAAACATTTAAAGAGCAACAACGTAAAGACAGCCTTGGCCCGTATCGTTTTGCCCGTACAACCGACCGCCAGGGAGATACCTTGTTGAACGATGGCTGGGGAAGCCCCGTAAATCCGGTTGGCCTAATCGTATCTTCTTTCCGTCCTTCTGATGATGCAAGCCTGTTCGGTTTCCTTATTCCTTCTAATTTGTTTGCTGTTACCTCGCTTCGCCAGGTAGCGGAAATGCTTCGGAAGATTAAAAAAAATGACGACCTGGCCGGGCGTTGTGAAGCCTTGGCAAATGAAGTAGAAGCGGCTGTTAATAAATACGCAATTGTGGAACGTGAAGGTTTTGGCAAAGTATATGCTTATGAAGTAGACGGTTTTGGCAATTATGTCTGCATGGATGACGCGAATGTGCCAAGCCTGCTGGCGCTTCCTTTCCTCGGTTGTATAGATGTAAATGATTCTGTCTACCAAAATACGCGCCGCTTGGTATTAAGTAAATCCAATCCTTATTTCTTTAAGGGGAAAGCAGGCGAAGGGATCGGAGGGCCGCATATCGGATTCGATTTTATCTGGCCGATGAGTATTATTATGCGTGCAACTACCTCGACAGATGAAGAAGAAATCCGTTATTGCATCCAAACACTTCGTGATGCGGATGGCGGCACAGGATTTATGCATGAATCGTTCCATAAAGACGACCCGTCGAACTTTACCCGTAAATGGTTTGCCTGGGCAAATACCTTATTCGGCGAATTAATTATTAAATTAATCGACCAGGGAAAGTTGAAAGATTTCTTCCATTGAAACCGTATATAAAAAGTATGCCCGGCCGGAAGAATCACATTGGCCGGGCATTGTTTTGTTACTCTATAGCCAATTCAATGCTTTTTAAAGCTTTGTCGTCGGACGAACCGCCGTATAACAACTGATATGTACCGGGGCGCACTTCCATAATTTGTTTCGGATCGTTGAACGACTGGAATGATTTGGAAGGAAGTTCCAGACTCAACTGTACTGTTGCTCCGGCTTTCACATTTACCCGTTTAAAGGCTTTCAATGTTTTGAGAGGCGCATCCGGGTCGTTTGGATTTTTAATATACAACTGGACTACTTCGTCGCCATCTCTGTCTCCGGTATTTGCAATATCTAATGTAAGCGCGACGGATTCATCTCTTCCAATCTTCTTTTTAGACAACTGAGCGTTCCTGTATTCGAACGTCGTATAGCTTAATCCGTATCCAAAAGGATAGAGAGGCGTTTCCGTCATATACCGGTATGTGCGGCCTTTCATATCATAATTCAGGAAATCGGGCAATTGGTCTACCGATTTATAAAATGTAACCGGAAGGCGCCCTGCCGGATTATAATCGCCAAAAAGAATATCGGCTACGGCTGTTCCGGCTTCCTGTCCGCCATACCAGGCATTTAAAATGGCGTCTACATTGGCTTCTTCCCAGTTTAAAGCCAAAGCGCTGCCGGTACAAACAATGTAAATAACCGGTTTGCCTGTTTCTTTCAATGCTTTTATCATTTCCTTTTGTACGCCGGGCAACTCAATATTCGTACGGTCTCCCTTTTTAAACCCTTCGGCGTCTACCGGCATTTCTTCGCCTTCCAGACGGGGAGATATACCTCCTGCGAAGATGATAACATCGGCGTCTTTGGCTTTAGAGGCAATTGTTTTGTAATCCACCGGCGTACGTACGCCATTATCGGCCGTAATAGAATCGTTGGTAGTATGGTTGCATCCTAACTCATAGATTACCTCGGCATTACTTGCTTTGTTTCGGATGCCTTCCAGTATCGTTACCGTTTTGCTGGGAAAACCATTGTAGTTAGCCCATAACATGACAGAATCATTCGCATTCGGCCCTATGACGGCAATTTTTTTAATCTCTTTGTTTAACGGCAGAATATTATTTTTATTCTTAAGCAACACCATACTCTTGCGGGCCATATCCAATGCCTGGGCAACATGTCCGGGGCTTTCTACCACACTGTATGGAATGCCGGCATACGGTACGTTGCTGTCCGGGTCGAACAAGCCCAACTCAAAACGCCCTCTGAATAAACGGCGTAGCGATACATCCAGTTCTTCTTCCGTAATTAATCCGTCCTGTACTGCTTTTAACAGGGCATGGTAACTACCGCCACATTCTAAATCCGTACCGCTTCTAACGGCGTCGGCCGAAGCTGTTTCGGCGTTCGGGTGCGTTTCGTGGCGTGGCGTCTTAGCGTCTTTCCTCCAGAAATCGTCAATGGCCCCGCAGTCGGATAAAATAATATTATCATATCCCCAGGTATTACGGAGAATATCTATTAAAAGTTTATCGCTGTTGCAACACGGTTTGCCGTCGTAACGATTGTAAGCGCACATGACTTCTTGTACATTTCCTACTGTTACCAATTCTTCAAAAGCAGGTAGATAGGTTGTCCAAAGGTCGCGTGGAGATACCGTAACATCAAATTCATGCCGGTTCCATTCCGGCCCGCTATGTACGGCGTAATGCTTTGCACAGGCATGGGTTTTGAAGTACTTGGGGTCGTTGCCCTGCAAGCCTTTTACTACGGCAACGCCCATACGCCCCGTCAGATACGGGTCTTCGCCATACGTCTCCATGCCGCGCCCCCAGCGCGGGTCGCGTACAATATTAATGTTGGGCGTCCAGAATGTCAGGCCTTTGTAACGGTCGTATTCGTTGTCCTTCTGGTATTGATGATATTTGGCGCGCGCTTCGTCGCTGATCATTTCGAATGTTTCACAAAGAGCCTGATCGTCGAAAGTCGCAGCCATAGCAATCGATTGTGGAAAAACCGTTGCACGCCCTGCACGTGCTACGCCATGCAAAGCCTCATTCCACCAGTCATATTCAGGTATCCCCAGCCGTTCTATGGACGGCGTCTGATTCATCATCTGGCTTACTTTCTCTTCAAGCGTAAGCCGCCCTAACAGATCATTGATTCGTTCTTCAATCGGAAGATCAGGATTACGAAACGGAAAATCCTGTTGTTTATCGCTACATGAAAAGAAGCAGCCGAGTAAACAAATGGTTAATAGCGTAAGATGTTTCATATGTATATTATTAAAATTAAGTTATTGTAAAAATAACGCTAATAAAAAATAGTTTTAATAACTTATTATGCTTTCAATCAATGAATTTAGCGCATACAAAACTAATAGAATTAACAATGCCGTTCAAATATAATTGCTTAAATAACGTTACATGGGCAAAATATTATTCCGAAGCCTCCCCATAGCCTTTCAACTTCCTCTATTTCCCGGCTGAAAGATATCCTTCGGAAACAAACCACATTAGGGTTATTTCTTTTTTATTATCTTTACATCCGAAAAACGTAATTCTACTAGTATCATGAAACTCCAATTTGTTGATGTACTCATAATCGTTGTTTACCTGATAGCGATGGTTGTTATCGGCTTGATGTTGAAAAAACGGGCGGCTAAGAATCTCGACTCTTATTTTCTGGGTGGTAAATCGCTTCCTTTTTATATGTTGGGGCTATCTAACGCTTCCGGGATGTTTGATATTTCGGGTACGATGTGGATGGTTTACCTGGCCTTTGTCTATGGTTTGAAAAGCCTTTGGGTACCCTGGTTATGGCCTGTTTTCAACCAGATATTCCTGATGATTTATCTCTCCGTATGGTTGCGCCGTTCCAATGTACTGACGGGGGCCGAGTGGATTCGTACCCGCTTTGGCTACGGCAGAGGAGCGAATCTTTCGCATACAATCGTTGTAATATATGCCGTAATTGGCGTGTTGGGATTCCTGAGTTATGGCTTTATCGGCATCGGGAAGTTTATGGAGATATTCTTCCCCTGGGAAGTGGCGTCACAGTATGTGCCTTTCGATATTGCCCCCGAATATGTTCCGCATGTATATGGGATATTCTTTACGGCGATAGCTACTTTCTACGTAATGCTGGGCGGTATGCTTAGTATTGTTTGGACGGATGTGGTGCAGTTTGGCATTATGACGGTTGCCGGCATTATAATAGCCGTTATCGCCATGCTGAAAGTAAGCCCGGAGATATTGGCGGCCCATGTGCCGGAAGGCTGGGATACTCCTTTCTTCGGCTGGTCGTTAAACCTCGATTGGAGCAACCTGGTTCCTTCCGTTATGGATAAGATAGCGGCAGACCAATATGGCCTGTTTGCCATTTTTGTGATGATGATGTTGTTCAAAGGTATCTTCCTTAGTATGGCCGGGCCGGCGCCCAATTATGATATGCAGAAGATACTGGCCTGTAAAAGCCCGAAAGAAGCTGCCTTGATGAGTGGTTCGGTGCCCGTTATATTACTGATACCCCGCTACCTGATGATTACGGGATTTGCCGTGCTGGCAATCGTTTTCTTTAGTGAAGACTTCCGGGCGACGGGCTCGGCGATTGATTTTGAAACGATACTGCCCCGGGCTATCAGCGAGTTTGTCCCGGCGGGACTGGCAGGTTTATTACTAGCCGGCCTGCTGGCAGCTTTTATGTCTACGTTTGCCTCTACGGTAAATGCCGCGCCGGCTTATCTTGTGAACGACATCTACCTGAAATACCTGAACCCTCAGGCTTCGGCCAGGATTCAGATACGAGCCAGTTACATTATATCTTTACTGGTAGTAGTTGCCAGTACGGTGATAGGCTTCTTTGTAGAAAATATCAACTCGGCGCTGCAGTGGATCGTATCGGCGCTGTATGGAGGCTATATTGCCGCCAACATGCTGAAATGGCACTGGTGGCGCTTTAACGGGAACGGCTATTTCTGGGGAATGTCAGTCGGTATTCTTGCAGCGATGCTTGTGCCGCAGTTCTTCCCCGATACCTTGCCGCTGTATTATTTCCCCGTACTAATGCTTGTCTCCTTTATTGGCTGTATTATAGGGACATTGACCACGAAGCCTGCCGACGAAGAGACGCTGATAAACTTCTATATCCGCGTACGCCCCTGGGGATTTTGGAAGCCCATTGCCGATAAAGCCATCGCCCGCTATCCGGAAGTGAAAAGGAATACAAGCTTTAAACGCGATATGTTTAACGTAGCTGTAGGCATTGTATGGCAA
>JAITRG010000215.1 GCA_031288515.1 Tannerellaceae bacterium
TTTGATATAGAACTCATCATTTCCGAGACAAGCGCAGGCTTTTCCGTCGTTGTCAGACCCTGGAAAGGCGACGGTAGCGATGTGATATTGTATTGATTTAGAAATAAGATAAGATAACGACCGTATGAACAGGATTTTAATATACATAACGCTGATTGTCTTGGCCTTCTTTGTCGCTATGACCCCGTCGTGTAGCGATGAGATGAAAGTAGAGCCTACGCCTATACAGCCGACAATTGATGGTCCTTTTAAAGATGGGGGATTGCCTGTTAAATTGCCTGTTACAAGAGCAATAAATGACGGCGAGCCGGAAAATGAAATTACTTCCGCCCGTCTGATTGTGATAAAAAATTCAATCGTTGCGAATAATAAAGAGTTTGAGATTGATCCTGCAAACCGGGATAGCGTGTATGTATTAGACACGATACCGGTTGGCACGGTCGATATGTTTATCATTGTGAATGAAAAGGCCGATTGGGAGTTAGACTTGATTGCTAAGAACAGTACTTACTTCCCGGAAAATATAGAGCAAAAAACGCTTACTTTTTCTGCTCATCCTGCAGTAACCTTGACGAATCCGATACCTATGTACAGGCAGTTCAGAAACCTGCATGTATCGAAGGAAGGCGCGTTTTCGTTTATTAATGGAGACGTAATCCCTATGGATTCGCTGGGCGTGGTAGACCGTTTATATGCAAAAGTTACGTTAGCGCTAAAAGCTAAATTTGCTGATATGGTTAATGGAGGAGACCCTATCAAAATAGACAGCGTGTCTATTAAATCGATGCCGAAACATTCTTATTTAACGCCCAGCGTCGGGCTTTTGTATCCTGTATCGGGAGGGTATTTTAATGGCCAGGTCTTCGCCCCCGCCGACCAGAATGAAAGCGGAAATTATAAGGCAGATGGCGCCGGATTGAGCGATTCGATCATCTGGTATATCCCGGAACACCGGCTGTCTGATCCGGCTTATCTGACCTATATATCCATTAAAGCCAGCCTGGCGGATAATACTGACCCAGACGAGCAGGTAGAATTTAAGAAAATTATACTGGGCGATGGCGCGGCTACTATACCTCAGGACAGTTTGCGTATCGGCAGCTATAACAACGCGGGCATACCCATAAATAACTGGTTTATCACGCGCAATACCCACTACGATGTAAAAGCAACCATCAAAAGCTTTAGTAAAACAAATGAAAGCGTGGTGGACGTCATAATGAAGGTTGTTGGCTGGACGCCGGTTCCAATAAACGATCCGTATATCAGGGAACATGAACTGAAAGTATCGCAGGATGAATTTCATATTACCAGTACTGGCGCCGCCTACTATGAGGGAGTTGTAACGGTTGAAACGAATCATTCAGAAGGTTGGTCTGCCGATGGTACATCAGGCGTAACATTCGAGGATTCGTCCAGCGGCAGCTATACATCAAGCCTTTCTTCCCAGACGGGAACCCGGTTACGATTCAGGTATGCAGAATCGCAGCTTACCGATGGTTATATCAACGTCACAGCCGGGCCTATTGTTAAGAAAATTAATCTGATTCGACACTGAGCCGTTTAAATAAAGAGAATGTAAAATGAAGACTTGGAGGACATATATAATACTTGCCGCCTTCGCACTGGCAGGTTGCTCTGATGAAATACCGGATCCGGATCCGTTCATTAATCCTGTTGGGGGGGAAGAAGCGGTTGTTCTGACGATCCGGTTTCCCAATTCGGGCGGCCCCGGCACATATGCTATCGACGCTTTTGAAGAAAATAAAATCAGCCGTTTAGACATTCTGTCTTTTACAAAAGGGACGGGTTCGTTTTTAACCGACACGTTAAAATATCATATACCTGTTGAAACCGATACGGTTAACGGTTTTAATGTAGATATAACGGGGATTACCAAAAAGGTAAGCGTGAAATTGCAAAATATGGTAGACCCCCAGCGTTTGGTTCTTATAGCGAACCTGCCTTCGTCGCTTTTGCCGCAGGTTGTTTTTACAAAGGGCAAAATTATGGAAGAGATTGTAGAATCGCTGAAATTTGGCGGATCCACCTGGCGCAATAATCCAAATGCCGACACAACGTCTTTCCCCATGTTCGGACAAATGACCACATTTGTGAAATTTCACAGCACAGTCACAGTTCCCAAAGATATTACATTTCAGATGATCAGGGCGGTTGCCAAAATAGACGTTGGCGTAGACCTGTACGGCACAGGCGACCCGGCTCTCGGCTTTGGTTCTATTTTCAAAATAAATAGAGTTTACGTATGTAATGCCAGCGATGGCGGTTATGTTGCTCCGCATGACGATTTTCTCGTATCCCCTAAAGATATACAGGGCGCAGACAGCGTGAAGATCGATAAGGTGAATCTTATATCTTCCGATGCACGTAAGGATTCTTTCAGTTATGAATTCCCCGAACCCAAACTCGGAGTGAAAAACAGATTGGTAAATCCCATCTATATTCCGGAATCTGATACGCTTAAATCGGGCTATAAGCCTGCTTTCCTGGTAATAAAAGCGGAGTATTATGATGCAACATATTTTTACAGGATAGACTTTACCTCCGGCGACAAATACGTACCCATCCTCCGGGATCACAGTTATGAAATCAACATTACAGGAGTCCGAATGAAAGGGTATGCCTCTATAGAAGAAGCGATAGCCGCCCCTGTGTCAAGATTTGGCGCTTTAGCGCTGGGTGATGACGATATCGGCCTTAAGGAAGTGATTAGTTCTAATAATGAATACTACCTTGCCGTCAGTTCAAAAAACCTGTATGTAGACTGGATGGATCAGACGGTAGCAGTAAAGGCGAGGACGTCTTTTCCAAATGGTTGGCAAGTGTCTGACCCAAGCGGCTCCCTCAATTTTGAAAGAAACCAAAGTGTGACAGGGAGAGAAACAGTTCTCGATTCGGTTAAGTTTAATATCCTTGAAAACAAGACCGGGAAGCCTAAAGAATATACCTTCAACATCAACGCGGGTATGCTGACATTCCCGATAACGGTTATTCAAAGCCCCGGTTCAAACAGCTATATTACCAAACCGAGTACGTCCTCACAGACGTCCGTAGTGAAAATACCTGTAGCTTCTGCAAATGTTGACGGGGTAGACCGTACGGCAGGCGCGTTGGGTTATGACATACTCTGGGAAAGCATTACCGGTGGTGGCTTGATATTACCACCGACTGTTGATGATGGCGTCCTTACAGTTACAGTTGATGCACTTTCCACCGTCGGAAATGCTGTTGTAGTGATGCAGGGCGCCTCCGGAAAGATTCTTTACAGTTGGCATATCTGGGTTACGGATTACGACCCGGATGATTTGGCGACACAACAATCGAATAACGGATTCATTTTTATGGATCGTAATTTAGGTCATACGAATGTTAATGATGGCCTGTTCTATCAGTGGGGGCGTAAAGACCCGCTGTGGGGGCGTAAAGAACTCTCCGGTACTGCTCCTGCTTTTAATATAGATACGATAAAACCCAATATGAATTATTTAGACTCGGCTATTGAGCATCCGGCTACGTTCTATGCGGTTCCGCTTACTTCTACTACCTATGACTGGATTGGCACAGGCCAGAATAACAATATGTGGAGTACGAGCGATGGCAAGAAAGGGCCTTACGACCCATGCCCGTTCGGTTGGCGCGTACCGGTAGCTAAGGATGACGGTTCAGGTTCGCCCTGGGATGGCTTTACAAGCAATAGCCGTAACGGAGCGGTCTATCCCTTAGTCGGTTATTTAGACGCCTTTAGCGGCAAGCTCGTTGATGTGGCGACGGGCGGCGGCGTATGGAGCGCTTCGGCAAGATCACAACAAGCCTCCGCATTTACCTATACCACAGGCAGCGCACAACGGGGAGCAAAATTCCGGGCCAACGCCTACCCTGTCCGATGCGTAAAAGACGTCCGGTAGCGGCAGGGATACGCCGGATTTCATAAAAAAGATAAGATGATAAGATAAGATTTAAACCTAAGTATAATGAGAAAGTTAGTTACTGCTAAAATATCGTTTTTAATTATTTTGCTTGTTTGCGCAATCACACAAACGCAGGCTAGAACGGTATATGTTACTCATACGAATGGTGCATCGTCAGGCGACGGAACATCGGCTGCACCGGTTTCGTTCAGCCATTTTTTGACTCTTTTTAAAGCCCATACAAGCGCCAACAACGGGGCAACATTCTATGCTTATTTCAAGCCTGGATCGTATACGCTTAGCGAAACCCTAACATTAACCAGTACACAAGCAGGAGTCCTGTTTGTTTTTGATAAAGAGCCCGGAACGTCAGGAAATGTTACATTTATACCGGGATCTACCACTGGTACCGGCAGGGGGGGCGTTTTCAAGTCTTCATCACAAACTGCAGGTTCGGGGGGATGTAATATCACCTTCCGGAATATGATTTTCGACGGATTCAGCGGCGAGGAGATAACGTTAGCAAGTAACTCAGGTTACAGGGTTTTTACCATCAGTCATAATGCAAATGTGCTTACGTTAGATCATGTAACGATTCAGAATTGCAACTACACAACATCATCAGCTAACAGCGATCTTATCAGTATGGCTCATACTCCCTCTGGATTTCATGTTTTTGTCTCTGAAATTAATATATATAACAGCAGTATTATAAATAACAATAGAAGTTCCTCTAGTAGTGCAAAAATATGTAACATCAGAAACGGTAACGCCAGAATATATAACACTACTTTTTCCGGTAATACTGCGTCATATGTTGCTTATGCCGATTTTTATAACACACCTGCTGAGATCAACAGACTTGCTAATACGTCTCGCGGATATATTGCTTTTGTAAATAACACTGTATATAGTTCAGGTACCGCTCGTCTTGACAGTATGACTACCGGTAATTCTGCTAGTACTGCTTGGGGCGCTCCAACTTCTATGTATCGAGGTGCCGGAAAAGGGCTTTTTATGAATAATATTTTTGCCGGGACTTCTACGATTGCTGAAAATACTACTACCACCAATTTAAATAGAATAAAGAATTTTTGCTTTAATAATATTATAGGTAGCGGAGGTACTTCACCTTCTTATTCTTATTATACAAGTGGAGTTCCCAGTGGGACTCCTGTTTCTACCGTTGTTACTGATTTTGCTACTTTTATTAATCTTTCGGCTCTCTCTAACCCTGGTACTCCGGGAAGCCAACACCATGAAATATTAAAATTAAACGATACGAATCATCCCATAATCGACAAAGAGGATAATCTTGATGAGGTAGGTTTCAAGGTATGGGACACGGAAGGATTTTCTAACCTGATAAAAGATCAATTGGGAAAGGTAAGGCCGCAAAGCAGGTCTTTAGGTTCGGTAGATGTGGCCGGCTTTCAAGTATTGGATGGAGATATCCGAAGATATTACAACTCCGGCGTGCCTTCTGTGCCAACTGATACGGTTATAGATTTATGGGATTATATTCGCTCCCATCCGCCAGGCGGTACTGTAGCTTTTGAAATCGTAACTCCGCCAACGAATGGTACTGTTTCTTTAAGCAACGACTCTAAGGTCACATTTCATCCGGAATTGCCTTACAACCCGATAAGTTTTTTTACTTTCCGCGTTTCGACCAATTCGAATGGCCGTCTGTATGAAGATACGGCGACCGTGCGTATACAAGTCCTTGACCTGAACCTTTCCGATATTGCGAATTTGAATTTACCCGGATACGATGGCGCGAAAGATATAGATACACATTGTAAAATAGAGATGAAACGGGTTGAATTTAATCCGCGATATAAATTTATAACCGGCGCGTTTAATAACAATATAATTAGCGAGGGTGACTATGACGGCATCAAGGTCTCTAATGACGATCATTCAGGCCAGGTATATGATTACCATATTCCTTTAGTAGGCGATTTAAACGGCGACGGAAGGCCTGAAATTGTAGCGTTAGGCATGATTACGAAAATTGACACTGCCATTAATTTTATGGTAACCGTAGATGCGATACATATCTTTAATGGACAAACAGGGAAGAGATTATTAACCTATAGCGGCGCTGACGTACCGTCATTCAAACCATATGGCGATGGTTATCACGGTAGTCCGGGTGCAATGGCTTTGATTAATTCCGATGGATATCTTGGAGATAAAGAAGTTGAAGTTATATTAGCAGTAGGGCAAACGGCGAATACGGCTACCAGTAAAAGATTATTCTCTTATGTAATACATTACGATGAGAGTACCGAGGGTTGGAGTATGACGAAAAATCCAAAATGGAATTCCAATCCTCCTTATGCTAATGATAATAACAATACCCCGGATTTTTCAACTCCGATTATTCAAATCGTTGATTTTAATAAAGATGGAAAAGCTGAAATATTAGCCTATAATAAAATATTTGATGCGGAAACAGGAGAAAAACTGCTTACCTATGGAACATTAAAGGAAGATCCTGAAGACGTTGATGCAGCTTATGTGGGCCGTGATTTTAAAGGAAGGGAATCGCAAGTACCAAATAATACCGAAAAAGGTAACTCGAAAATTGGCTTTGCCTACGTATATGACCTTGATGGCGATGGAGAATACGAAATTTGCGCCGGAGGAAAGGTTTATTATAATCTTGATTTAAACCAGAACACATGTGAGACTCTTAATATAATGGATAAACTTCCGGTTAATGAAAAAGCCTGGCTGCAAGGTAATGGCGTAAAGACCGGAATATCAGCCGTACGCGCTTTTACAGACGCCAGAACGGCTGTTGCTGATATTGATGGAGACGGTATACCCGAAATCGTTGCTTCTTATTATGTTGAATCCAATTTTATCTCTGATGGTATAGGGAATAATGCAGGATCTGCGAACAAACTAAGGATTGTAGTTTGGAACGCGCAGTTGGACAAAAGCACGCCTGCGAACTCTACGGCAACGCTTAAAGCCATTCTGAACATTCCGCTGTCGAACTATGGAGTTACCGGCACCTATTCGTATATGTATATAGCAGATATTGACGGAAAAAAACAAAGAGGACAAAAATTACCGGAAATATCCATATTAGGCCCGATGTTCTATTGTTATTTGTATGGTAATTCATGGGCGGGCTATCCCGTACATCCGAATGTGGCGGACAGTATGGCTGTTTCTTATCCAAGAACAGGAGAACCAACAGACAACTCTGAGAATAGGGCAAAAGGTTCGCTTATCTCGTTTACTTGGGATAATACGCCCGGCGTATCCGTTTTCGACCGTTTGAAAGTATCCTTTATGATGGAACATTCCGATGAATCCGTTAATACGGGTATTTCTCTGTTTGACTTTGATAACGATGGAGTAAACGAAATTTGCTACAGGGACGAACGAAGATTGCGTATTATCAGGCCAATCGTGCCGTTCGTAGCTTTGAGAAACACTAACCCGGATGTAACTATATTTCAAAAACCCGTTGAATCAAATACGGGATTTGAATATCCGGTGATTGTGGATTTGGATGGCGACTATTCCGGGGATATGCTGGTGTCCGGATCGGAGAAGAAGTCAACGCGTGATTTCCTTTATGCGGTTCAGGGCGCTAACGTCGATTTGGCGCCGGCCCGCACGGTTTGGAATCAATTCATGTATTCGCCTATGAAGATTACCGACAGTTTACAAGTTCCACAACCGCCAAAATTTCCGCCGCATCCGTTGTCGCCCGCCGCCGCTTTCTACAAGGACGCAGACGATAGTTATGAGACGTATATTTACAATATGAATATCGGCCAGGTTCCTTATTTTTCCGTTGATGGCAGTGGGGGCAAGTCTGTTTATGCGCCTTTGGTTAAAATTCCTAACGCCGTTATTTCAGATTTGAAGTTCGCCAAGGCTGATGTTTCCACTAAGGTCGATACGATTCAATTTGTCATCTCCAATGCAGGAGAAGCCGCTATTAACGTAAATACTCCGATCAAAATATATAAAGGGAGGACGGCTTCATCAGGTGCAATATACTATGAAGGCAACGTAGGCAGCGCGGTTTATACGGGTGAAAATATAACAATTAAAGTACCGTTAAAGACTGTGGCCGATAATGCTGAATCATTCCTCATCCGCGTATGCGACGATAGTTTTGAAACGGTAGGAGGAATTACTAAAGGCGACGTATTTGAAAAACCGGAGGTAATGAGTAGTTTTACCGATTGCGACTGGACGAATAACTGGGACGTTTTGTCTTATTTTTATTTGCGGGCCGATTATTATACGGTTCTTCCGGGCGAGACAGTCGTTTTAGATGTATTGGGAAATGATATATTGACCCGGTTCTCACCGGCAGTAAAAACAATAAAGGACTTTACTGTTGTTCCCGCCCCCGGTAATACACTACCAATACCTGAAGTCGTAAATCAAAAATTACAGTTTACAGCGCCTGTTACAGGAGGTCTGGTATGTTATATATACAATTACACAGATGAGCCTTTACTGCCGGCGGGATATATCTATATATATGTAGCCGAATTGGAAACGCCGCCCAATACGCTTCTTTGTGGCGGACAAAATTATACGCTGAAAGTTAAATCGTTGCCGGTACAGCCGGAAGAAGTAACATTTGAATATTATGAGAGCGATGATGACGTCAACCCGATCAGCGGTAATCCCACATTCCCGGCTTCGGATACTTCATTTTATGTTAAGCCTCTCAATGTCATCACGGATGTGCCAACCCCAAACACTTCTTTAAGCGGTTACCTGCCTCCGAAACGGATAAACTTTAAAGTGTCTACTTCCACCAGTAAAATGAAATGGACAGGCCTTACAGACACGAATTGGCATAATCCGAATAACTGGAAAGAAGTTGATGCAAGCGGTAAAGAAACTCCGGTAACTTACTACCCAAGCAGTTGCGTGGATGTGATCATTCCTTCCGGGGCGAAATACTATCCGGAGCTTACCGCCCCGGCAAGTTGCGCCAATATTAAAATGGGAGACCGTGCCATGATTGCAGGTATCCATCATCTGAATTACCAGACTGCCGAGGTAGAATTCAAATTGAACGCAGACGAAAGAGACCGTTTCGTCATGTGGTCTGCCCCATTGAAATCAATGTATTCGGGCGACTATCATTTCGAAGAAGGTACTAGTCTTAAATCCGGAGACGTCTATATGAATCTGTTCCAGCATGCCAATCCGGATGGGACTTCTGTTGCCGCCGTAAATTCCTTTACCGCCACCTTCGGAAGTTTGGACGAACCGCTGCCATTAGGCAAGGCATTTAACCTGAAGGTAACGAATACGTCTGGCAATAAGGATAAATCATTTGTTTTCCCGCAAACCGCCGCTTCCTATACAGATGTAAATAGTCAGTCCTATGATGTGTCATTAAGAACAGATGGAAGTAAATTCATTACCTACGGTAAACCCGCTACATTTAACATGGATGTGGTCAACGATATAAACGGCAGCGCCCTGATTCAGGTAGTAAATCCCTATATGGCATACCTGGATGTAAATAAGTTTTTAACGGCTAATTCCGGCAGACTAAGTACTACTACTTATGCTATCTGGGATGGTCAGATAACAAGCGGTTTTCAGCAAATCGGAACGATTGGAGATCTGGGCAACAGGTTTGTCGTCTCAACCATTCCTTCCAACGCCGTTTCGCCGTCTTATATTCCTCCTTTACAGTCGTTCTTCGTTCAAAAAACGGGGGAAACAACCGTTGTTGGAACGGTTAGTATGTCGTCGTCAGACTGGACTACCACAACTCCCGGCAGCCCTTATAAACTGCGGGCCGGCGCGCAGGAGACAAACATTCTTCGTATAAAGGCGGTTCAGGACAAGCGGGTGAGTTATGCCGTATTGCATTACAACGAAAGTACATCCCCCGCTTACAACAGTAAGGAGGATATGCACAAACTGTTCTATCAGCTGGAAGACAATGTAATACCTTTGGAGGTCTATTCGTTCGCTCCTACCAGGGAGGCGCTGGCGATTAACTCGAGCAGCGACTTCTCGCAACATATACCGTTAGGCCTGCGTACGGACAAAGCCGGCTCCGTAACCTTAGAGTTTAGCGGAATGGCAACCTTCGGGCATAACGTATATCTGATAGACCATGCCCAGAACAATAAGGAAACCGATTTGCAAAAGAACCCGGCATACGTCTTTACGGTAACAAAAAAATCGGCGACCGACAAGGTAATCGAACTGAACGACCGTTTCAGCCTGCGCACTACCTATACTGGTATAGGTTTAGACAGTGAAACGATCGGCATAACGGACCTGAACGTAACCTCGAGAGACGGTTATATCTATGTGCAGACCCCTTCTCCCGTAAGCAGTCTGCAAGTGTACAGCCTTACCGGGGCTTTGGTTTACAGTAGCGCGATGCGTTCGGATTATTTCCGTATACAAGCGGACGGACAACAGGCCTATATTGTAAAAGTGAAACTAAATGAAGATTACCTGACACAAAAAGTATTTGTTAAATAAACGACATTATTTGCCATAAGAAAAGAAAGGGCAGGCGTCAAACGGCCCTTTCTTTTCTGCCTGTAAGTAGTGATTATATTTTGATAGACATGAATAATCGCCAAATTGCCAGTAAGAAGCCGTTATCTTTGCGGGTATTTTCTCTTGCTCAATCCATGGGATTCAAATCCCATGAAGTAAAAGAAGACTGTGTTTTCAGCCTCGAAAACAAAGATTACAATCACATCCTTTTTTTACTTGAAGGCAAGCTGAAAATCAGTTGTAACAATTTTGTCAACAGGAAAATACAAAGTAAAGAGTTTTTCTTCATCCCCATCGCCGCCGATGTGAAATGTAAAACGCTGGAACATTCCAAAATCGTATTGTTTACCATCGAGAACCCGATGGCTTATCTCGACAAAGAGTATACGAACAGCTTGCTGGACTACTGCTCGCAGCGGGAGCAGTCGTTCGTCAAGCTGTCCTTTTGCGAACCGATAGAACGCTTCGTGAGCCACCTCGTTCTCTATGCCGAGCATAAAATAAACAAGAAGATTTTGCAAGACGTCAAAGAAATGGAGTTCGCTACCATTTTAAGATTCTTTTACAGGAAAGAAGATATAGCCAATATGTTCTATCCGGTAATAGGCAAGTCTCCTCATTTCAGGATACAGGTTTTGCGCAATTATCGCAAAGAGCTCCACGTAGACGGCCTGGCCCAGCGCATAGGCATAGAAAAAAGATCGTTCAGCTCCCAGTTCAAAGAGGAGTTCAACATGTCGCCTTACCAATGGCTCCTGAACCAGAAAGCCAAACACATCCATTTCTTCTTAGCCGAATCCGACAAGACCCTCGACGAAATCCGTACCGAATTCGGTTTCAAATTCGCCGGCCATTTCACCCGCTTCTGCAAAAAGCAGTTCAACTGCACCCCCATCCGCCTGCGACGGCAACTGGCGTATGAAAGCTAAGCCCTTCAAGGGATGGCAAAAGGGAAGCCATTCGCCGTTCAGTCGCCTATTCAAACAAACCGCTCGGCGCAGCCGGGGCGCTGTCTGTCTTATCTCTCATTTTAAACTTTGAGCCGTCGCCTGTATAATTACCGTTAGTTATATCTACCTTCTTGATTATGGAGAGATTAATGGCAAGGCAATGGATAGTCCAGGTACCGGGTTTACCGTCGGCAGGCGCGGCCCCGGTATAATCTGCCTGCAAATGCCATGTGCCGTTTTTGGGAATTGCCTGCACTACGGAGGGCGCAAAGGTGCCGCTTCCGGAGCCATTCGTGCTAAGCCCCGAACCTGTAGTGTTGGTTTTAAATGACGAACCAACGACGGCAAGCATAAATTGATCGTCTCCTATTTTTGTGTCAAAGTCATCTATCCAATCCGAATGCCCTGTCTCCTTGCTGCTGCACTCGATGACATAATATATGTAATTGAGCGCTTTGCTGTTTTTCCCGGTTACCAACGATAAAACTTCCCCTGTAGCGTTATTTCTTACTAATTGCGATACGCCGTCGCTCGGCGGGGCGGGGTCTGCCGTTTTCAAATATGTTTTGCCGTTTATTTGCGCGGGGCCGTTTATCTCCAACATCTTAGTTGGCTTGTTTGTTCCTATTCCGACGTAGCCGTTTGCGTCTATCAACATTCTTTCCTTCGCATTTGTGCGGATGCTTAAAGCGTTGCCGTCGGAAGTTCCTATATAATTCCTGACAGTATCTGTGCCGGCATTTCCCGTAATACCCCATGCTTTCGTATCGTTCTGCGTATAAACGTACACCCATGCATTTCCGTCCCAGTAATAAAGCCCTTCTTTTAAAGGATCCTTTACGGTAATGTTGTAAACTACAATACCTTTGTGGATTGATTTTTCTGTCGCATCGGCAGTTTCCACCAAAGGGCTTAGCGAGTTCAGGTCTTTAAGCTTGACGCGGGGGAAAAGAACGCCTTTTTTGCTTGTCTCGTTGTTTCCATTAAACTCCTTCATGTCTAAAAGCGCCCCTTTAGCCGGCGTTTCTCCGCTACCTATGGTTACTTGCGCATGTACTCCTGAGGAGAGGCCCGCTCCGATCAAAAACAACCCCATCATTTTTGACAGGATCGCCCCATAGCATTTTTGTTTTGTTTTTTTCTGTTTCATAAAAAAATGGATAAGTTATTAAAAGTCTATTTCAAGTTTTATTTCATACAATAGAAGGATGTTTGAGCATTATTTTCTTCTTATCAAAAACGGATATATATAAAACGCGCGTAATTTTTTGCAAAAGAACAACATTTTTTTCAAATGGCGTCCAAATATGAGTTTTTTTTATTTTTTTATTTTTCCATTGAGATTGAAAAAGTGCGCCATGGCAGGAACGCAGGAGGGCATATTGGCGGGAAATGAGCCGAAAGCCGGACTCGAACCGGCGACCTATTCATTACGAATGAATTGCTCTACCAACTGAGCTATTTCGGCCAATTGCGGTGCAAATATACGAATATTTGTATTACCGCAATCGGATAGGAGGTTTTTTTGTTGGGAATAATGAAGGAGGCAGGAGCGCGAGGCTGTATTCCATGATGTTCAGGCTGTACGCCCGCATATAAATAAGAAAACCGTCGCGCGTATGCGCAACGGTTTTCAGTAAACGGTTTGACGGGCGCCGTTACATTACGGGCCCTTCTCCCCATTGCGGATTATTCCTGTCTTGCCATGTCCGTTCGGAGTTCAGGATAGCGCCTGATCCTACGCTATAACCCTGCACTTTATACGATTCGGTCAGTACGGGATACATCAGGTCGGTATTGGCCGGAGCATTCAGCGCCATACGGCGCGGGAACAGCGTTACCGGGACATTGTTTGCCGCATAATCTACCCGGTTGAATAAGGCAGAACCGATTTTGGGCAGGCCTGAACGTTTGGCCGTCGTATATTGATCGATCGGTTGCATATTGAAATGAAGCATTTGCTGGATATATACTTTTTCCAGATCGGCCGCTTTGTTTCCGCTTAACGTATAAGCGTCCTTACTCATCATGGTTTCGATTTCGCCGTCTTGCAGATCGATTACTTTTTCATTCGGGTCGTAATTATACGTTGTTCCGTAATAAGGTATTTTGTTGTTTTTAGCCAACAAATTGTATTCCTTTACCGAGGCGGCAAGCGCACGGTTGTAATACGATTCGGCCGATTCGGGCAGATTGGCTCCCAACAGGGCAAACTCTGCCAGGTAGAGGTTTGTTTCGGCCGTGGTCATATACATACCCCACCAGGGTACGTCTTCCTTGTCTTCCACCACTGCGTCGCCCGGGGCTACAGGCAGCCTGAAGTCGATACGTCCGTAAATCATTTCTTTCTGATATTCGGAGAAAGGATAATACGTTACGTTTTCCAATTTGCACCGGATACCGTAGTTAAACCAGTCGCCAAACCTGGCAGCCTGCTGGCCGGCATTAAAGTCGAGCGGGAATCCCTGGTAACGTACCCATGGCTCTCCGGCGCCTTTCCATGCCTTGAACCGGTATTTTCCGTCGGCGTCTGTTTCGTATTCAACGTTCTCCATAATGTAAGCGGGCACGTCGTTTTGTCTTCCGGCGTCGAAGAAAGCTTGCAGTACTTTGGAGTTCCAGGCGTTTTTCCTGTAGATAAAGCGTACGCGCGGGTCTCTGTTGTCTACCATGAAATCAATGACTGTTTTTGACCCTCCTATCGATTGGAGCACATCATTTTCCCAGTGATAGGCGTAATCGTTGTTGGAGCTGTTGTAGATGGCTTTGTTGAATAAAAAGTCTTCTCCTTCGCCGTTAATAAAGCCTGCGGGAGAATTGGCCACTTCGCTTGCCAACTGGAGGGCTTTGGCCCTGTCGATGTTAATCATGCGGGCGGCCAGTTTCAGCTTCAACGAATTGGCCAGCTTCGCCCAGTTTGCTTTGTTGCCTTTGTAAACAGGATCCTGCGAGGCTTCGAATACCTGTTCGGTAGCGGCAGTCAGCGCTTTCACGTCGTTATCCAGGCTTGCGAGCCATAGCGTATACAAATCTTCCACGCGATCGTATTTCGGCGTTAACGTTCCGCCGTGAATGGCTTTCGCTCCTTCGGTATAAGGGATATCGCCAATGAAATCGGAGTCGAAAATACCCATATAGACAGCCAGAATATCCATGCAGGCTGCATATTGTTCGTAGCGGGCGCTTTCTTCTTCCGTCATCTGCGAACGTACATACGCCAATTCATTGACATACTTCAATACGTTGACGCTTTTGAATGATTGCAGCGGCGCGCCTTCTACAAGCGTAGAGGTAACTCCGCCGAAAGGAACCGCCATTTGCGTCCACTGGAAGATAGACGTAGCATTGTAGAACCAGTAAAGGTAATCGGAAGGTTCAAACTCAAGAATCGTTTGAGCAAACAGGTAGGACGGATTCCCCTGCGTCACGGCGGCAGGGTCTTGATTTATATCGGAAAAATCTTCCCGGCAGCCTGTGCAAAATAAAGTTACGCCGGCTAAAACGGCAGCTACCATATTTTTATATCTTTTCATATTTTTTCGTTTTAAATGTACTAATTATGCTAAATCATCAGAAACCAAGGCTTACGTTAAATGTAAAGTTGGATGTAACTCCCTGGAATGAACGCGAGCGAAATTCTGCCGCCGCCGTACCGCTTACCGATTCGGGATTCTCGCCGCTCGGCATGGTATTCAGCAGGTAGCCTAAATTATGTCCGGCTAAAGTGAGCGTCATGTTCTTTGCGCTTAGTTTGCGGCAGACTGTTTGCGGCATGACGTAGCTTACGGAAACGTCGCGCAGGGCGATGTAGTTCAGCTTTTTCACCCAACTGTCGGATATTACGCCGTAGTCTCGCCCGGCCATTGTCCAGGCATTGTTTCTGTAATTCCACGCGCCGGCGTGCGTAGGTTCTATCACTCCTTTATTTATCAGTTCCCGGTAAGATTCTCCTGCGGCGGATACGCCTCCGCTACCTACGGTATAATAGGTTGCGTCCGCTTGTTTGACGTTGGTACCTGCGGGGATGATACCTTCGGGAATTACGCCGTCGTAATAGGTCATGCCGTCATATTTGGACGTCCAGCTTAATCCGCCGTGGCCGGGGGCTCCTTCCAATGATTTTTCCGTAAATCCGTAAGCCGTTCCGTAGCGGGAGTTGTAAGAAGCGACATATCCGCCGAAGCGCATGTCTAAAGAAACGTTCAGCGACCAGTTCCCGTATCGCAGGCCGGTAGAGAAAGACCCTAAAAAGTCGGGAACGCTGGGGCCTATTTCTACAATTTCGGCTTCGTTGCGCAAATAATGCGTACGCCGGGCGTCGTCCATCCATACCAGCATCGGCAAGCCGGAAGACGGGTCTATCTTATAATAACTGTCGCTCATCAACGTACCGAAAGACGAGCCTACTTTGGCAACGGATGCGATGCGGTAGTTACCATAAGCCTGGTCGCCTTCCAAACGGATGAAGTCGGCTACGTTTTTGTGAAGGGAGATAATCTTGTTGTTATTCTTCGTATACGTTAAATCGACGCTCCATTCCAGGTCTTTTGTCCTTACGGGTATCAGGTTGACGGCTAATTCAACCCCCTGGTTCTGGATGTCGCCGGCATTGATCAACTGTTCGGTAATGCCGGACTGGTAAGGAACGGCGATTGACATGATCTGGTTTTTGGTGTTTTCTTTATAATACGTAACGTCTACGCCAAAGCGGTTGTCAGCAAAGCGCCAGTCGGCGCCTACTTCCCAGGCGTTTTTACGTTCCGGCTTCAGATTGGCGTCGTAGGTAGATACCGGCAGTTTCAATCCGTAGTAAGAGCCGCCGGATGCGACGTTGGACGTATTCAGTTCGTAAGCCGTATTGATAATGTAAGGATTTGTATCGTTACCTACCTGCGCCCACGAGCCGCGCACTTTGGCAAAGGATACCCATTCGGGCAGCCGCTCTCTGAAGGTGTTGGTAACCAACCACGAACCGCTTACGGAGGGATAGAAGAAGGAATGCGTTCCGTGTCCGTCGGCATAT
>JAITRG010000005.1 GCA_031288515.1 Tannerellaceae bacterium
ATGAATGAAGGAAACATGGTTATGTTTGAACGGCCATTCTTCTCAAGCGATCCCCGCTCGGACACGATTACGCTGAATTTTATGAAACATCACCGGTTTATCTTCCAACCGAATGAATATGTAAGGGTGGCGCTTCCCAGCGGGCAGCAGATAAAAAATCAGACCGGCTTATGGGATTCGGATTTCAGTACGTCTTTTGAAATCAGGATTCTTATCACTAAATGGGCTACCGAATCAATCAACCTGCAAGGCGTAGACGGGGGAAATTTGATTGACTGGAAAGGAGGTACTCCTTCCGATAATAATAATACGGGGCATAATTATGGGAATATTGATCTGTCGAAGGGGGATTCCGTTACCCTGTATTATTATAATACCTGCTGGTATATAACAAACTTAATGCGATAATAATTAATTATATAAAAATGGATAAAGCACCTTTAACACTCACCGTACAAAGTTCCGTTCTGAACGGGCGTACTCAATCGGGCAATATTGTCGCCTATTATGAACAGCGTGTATTGCCCTCCGGAATAACGGAAGGCCTTCTGGTCTCCTTTTTGAAAGATGAGAGCGCCGGCGCGGATGATGTGAACGAAACATCCCTGAATGCCAGTATCGAATATGCTAACGGTTTTTTCCGTTGCCACATAAAAGAGCAGGAAAATCTACCGGAAATATGGGAGGTGTTCTGGCAGATATTTAACCAGCTTAAAAATGAAGAATAATGGAGGGGCAAAAAGATATTAAAGACTTTACCACATATGCCAGCCTTTCGGACAATGACTTTTTGCTGGCAAGTAAAACCGACCTGGGCGGCTCGGATGCAAGTATAAAGGTGGGGGTATTGAAAGAGCAGATTGCATCTGATATAAAACCAACCGTCGTGAACGGATATTGGCACGTGAACGGGGTGAACACGGGCGTTCAGGCAAAAGGCAAAACGCCCGTGTTACGGAGAACCGGACAGGGGATAGAAATGAAGTATGAAGGAGAAGAGGATTCTGCGTATTTTTTACTTATTCCCATGGCCGACCTGATTGTTAAATTCAATGACCTGACGGAAGAGCAAAAAGCAGGTATCAAAGGGGAAACGGGCTTGTCCGCTTATGAATTATGGGCCGGAGAGCCTGAAAACGCAGGGAAAACGTATCATGATTATATCGGCTTTAACCGACAGCCGGCAACCGACGCAGCCACTGAAGCCAGGCAAACGATGGAAGGAATATCCCAGGTCGCGGCACAGCTTATCGCGGAAACTACTTCTGCTAAAAATGCAGCCAATACAGCGGCTGGAAATGTAAATTCAGCCATCGAAAATGCCAATACGGCCGCTCAGGAGATTGCCGTTTTGATAAGCCCTTTAATCGAGGCTACAGCCAATGCAAACAATGCCGGCAATTACGCCAAAGAACAGGGAGACTATGCGGCAGAAGAAGGAGGAAAAGCCGCAGAAGCAATACCGCGCATAGACCTGCTCGAACAAAACAAGATAGACGGGGGATTCTCTGAAAACGGAGAACTGTTCCTTACTTCAGGGGGCGTTGTTATCGGCGATCCCATACCGGTGGGAAGCGGTTCGGGAGGGTCAGGCGGCGGGGGCGGAGGTTCTACTCTTCGCCTTATCAACCGGGGAGACGCTTCGATGGGCGTTCCCAAAGGACAGCCGGTCACGCTAAGGTACACGTTCACTTCGCTGGACAGCGAGACGCAGGAGCCAACAGGCAACGGTACGGCTGCCTATTATGTGAATAACGCACGCGTATATACGCAATCGATCAGTCAGGGCAACGTTGACTTTGATATTACCGCCTATCTGTCGGACGGGCAGAACCAGGTGCGTATTCAGGTAACGGACAGTTACGGCGCGATACGGTCGCTCAATATCCGGGTGGGGGTAATCAACCTCATACTGGAATCTTCCTTTGACGATTCGCTCGCTTACGGCAGCGATATAAGTATTCCCTATACGCCAAAAGGCTCAGGCGAGAAGACGATACATTTTATCCTCGACGGCGTCGCCCTGGATACCGTTACCACCGCTACTACCAACAGGCAGTTATATTACAGACTGCCGGAACTTACGCACGGAAGCCATTCGCTGAAGGTATACGCTACCATGGAATCGGAAGGGGTAGAGATTTCTTCCAATATACTGAACTTCAGTATCACGTATGTGCAGGCGGGTTCTACCGACGTCATCATCTCGTCGTCTTTCAATAAAACGGAAGCGGCGCAGTACGATAATATAGTCATACCGTTTTCCGTGTACAATCCGGTAGCGTCTACCGCCCAGATACAACTGAAGGCGAACAATGAAGTCGTGTCCACCCTGATTGTCGACCGCCTGCAACAGGTATGGTCGTACCGCATTCCAGGATACGGGGCGTTGAAGCTGGAAATTGCAGCCGGAGACGTTACGAAGGAATTTAACCTTGTCGTTGCGAAATCCCCTATCGATTCGGAAGCCGAAACGGAAGGGCTGGAACTCTTCCTTACTTCCAACGGGCGAAGCAATAACGAAGAGAGGCCGGGCGTATGGAAGTACAACAGTATCGAAGCCGCATTGACCGGCTTTAACTTCAAGACAAATGGATGGGTACTGGACGAAGACAGCATCACGACGCTACGCATCTCCCAGGGAGCGAAAGTGGAGATTCCTTTCTATCCGTTTTTCTCCGATTTCAAGCAGACAGGGAAAACCATTGAGATAGAGTTCC
>JAITRG010000011.1 GCA_031288515.1 Tannerellaceae bacterium
TTAAATATAACCAATGTTTCCTGCATGGAAGTATTGACTATATGCGCGCCAAGCAATTCCGCAGGGGGTATTATGTTTTTTTAACCTGTATCTTGTGGTATTTGACTGAACAAACCATATCTTAAACGTCAAAAAGGAAAAAGTTATGAAAAAAATGATTTTATCGGTATTTATGGTAGCTTTATGAATATTTTTAATTTACTCAAGATGATATTCAAATCAGTTATAAGCCTGAGCTGTTTTTTTGTTGTTTTCTTCTCTTGTTCAGATGTAAATACGGAACAGAAGATTGTTATTGATCTGGAAAAAGATGTGGATACGATATATTATTCGAGTTTTGTAAAAAGTATAGACTATCTAACGCTGAATACCCGGGATACCTGTTTAATATCAGGCGTAGAGAAATTATTTATAGACGAAGATACGATTATCATTCAAGACACAGGCAGAGAAGGAATATTTGTCTTTACAAAGTCGGGAGATATCATAAAACAAATCAATTATAGAGGAAATGGTCCGAATGAATTTACGACGATTTCTGCGTTTGCAATTGATCCGGTTTTGAATCATATTTGCATTTACGACAGAGGCTCGCTAAAAATTATCAAATACACATATCAAGGTGATTTTGTCAAATCATATAAAACGGAAAATCTATATGCCAGAGATTTTACGGTTATGGAAAATGAAGACAATCTGTTTATCTTGCCATTCTATGACAGAAAACAAACCTCTGGAGTCTGGTTATCCGATACAAACGGCATTACAAAAAAAATATATATAAATGATGTGCCTGCAGATGATGAATTTGAATATACCGGTAACTATTATAACAGATCGGATGAAGGAATTTATTACTACGACAGGAATTGGGATGATTTTTCTTATATAACAAAAGACACATTAACAAAATTGTTCCAATTTGACCTGAAGCAGAAAGTTCCGCGAGAGATAAGAATAAAAAGAGACTGGAGAGCGGAAGAATTGGAAGGATATACGATGATGTCAAGTTTTGTAAATGCAACGAACTATTTGCTGATAGTCTATTATATTTTTGGAGACAGACCTTATTATAAATATAAATGGGTTTTCCTGAATAAATCAAACAACGATTTAATCTGTTCCAAACATCTAATAAATGATATGGACAATACTCAATCTGATTTTGAACAATTATATTATCTGAATGATAGCACATGGTGCAGATTATTGAACATAGAAGAAAATAATTGTAATCTGTATCTTCAAATTTTACGCCTGAAGGAAAGCTGGTAAGCGAAAGACATTTTAAACCCAAGGCTTCCGTCATTTTGCTATTTTGACATTCTGTCATTTTATCCCCTCCCTGTTTCGCTTATTTATATCCTCATCCGGGATAACTCTCCAAAACGCGCTGCATTTGGCACGTGCCTTTTGATAAAATAACATGAAAAGAAAGGAAATGTTGACTATATGCGCGCCTATGAATCCTGTACATCTATAAAATAACGCAAAAGACAGCGATCTGCCATCTGTTTGCCCAATAAAAACAGTGGGTGAAAACAGTCGTTTCAGCGCCGTTTCAAGCCCTCGAAAGCCACTTTTACGGGCGCTTCCGAGCCTTCCGATTTTTCATTACGACGTCTTCAGCAAACCATCACAGCGCTTTTGCAAAGACGTCGCAGCGCTTTTGCAAAAGTATCGTAATCCTTTCCTCAAGACTCCGTCATGTTTTTCCGAAGCCCTTCCGCAAAACAGGCAATCATGGCTCATTTGATTACGAAAACATTCAAAACCGCCCTCCGGTTCTCCCCTTTCCGTACAAAATGACTGTTAGCTGAAAATGCAAATTCCTTAAAATATGTCGGCAAATAAGCCTTAACGGGAGCATATTGTAAAACGGCCCGGCTTCCTTTCCTCCCCCTCCTTTTCCTCCCAATCTTATATTCTTCGTGTCTTCCTTTAAAACTTTTCTTCCAACCATCATACTGACAGACGGTTTTGCTACATTTGCATCTCAAACGTAGGTTCTTTTTAAGTAAAAAGAGTATGAATATGAAGAAAATAGCATTAATCTCCGGTATAACCGGACAGGACGGGTCTTTTTTGGCCGAGTTATTAATAGGGAAGGGATACGAGGTGCATGGGATTATACGGCGGTCGTCTTCTTTTAATACAGGGCGGATTGAACATTTGTATCTGGATGAGTGGGTGCGGGATATGAAACAGCAGCGGCTGATAAACCTGCATTATGGGGATATGACGGATAGCAGCTCGCTCATTCGGATTATCCAGGCGGTACAGCCAGACGAGATTTATAACCTGGCGGCCCAGAGCCATGTAAAGGTTTCGTTTGATGTACCGGAATATACGGCCGAAGCAGATGCAGTGGGCACATTGCGCATACTGGAAGCTATCCGTATATTGAGGTTGGAGCAAAAAACGAAGATATATCAGGCCTCTACCTCCGAATTGTATGGAAAGGTACTGGAAACGCCACAAAGCGAGACAACGCCTTTCTACCCCCGCTCTCCCTATGGGGTGGCAAAACAATATGGCTTCTGGATAACAAAAAATTACCGGGAAAGCTATGGTATGTTTGCCGTGAATGGTATTTTGTTCAACCATGAGAGCGAAAGAAGAGGAGAAACGTTTGTTACCCGGAAGATTACGCTGGCGGCTGCCCGTATCGTACAGGGATTCCAGGATAAACTTTATTTGGGCAACCTGGATTCGTTGCGCGACTGGGGATATGCTAAAGAATAAGTGGAATGTATGTGGTTGATGCTTCAATATCATGTCCCGGAAGACTTTGTGATTGCTACCGGCGAATATCATACGGTACGCGAATTTTGTACGCTCGCTTTTAAAGAAGTGGGCATTGAACTCCGATGGGAAGGCAAAGGGATTGATGAAAAAGGGATCGATGTCGCTACCGGAAAGGTATTGGCGGAAGTAGACCCGAAATATTTCCGTCCGGCGGAAGTTGAACAGTTGTTAGGAAACCCGTCCAAAGCAAAGACATTATTAGGATGGAACCCAACCCAAACAAGTTTCTCCGAATTAGTAAAAATAATGGCTCATCATGATATGAAATTTGTAAAGAAACTTCATATGCGCCAAATGCCGGAAGAAAATAATGAATAAAAATGCTAAAATATATGTAGCCGGCCATTTAGGTTTAGTTGGTTCCGCCATCTGGAACAACCTCAAACAGAAAGGATACTCCAACCTGACGGGAAGGAACTCCCATGAGCTGGATTTGCGGGACAGTATGGCAGTAAAGGGTTTCTTTGATAAAGAGCAACCGGAATATGTGCTGGTAGCCGCAGCACAGGTGGGAGGTATCATGGCAAATACTACCTACCGGGCAGATTTTATTTATAATAATCTGCAGATACAACAAAATATAATTGGCGAATCTTTCCGCCATCAGGTAAAAAAACTGTTGTTCCTGGGAAGCACCTGTATTTATCCCAAAGAATCGAAGCAGCCGATGAATGAAAATGAACTGCTTACCGCCCCTTTGGAATATACGAATGAACCTTATGCCATTGCAAAGATTGCCGGATTAAAGATGTGTGAAAGTTTCAACTTACAGTATGGTACGAACTATATCGCCGTAATGCCAACAAATCTGTATGGCCCGAATGATAATTTCGATTTGGAACGAAGCCATGTATTGCCGGCTATGATTCGTAAAATCCATCTGGCCAATGCACTTAAAAAGCAGGATTGGGACGCTATTCGTAAAGACCTGAAGAAACGCCCGGCGGAGGGGGAAAATGGAGAAACCGCCAGGAAAGAGGCCATCGTACAACTTCTGCAGAAATACGGTATTACAACGAATGCCGTTGAATTATGGGGTACAGGAAAGCCGTTGCGTGAATTTCTTTGGAGCGAAGAGATGGCCGACGCCTGCGTATATATAATGGAGCATGTTGATTTTAAGGATTTGGCAAAGGATAAGAACGAAGTTCGTAACTGCCACATCAATATAGGTACGGGAAAAGAAATTTCCATCCAGGAGTTAGCCGGATTAATAGTGAAAACAATTGGTTATGATGGCGAGATTATCTTTAATGCAGAAAAGCCGGATGGCGCCATGCGTAAACTTACAGACCCGTCTAAACTGCATTCTTTAGGTTGGCGTCACCGGATTGACATAGAAGAAGGAGTATGCAAATTATACAATTGGTATATCTCCTCCTGAATCACATCCCCATTTGAATATGATTCCGAGAAAAACTGATTAGATATATAAGGATCTGCATGGAAAATATAAAGGAATCAGATTGTTTTTTATAAATATTTGTTTTATATTGCAAAATAGAAATGTTTGATTTATATTTGCAATATAAAATAATGACCTATCGGTAAATAATCCAATTAGTGAATTATTTATTAAGTAAAAGTTCGTGATACATATATTAGTTGTATCTTATCTGGAGATTTAACCGACGCTTACTCAAACTATGCCTTGAGGCCGTCAGGATTTATTCTGACGGCCTTTTTGAGCTTCGCCCAGGATAGATATTTCAACACGGTCATCATAAACTTCGATCATTGTTACAGCCTCCGCTCATACTAACAGTCACGATGAAAAAGCGTATTAATAATATATGATTTCGAGAAGAACTGATTAAATATATAATGATCTGCATGGAAAATATAAAAGAATCAGATTGTTTTTTATAAATATTTGATTTATATTGCAAAATAGAAATATTTGATTTATATTTGCACTATGAAATAATAACCTGCCGGTAATTAATCCAATAATTGGATTATTTGTTAAGTAAAGGTTCATAATACCATACGTTATTTAATTGTATCTTAGATAGATTTAACCGACGCTTATTCAAACTATGCTTTAGGGCCGTCAGGATAAAAATCCCGACGGCCTTTTAATTACTCTGACTACTTTAGCAAATCCGCTATTTTCCCGGCGGAGCAGGGTTTTTCTTCAAGTATATCCAGGATACCAGCCAACTATCCGTTTAACTAATTAATTTTGCGTTCGTAGTATTCTTATTTATTGTCGTAACGGACAAGTGAATGGTCGATACGAAAACCAGAAAACTCCTCGGGCGCAGGGAATGGCGGGATTGAGTTTGCCGCGACCTGCAAAGTAATACCCGTCCTGCGAAAATCAGCGAAAGACAACGGTCTGCACAAACGCCAATAAAAGCAAAATTTTCCTGTTCATAATCAATCGTTTTTAAGATAGTTATCAAACCATTTCGTTATCTCGTCAAGGCGTTTGATACGGTTGACGGGTTTGCCCGAACGCGAGAGTTCGTGGTTTTCGCCTTCGAAAATCACAATCCTGGATGGCACTTCAAAATATTGCAGCGCATAATACATTTGCAACCCTTCGACAAGCCAGCAGCGGTAATCTTTTTCGCTGTGGATGAAAAGTGTCGGCGTTTTCACCCTGTCGGCGTATTTCAGCGGCGACCTGTCCCACAGCAGGTCGTGATTTTTCCATAAATCAGTTCCGAAATAGGTATATGTGAACGTATGTCCTATATCGCTTGTATTGCTGAACGTCAGCCACGACGAAGCGCTTCGCTGTGAAACGGCGGCCTTGAAACGGTCGGTATGCCCGATAATCCAGTTTGTCATCACGCCTCCGTAAGAACCTCCCGTAACTCCCAGGCGATTTTCGTCAATAAATCCCGACTGTTCAATTGCCGCATCGACAAAACTCATAAGATCGTTGTAGTCGACAGTCCCGATTTTCCCGCGTATATCCGCGAAATCATTACCCCGCCCGTTGCTGCCTGTCGGATTGGTGAACAAAACGGCATAACCTTGACTGGCCCAATATTGCATCTCGTGGAAAAATACCGTGCCATAAGTGGATTTCGGGCCGCCGTGGATATCGAAAATTGCAGGATATTTCTTCCCCTTTTCATAATCGGCAGGAGGCAGAACGTATCCGTTCAGTGTCCGTCCTTCCTCATTTGTGAAAGTTACCTCAAGCGGTTTCGCTATTTTATGCTCGTCAAACAACGGTTTGTTGATTGAAGTCAACTGCGTGAGAATGCCTTTTTTGTCGAGAAAATAAACCTCGCCGCCACGCTGCTCGACAAGCGCCGTAAGCAGGAAACCATCTTTGTATGGCAGAAACTCCGACACGGCTATCTGTCCTTTGGTCAGGACATTTACTTTTGCATCCCGGAATGCCAGATGTATCAGGTGGGCCTGGTCAACGATCGTAGACACATAGAACAATCCGTCCTTATCGTGATGGAATCCCGACCTGCCTCCGGAGCCAATGTCGGTACCGACGCCACCCTGACTGTAGTACGAGCCGTCGTAAATCTCCGTGGCCTTACCGGTTTTCAGATTCAGTCGGTAAATTCCTGAATTTAAGTTCTTGTCTCGCTCAATACTGTGATTGATTGTCAGAACGACCTCGTCGTTGTCAATAAAATAGAATCCTCCATAAGATACTTTGTCGAACAGCGGCAGTTCTTTCTTTGTCAGCGTTGCCACATCAAGCACGAACAGTTTGTTTCCAATATTCGGCGCTTTACCGTACCGGGCGTCCTGCCTGACGAAAATCAGCGTTTTCCTGTCGGGCGAAAGTTCAGCCTGCGACACGGATTCGAGCGTATCATTCAGCAGTGTGCGTTCTCCCTTGTTATAAAAATAAAGATGAGACCGCTGGCCGCTGACGTCGCCACGACCGTTCGACCAGAATGGCAACTCGTCGAAAATCCTGTAATTGCGATTCTCGTCCCGCTTTTTCAGGGCTTCCTGCCGATTACCGCCTGATTCGTTCAGAAACTGCTGAAAATGCTGGCTGTACGATGCGGTATAGAAAAACCTGTCTTTGTCAATCCATTGAACCTGACCTGCCGAAAAAGGCAGGCGCAGCCATTCTGCAGCTTCCCCGTAGCCAGGGGCAAGCCTCTGAAATACGGTCAGTTCTTCGCCTTTGCGCACCTTTTCATGGTCTTTCTCATCCCTTACCGCGCGGAATATGATACCTGTTCCGCCTTCTTCAAAGAAGTAGTCCGACACATTCTGCGATATTTTCACGGCTTGACCGTCAATCAACTGATACAGGTTTCGCGTGTAAGCGTTTTCCTCTTTGCCGGGCTGGCTGATCACAAAAAATATGTTCCCGTCTTTTTCTTTCAGGTTGGAAATACTTTTGACTTTGGTAAAAAAGTCAATTCCAACAGGTTTTTTTGCGCCTGGTTCCTGCCCTGCGGCGAAAGTTACGGACAGGATTAATAACGATATTACAATAAATAAATAGTTTTTTCTCATTGCTGTTATAATTTAATTTGATGGATTAGAGGTCAGAGACGGATCTTTTGCAATCTCGTCAAGCTGTTATAATTTAATTTGATGGATTAGGGGTCAGAGACGGATACTTTGCAATCTCGTCAAGCTGTTATAATTTAATTTGATGGATTAGGAGTCAGAGACGGATCTTTTGCAATCTCGTCAATCGGTATGGGGAAGAGATATCCTTCCGTTTCGCCGAGAACAGTTGCGAGGCGGCCGGTACGGCGCAGGTCGAAGAATCGGTGATTCTCTACTGCAAACTCCAGCCTGCGTTCGTTTTCGATTGCCTGCAGGGCTTTCGCCCGGGCGTCGTATTCGGAAGTTTCAATATCAGGCACGCCGGCGCGGCTGCGTACAGCGTTTATATCTGCGCGGCTTTCTTCGATTTTGTCAAGATGGGCGCGGGCTTCGGCGCGAATGAGATATTGCTCGGCGATGCGAAACAGATAGGCGGGGTTGTTCTGTCCCGACCGCCAGTACATTCCGTTGTAAATCTGTTTACTCTTTTCGGCGACCGTAATAATATCTGCACGATTTCCGCCAATGGCCGGGTCTTCGAGCAGTTCGAGGATTGCCTCGTTCAACGTTATTTCATACCGTCCGCCAAGCTCCGAAGGCCTCCACCAGTGACCTGCAGGATTTGTCTGCGTTGCCGTAAAATTCAATTCAAAGATTGATTCAGTCGAAGCTTCCGTCGTGTAAAACACGGAATACGGTTTTACCAGGCTGTATTTGCTGTTGGAAATAAGTAAGGACGAGTATGTTTCGGCTTTGTCCCACTGTTCGCGATAAAGCGCTATACGGGCAGTCAGAGCCTGAACGGCTCCCAAATCAATATATATGCGCGAATCGGTTGGCCGAAGCAGTTCTTCCGCTTTTTTGAGGTCGCTTTCTATCTGTTTATAGGTATCTTCGAGCGAGCTGCGCCGAATATCCGAAACATCATCAGGGCTTGCCGTCGGCTTTGTAACGATCTGAACTCCGCCCCAGAAACGCGTCAGGTCGAAGTACGACAGCGCACGGATAAAACAGGCCTGTCCGAGGATGGCATTGCGTTCGTCCTGAGTAAAATTATCGTCTGTCACGCCGTCGACTTTTTCTATTATATGATTTGTCATGTTGACGGTACGGTAGATGGCCGTCCATGTTCCGCTCAACGAACTGTTGTCGGACTGCAGCGTTGTGGGGCCGTAGCCGTTCAAACGCACAAAAGCCTTATAGTATGTCTGGATACCGACAAATTTAACATTGTCGGCAAAAAGGTAGGGCACAATGTCGAAACCCAATCCGTAATAACCACTCGACATCAACTGATTGTACGCTCCGTTAAGAGCGGCGCCAGCGCTTTTTTCGTCATAAATGGATTTGCTGTCGCTGATGCTTGCCGTAGGTTCGGGCGTCAGCAGGCCGTCGCACGACAAGCATAATATTGCCGTAACAAAACATAATATCCGGTTGACAGTCATTTGTTTCATATCCGTTTGTTTCATATCCGTTTGTATCATATCCGTTTGTATCATATCCGTTTGTATTTGAGCTAAAATGTAAGATTAAGTCCGAAAACGGCCGTGCGCGGCGAAGGCGAAGTGGCAAAATCTATCCCGAGTACCTGTTCGCTGTTGCCTGCAACGTTTATTTCGGGGTCTGTCCCCGAGTATCTGGTAAGTATCAACAGATTGGTTCCTGTCACATAAATCCTTGCCGCCGTAATCCCGGCCGGACGCAAGAGGCTTTTCGGAAGATTGTAGCCTACCGATACCGAACGAAGTTTGATGTTCGAGCCGTCTTCCATGAAACGGCTGTTGCGCAGCGAATAGTTATTGCCTTTTACCGTCAGGCGCGGCACGTCCGTTTCGTCGCCGGGTTTCTGCCAGCGTTTCAACTGCTCTGCCGTGTAGCCCCAGGTGGGACGGGTACCGCCGTGTTGCAGCATGTATTGAAACATGTAGAGGACGTCGTTGCCGTATGAATACGAAAAGAATATATCGACGTCGAAATTCCCTGCTTTCACCGTATTGCCAAGCCCGCCGCTGAATAACGGAAGCGCATTGCCGATATGCTCGCGGTCGTCGGCCGTGATTTTTCCGTCTCCGGTGTAATCGTCGATTATAAGGTCGCCTGTCTGTTTATCCACTCCAAGCGACTTGTATGCAAAGAACGAAAACATTGGATAGCCTTCTTCGATACGAATCCAGCTGTACTGGTCGATGGGCGAATCAAGTTTCTCTACTTTATTTGAATTGTGGGCGATATTGAACGACGTGGTCCATTCAAATTTCCTTTTCCTGATATTCGTGGCCGTTACTGCAAATTCAACGCCTTTGTTGCTTATCTCGCCCGCATTTTTTGTAATGCTCGAAAACCCTGAAATGGCGGCAATCGGCAAGCTTACAAGTAAATCGCGCGTGTATTTGTTATACAGGTTAAACTCAAGCTGCAGGCGGTCGTTGAAAAACAGTCCGTCTATGCCGAAGTTTGCCTGCGCTGTCGTTTCCCATTTCAGCTCCGGATTGGCTAACTGCAACGACGTCAGACCCGATTGCCCGTTGTAGTTTGCTCCGCCCGACCATAGCCCGTAGGACGAATAGTTGCCGATTCCGTTCTGGTTGCCGGTGATTCCGTAGCTTGCTCTCAACTTCAGGTCATTGACCCATTTGGCAGTGAACCATGATTCTTTCCGGACGTTCCATGCAAGACCGACCGAGGGGAACGTACCCCATTTTTTATTGGCGCCGAACTTGGAAGATGCATCGGCGCGGATATTGAAGTCGGCCATATATTTGCCGTCAAAGTCGTATGCCGCCCGTCCGAAGAACGAGAGTAATCCGTTTTGCGAACTGCTGCCCGCAACCGACGATGGCGTTGCAGCCGACGAAATTTCGCGAAAGTCGTCGCTCGGAAATCCGTATGCCGTGATCGAGCGCGACGAACTGGTATTTTTCTGTACCGTATTTCCCAGTAAAAACGACAGGTTGTGGACGTCGCGCAGCGCAACGCCGTAGCGGAGCGTCTGTTCGTTAATCAGGGTCTGGCGTTTCGTACGCGCCGAAGTAGTCAATCCGCCCCTTGCCGCCCCCGTAGTCGTAACGCCGGGATAATAAATGTCTTCGTCGAACGTATTGTAATCGATATTCCAGTTCGAACGTAAGGCCAGGTTATCGATTATTGTCCATTCCGCAAAGAGCGCGCCGATCAGCCGGTTGCTGGCAGAAGTGTTGTCGAGGTCGTTAATCATTGCCAGGTAGCTGTCGTGGATAGCCCACGAAACGTAACTGCCGTCAGGATAGCGCGAGGGTATATTGGCGGGAGGGTAGATGGCAGAGGGAACGGGCGCCGCCGTGTTGTTGCCGTTCAGCGAAATCCGCCGGTCGACCCTGGATAAGCCGG
Source organism: Tannerellaceae bacterium (assembly GCA_031288515.1). Lineage (GTDB taxonomy): Bacteria > Bacteroidota > Bacteroidia > Bacteroidales > Tannerellaceae > DFXE01. Next base: position 10,675 of record JAITRG010000011.1, read on the forward strand.
TATTCGTTCCGACTTTCAGTTTTGCGGAGATTCGGTGGTCGAGATTGACTCTGAGGCTGTATCTCTTCAGGTCGTCGGGCTTTTGCGTCCCCACTTCCTGATTGAAATCCACCCCGAGATAATAGCGCGTCTTCGTATCGCCGCCCGTCACATTCACATAATGGTTTTGCTGCAGCCCCGTTCTGAAAATCGCATTCAGTTTTTCCTCAAGATAACTCGGTTCGGCGGCAGGATCGGGATAGGGTATTTTAGCCGGGTCGCCGCCGTCGTTCAGGAATACTTCGTTTGTAAGTTCGGCATACTGCGGGCCGTCGACCATGCGCCAAAGTTTTCTGACTTTGGAGACTCCAAGCGAAGCGCCCACGGAAACGCTTGTCCTGGTATTCAGCTTGCCCTGTTTTGTAGTGATGATAATGACGCCGTTAGCGCCACGGGCGCCGTAGATAGACGTCGCATTGGCATCTTTCAGCACTTCGATGCTCTCGACGTCATTGGGATTGAGGTCGGCAAGCGAATTGACGACCTGGCCGCCGTTGTCTATGCGCTGAAGGGCTTCGTTGTTGACGAACACGCCATCGACAACGTATAGCGGGCTGTTGCCGGCGTTAATAGACATTGTTCCCCGGATATGCAGCGAGACGCTCGTGCCCGGGGCGCCCGAGTTGCTGGAAACTGTCATGCCGGGAACCTTGCCCTGCAGTTTCTGGTCGAGGCTGCTGCCGTGAACGTCTTCTATTTCGCTTCCTTTCACATTGGATACGGAAGCGGTCACTACGCCGCGTCTTTGCTGTATATAGCCGGTGACGATCAGCTCGTCGAGCAGATTCACTTTCTCGTCGAGCGTGATTACGATGGTTTCCGAGACGTCGTAGACTTCTATTTCCTGGCGTGCGTATCCAATGTAATTTACTTCGACTGTCGCCGGCAGCGATGCGACTGTCAGCGAGAAACTCCCGTCGACGCCGGTTACGACGCCGGATTTCCCGTTTATCAGCGAAACGGTGGCTCCGATAACCGGTTCCCGCGTCTGGCGGTCAATCGCTTTCCCCTCAATTTTAAGTTCCTGTCCCCAGACAGATACCGGGACAAGCATTAGTATAAGTAATCGTTTTATTAATTTCATATTCTGCGTTTTTGTGATGATTGATTGAAAACAGTATCGATAAACGTATGCTGTCCGGAAAGATGTTTTCCGGAAGGATACGATTTTTATCCCGTCGGGCAAGGCCTGAAAACAGCCGTCCCGTCAACTGGCGGAAGTAAATATAACGTGCTCGCGCGAGCACATTCGGCAGGAACGGCAGTTCATACAATAAACGACGTCTTCTGCCTGGCAGCAGAGAATTGCCGAAAAAATATATCTGTACGAATGAGACGCCATTAATTTTCTTTTTTTTAATTCCAGCGGTAAAGGTAGGGGCGCTTTTTAGTGTACGCAATACCATTTTTATGGTAATTATACTGCGTACGGGACCGTTTTGCGGCGGCAAATCCAGCAGGCCCGGACGACGAAGCGATACCGCAACATCCCGGCGCAGCGGGCCAAAAGCAATGAACCCGGCGCAGCGGAATCCTGATTGCCGGAGGAGATAAAACGAAGACGGGCGGCCTTTTTACGCCAGTAAATTGGGCGCCCTGAACTGTGCGCGGCTATTTGCTCCGGGATTTTGGTTCCCCTGAACTGTGCGCAGCCTTTTTACACCAGTAAATTGGGCGCCCTGAACTGTGCGCAGCCTTTCTACACTAGTAAATTGGTTCCCCCGAATTGTGCGCGGCTATTTCTACACTAGTAAATTGGTTCCCCTGAATTGTGCGCGGCTATTTCTACACTAGTAATTTTGGTTCCCTGAATTGTGCGAGGCTATTTGCTCCGGGATTTTGGGCGTCCGGAATTGTGCGCGGCTTCAACCTGCAAGGTACAAAACCATCCTGCGTGCGGTACGGTCTGTGCTTTGTCAGGTTTTTTCAGGACACGGCGGTTCCGAATTATTTTGATGCGGGGTCTCTGATGGCAGCCAACTATCCGTTTAAATAATTAATTTTGCGTTCGTAGTATTCTTATTTATTTGTTATGGCTTTAAAACGATTCGGAGTATCCCTTGAGGATAAACTGCTTGAAGAACTTGATACGTATGCAAACGAGAATGGTTTTGCCAACCGTTCGCAGGCAATCGGGTTCCTGATCAAGAAATATGTTACGGAACAGAAATGGCAATGCAACCATATCGTGAGCGGGACAATCATTATCATGTATCGCCGGGATAAAAAGGAAATTATATCCAGAATAGCCTCTGTCCAGCTTAGCTATACGGACGTAATCCTTTCTTCATCCCAGTATTATATTAATGACAATATTTGCATGCACATCGTAACGGTAATGGGGGAAGCGCGCCGCCTTACCGAGTTGTCCGGCCAGCTCACAACTATAAAAGGTATCAGGCATGGGAAATTAGCCATGAGCAGGGCCGACTGATTTTCTGTTTCTACCGGGGAAGCAGCGGGCGAATCTCTTTCTGAAATATTTCCCGCCCGATAATCCGGTAGTGAGGGTCGTATGCTTTGGAAAAGGGTTCGCTGTGATGCGCCACATAGTTGCCCTGTTCGAGCAGCGAAAATATCTTTGCCCGTTCCTGTTCGTAACCGGCAAGCGTCAGATTCATTGTGTGGATAACCGAGTCTATTTCCTGCCATTCCCTTTCCCATTCTTCAAGCGTGATGATTTGTATATTGCTTACGCTTCGTAAAAAAGCGTCGAAAAAGGCGTCGCGCGAAATAATCCCTTCTTTTATAAGGGACAGATTAACCCTGAAGAAGTTTCCGTTATAGCCGGCCGGTTCATAATACGGGCCGGCAGCCTGTTCGAACGAAGCAAGTTCCCTGTCTAAATAAGCGCCGGCAGACGCGGTATCGCCGACGATATGCCCCGGGCCGAAATAATCCTGGAAAAAATTCTTATAGATATCCTGCAACGCAGATTCCGGGTACAGGCTTAGCTGGCTTTTTACCGCCGCACGAATCCGTTCGCTTTTCGTATCCTTACAGGACGCCAGGGCCAGGGCCAAAACGATAAAAGGTATGAAATATCGTATCATGACGTATTTTTTACAGATTTAGAGATATTCCTCCCATACAGGTAGCTCCGGGCATCGGGTAGCCGGCCATTGTCTCGTATTTTTTTCCTGACAGATTATCTCCCTTCACGAAAACTTCCATCCATTTCAGCGGGCGATAAGCTGCCCGTGCGTTTATTAATGTATAGCTTGCCGTTTGGGGGTTATCTCCGGCGACGAGGCAGAGCTTGCCTGTCGCCTGCACTCCGGCGCTCAGGGCGAATTTACCGGGGTGGTAAGCCATTCCGGCATAAAGTTTATTTCCGGGTGCGCCGGTAACCGGTTTTTCCATATCCAGGTAGCTATAGTTGGCATTCAGGCTGAGGTTATCCAGTATCAGGCAGTTGAGGCTAAATTCGATTCCCTTACTGGAAAATTTCCCCGTATTCCTGTTTTGCATACGGCTTTCGCCCACTGAAACAACTTCTATCATATTATCTCCCCTGATATAATATAAGGTCAGTTCCATCGACGCCCGGTTGTCCGGCAGTCCCTGCAATACGGTGAAGTCGTAGCTGAGGCTGCGTTCGGGCAGCAACTCTTCGTTGGCAGGAGCATACATGTATAATTCGCGCATATTGGGGGTGCGGAAACCCTTAGACAGTGAAAACTTCAGGCTTGTCTGTCCGGCCGCCCTGAACGAAACGCCTGCCTGCGGCGTCCATTCGGCGCCATACAGATTATGATTCTCCAAACGCAGCCCCGCTTCCAGCATGAAGTTCCGGATTTGCTGCTGGGCAAGGATATATCCCGCCACTTCATTCAGTTTGATATGGTCGGCATATATTTCGTTCACCGGGTCGCGACGGGCATTCCCGCCGTACAGTTTCGCGTCAAATCCTCCCGTAACTGTGTTGCCCCGGAACAGATTCGCCGCCTGGTATATATTTACGCCGCCCATATAGTCTGTCGATTCGAAAAGATATGGGCGGGGAGTTCCTCCTTCAAAATAACCGTCATTGATTTTATGGTCTCCCCAGTTATAGTAAAAATTCACGGCTCCCCGCGTTTTACCGTACTTGTTTTCTAACGAAAGCCCGGCCATGCCACGCAATACGTCGGTTGTTCCTTCCAGTAAGGGACGGCTTTCCTGTCCGGGTACCTGCGCTTTGGCTTTTACGATGTTTATATTCCCGGAGGCATTCCAGTTTTCAGACAAATCATAACCTGATTTTACAAATCCTGTCCATGAGTCAAAATCGGAATTGGGGCGATGCCCGTCCGTCCGTTCATAATTACTGCTGGCAATGGCCGAAAACCGTCCGGCGCGGTAGGTATCCGTTACCGTGTATCGTCGCGTGCCGTACGAACCGCCCATCAATCTTGCCGACAAGCTGTTTCCCTCTTCGGTAGCCTGCCGGGTGATAATGTTAATGGCTCCGCCCATCGCATTGGAACCGTAGAGTATAGACGCCGCGCCGCGCGACACTTCCACGCGCTGCGCATCCGACGCGATATAGGCGTCGGCCACAGGATGCCCGTAAATAGTAGCATATTGCGGATGCCCGTCTATAAGAATAAGCAACTGTCCGGCTCCGCCCGAAAAGCCGCGCATGCTGATACCTCCTGCCGCGCCTCCCGAAACGCCGTAGCCGGCCATCCCGCGGGAGGTAACGAATAATCCCGGAACCTGTTGCATGAGCGCCGGAAGCAGCGCCGTCTCCCCGCTCTGTTCAATTACGCTGCGGGATACCACGGTAACCGGAGCAGGTATTACGTCGCGTGGAACAGGTATCCGCGTACCCGTTACTACCACTTCACGCAGGTTGACAGCCTGATTCCTTACCGTATCCGGCGATACAGCGCGGCTGCCCTGCGCCAGGCTGACTGTTGAATACAAACAGGCTGATACTGCCAACAGTATTCCTTTCTTCATCTTTCTCATTTTATACTAGTCGTTACTTTACCATTTATGTTATGTCAGTCGTTACTTTTACCATCCCAGGAATAGCATACCTCCGGCGCTGACAAGTATAATCAGGCCCGCCAGCAAGTGTACGTATCGCTCCCTGTTTCGTATTTTTATCAAAGAAAAACCTTTATGTCCCAGAAAAACCATGACCAGCATCGTCCCTATCGTCGCGATGGCAAATACCAGCGCTATCAGGAATATGGAAAACATATTGCGTTCGGAAGCAGGGTAAAGCAATAAGGGGATAAGCGCTTCGCAAGGGCCGAAAAAGAAGATCAGGAAAACAATCCAGGGCGTAGCGCGAAACGCTTTGGCTTCTTCTTCTGCGACGGGCAAATGAGAGTGGCGGGAATGCCGTACATATTTATATATACCATAGACTGTATAGCCTGCCCCAAAAAGGAATAATGCCCACGAAACGACGCCTCCCCGCCAGGATTCGACAGATTCGAGCTTGTTCAGTCCGACTCCCAGTCCGATCCCGATCATCCCTATCAGGACGGAACTCGCCACATGTGCGATACCTGAAATAAAGGTGATCCACATCGTTTTGGCCGTCGTCCAGCCCTGCGCCTTACTTAATACGATAAACGGCAGGTAGTGGTCAGGCCCTAATAACGTATGGATAAACCCTAAGGAAACCGCCGTAGCTAAAAGAATTGTCAGTTCATTCATTTTTTTTATAATTTATTTATGAGAGACGCCTGGCAGGCCGCCCCGAATCCGTTATCTATATTTACGACACTCACGCCGCTGGCGCAACTGTTCAGCATGGAAAGCAGCGCCGCGACGCCTCCGAGGTTTGCCCCGTAGCCAACGCTTGTCGGCACGCCGATAACCGGCTTGTCTACCAGTCCTCCTACAACGCTTGCCAAAGCTCCTTCCATTCCGGCAATAACGATCACTACCCGGGCTTGCCTTATTATATCGAGCTTATTAAAAAGCCGATGCAAACCGGCTACTCCCACATCGTACACCCGTTCTACCTTATTCCCGAGGAAAGCGGCTGTGAGCGCAGCCTCTTCGGCTACCGGCAAGTCGGAGGTTCCTGCCGCTACTACGGCAATGTAGCCTTTTTCATTCATCTCCCGGCTTCTTCTCCATAGCAAGACGCGCGCCAGTGCGTGGTATTCGGCTCCGGGCGCTATTTTCATGACGGCCTGCGCCGTATCTGCATCCACACGGGTTATCAATATATCGGCTTCTTTCTCATATAAACGGGCGGCAATCCGGCAAATCTGATCCGGCGTTTTTCCTTCTCCGTAGATTACTTCCGGGATACCTGTCCGTTTCAGCCTGTCCATGTCTAACATGGCAAAGCCCATATCTTCAATCATTTTGTTTTCCATACTGTATGACGGATTTTTCTATTTCGGATAGCGATACCTGATGCTGTTCGGCCAGGCGGCGGCAGTCATCCGACTCCGGCTTGGCGTTAACCAGTGTTCCTTTATAATACGATTGTTTTACCCGTACGTTCCCGTAGGGAGTTTCCACACGCCGTTCTTCCCGCCTCAATACATCTCTGGACAAGGTTTGGCAGCGAATACCGATAGAGGTACTGTGGGTGAACAGAATCTCTTTCATCACCTCTCTGGCCGATGGTTTGCAAAGGACGGAAAGCTGTATGGCAGGACGTGATTTTTTCATGATAACAGGCGTCATCCAGGCGTCGCTGGCTCCGGCTTTCAGTAATTGTTCCAGCAGGAAGTCATAATGCTCCGGGTTCATATCGTCTATATTACATTCCAGCAAGGCAACTTCTTCGGTTGTCACATCCGGCGTTTCTTCGCCGCTTTCGCCGTCTTCGCAAAGGAATACCCGCAGTATATTCGGAATCTCCTTATCGATGGTTCCGAGCCCGCAGCCCGTACGGATGATGCGGAAACGGCAGGCGTCGGTAAATTCGTTTACCGTTGCGGCAAGAATAGCAGCCCCTGTGGGCGTTGTCGCTTCGTAAGCTACAAGCCCTACTTTCACCGGTATGTTTTTTACAATCTCCGCTGTGGCGGGAGCCGGCACAGGCATGACGCCATGCGCGCATTTAACCGTTCCGCTTCCCAGTTGAACAGGCGACGACATCACTTTATCTACGTTCAGGCAAGTAAGGCAAATGGCTGCCCCTACGATATCGACTATCGAATCCAGTGCGCCGACTTCATGGAAATGCACTTTTTCTTTCGGGCAGTTATGCACTTTCGCTTCGGCTTCCGCTACCCGGCTGAATATCTTCAGGGCAAGTTCCTTTACAGGTTCCTGCAGCGTACTGTTACAAATGATTTCTTCTATATGCTGCCAATGGCGGTGTTTTTCTTTTTTTGGATTTTTGATGGCGACGTCTGCTTTCGTTCCATAGATGTTCTTCCGGTGGTCTCTTTTTACCGAAAGCCGGAAACCGTCTATCCCAAGCTTTTCCAGTTCGGCAGACAGATAGCCTGCATCTACTCCGAGGTCGATCAACGCCCCAAGATTCATATCGCCGCTGATTCCGGCAAAGCAATCGTAATACAGTATTCTCATGGCGCAGTTTTTAAGGGATTTGTAATGGTTCTGTTCAGTTTTCCGGAAACCAAGCCTTCGGGATCAATCCATACCTGCTCAAATCCGACAGCCTTTATTTGTCCGGCAACCGTATCCGATATAGCGTGTAAACGGGGAAGTTCGTCCGCCGGAACCTCTATCCGTGCCGAAGCGCCGTAATGCCTTACCCGTACATCTTTAAAACCAAGCGTATTCAAAATATCTTCCGCCCGTTCTATCTGCGCCAGTTTTTCAGCCGTGATAACCTGATGGTAAGGAATGCGGGAACTCAGGCATGGGCTTGCCGGCTTGTTCCAATTGGGCAATCCGAAATACCGGGCAAGCAGGCGGATATCCTCTTTCGTTACGTTACAGTCAACCAGGGGCGACTGTACCCGGTAGTTAGCTGCGGCCTGTAATCCGGGGCGGTAATCGCCCAGGTCGTCATAATTCGTGCCGTTCAGCACATCGAACAAAGGATATTTCTCTTTAACAGACTGTAATTCCCGGTAAAGATGTTGTTTGCAGAAGAAGCAGCGGTTTTGAGGATTTCGATTGTACTGCTCATCATTTATCTCCCTTGTTTTTATTACTTCAAGAGAAATATCAAATTGCCTGCAGAACTCTTCCGCCTGCTCAAAGTCCTTCGCTTTTAAACTTTCCGAATGGGATATGACCCCGACAGCATTGCTTTTCCCCTGTATCTTTCCGGCTAAAAACAAAACGAAAGCGGAATCGATTCCTCCGGAAAAAGCGACAATGGAACCTTTTCGTTTCCCGAACCAATCTTCCAGGCAGGATAGTTTGTCTTGAAGTATGGATGTTAGATTATCCATTTATATTGTTATTTTATAATGATTAGTGACACGTGTTCTCGAAAACATGTCATAAAAGTAAGACATAATTAAATACCATACGAATAATCAGGCAATAAAAAACGAAAAAATATCAACTAAAAGCGAATAGCGTCTCTATCATGGCGCCCGGAACACCTAAAAATCATTATCTTTGGCGGAAAAATAAAATTATGACGTCAATTCATTTGGATGGTTTACTGATTGGAGTTATTACTTTTTTCATTATAGGGTTGTTCCACCCCATTGTTGTTAAAGCGGAATATTATTGGGGAACTAAGTGTTGGTGGGTTTTTCTGGTGTGCGGTATTTCAGGTATCATTACTTCTTTATTTACTGAAAATGTATTGCTATCGGCTATTTGCGGGGTGTTCGCCTTTTCGTCTTTCTGGTCGATAAAAGAAGTGTTCGAACAGGAAGGGCGCGTATTGAAAGGTTGGTTTCCCAAAAATCCGAAAAGAAATTATCCCGGACATACGTAATTGTATATTTACCGCCCGAAAACAAAGAAGGCAGATCGTTTGAATCTGCCTTCTTTATTTTTAGTTGTTCCCTCTCAGTTTACTCATCATATACGCTTGTAATCACCTGTACCTGCATCTTTGACGAGTCTGTACGAAGGGTAAGGCTTGCCGGCTTCAGGTAGTTGCTTATCGATTCCGTCGTCACGGTATTAGTACTTACCGACATAGTCGTTCTGCTAACAGGGATAACCAGCATATTCAAATCCTTATCCGGCGCATACAGTAACTGATACTTTATCAGATTGGCCAGATTTGTTTTAGCAGTAACGCTCGCAACGCTAGTGGAAGTACTCGTAAGAGGAGTAAAAAAGTATAGTAAGGAAGCTGAATTATAGGTTCCTAAATAGGTAGTTATATTATCTTCCGCTTTCCCTTTTTCAAAGAATGTTTTAACGGAATCTTCCGGGATTAACAATACATTTCCGGGAGGCGACAAGGCATACTTCCAATTATCCTGCGGCATCGCTTTCAGTTCGAAATAAAAGGTATTTACCCGCCGGCCTTCTACCTTTTCCTTTATTTCTTTAATCGGTATCGTTAAACGTGTGGCAACGCCGGCCGGAGACTTTATATACGTATACCGGTCATTGGGAGTCAATAATTTATCCAAACCGGCATTTTTCATACGGTTCATTTGAATCACTTCCTTCGTTACAGGAAACATCTCATAAGCAATGACGGCAGAATCTATGGCTCCGGTAGAAGCCCTTTCCGCATAATAATTATAATAAATAACGATCCGCGTATCACTAACAGATAAAATATTCCCGCTCCCGAATGTATTGGTAATATATAATCCGGGGAAGAACTTATTGAAAGCCTCCTGACTGGCAAAATAACCCGGATTATTAATCGATTCATCATAGAACTTTTGTCCGAATGAAACGGGTAGCTTTATCTTAATATGCGCATCATAAGTATACACTGTATAACTGCCACTCGTGGTTACGGCATTCCATAACGAATCGGAAACAGTCTGGTCACGGGGAGAATATGTTTTGGAAGCCAATGGATTATTAAAATCCACATATTGCGCTGGGTCAATATTCGTATAATAATTTCTTTCCAGCGGTTTTACAACAGGATACACGGTTGCCTGCATCGAAGCTAAAGAGTCGCCAATCCAGTCTCTGTTGGGATAAAAGATCATGAACTGAACCGAGTCGATCTTGCCGTTTACCGGTTCGTGCCTGAATGTAAAGCCATCCTGTACATAGAACTGGCAGATAAAATCCGCTTTCAGATCGCCGAATAACGGATCATATATCTCTCCCAGTAAGCCGGTGGTCGTTTTGGCATATACCGAATCAAGCAATACCGTAGACGCTTTGAGCATAAACGTATCGGCTTTTAACGTAGGCGTATCCTCATCCGGCTGAATACTTGGCCCTACCAATCCAAAATCATCATTACAACCGTTCAGGAATATACTCCCTGCAACAATCCCAAGTATAAAAAGTTTGATTTTCATTTTTTATTGTATTTCTTATTTAGAATCCAATACTATATCGTAAAACTTATTAAAAGAGTCTATATAATCATCCGGAGATTGATAAGGCAGGAAGGGCTTCCCGTTTATGCCTGAAATATAAGAAGTTATTTCCGGGTTAACGCTTTCGCTTCCCTGTATAACGCCATCCGCGAAATCAATCGCCAATTTCGTCAGGGAAACAAAACCCGTATCATTCTTTAATAGCGCCACATCCTCGTCGGTAGCTCCGTCCATTTTCAGTTTGCCGGCAAAATCTTTCCGCAGAGGCGTGTTAAATCCATCATCATACACAGAATAAACAATCTTTGCACTCTTCAAACAAGGATCGTCGACATACATACGTTTGATATAAAGGGCCGTTAAAGCCGACATCCATCCATGGCAATGAATCAGATCCGGCATCCAGCGAAGTTTTTTAATCGTCTCCAGCACTCCGCGTACATAAAAAATAGAACGTTCATCATTATCTTCATATTCCTTTCCCCCTGCATCGCATACAAGAGATTTTCGCTGAAAAAAATCTTCATTATCAATAAAATACACCTGCATTCTGGCAGATTGTATAGAAGCGACTTTTATTATCAGTGGATGATCCGTATCGTCGATAATCAAATTCATTCCAGACAAACGAATCACCTCGTGTAACTGGTTGCGCCTCTCGTTAATGTTTCCAAATTTAGGCATGAATGTCCTGATTTCACGTCCACACTCCTGTGTACCTTGAGGCAAATTCCTGCCTATTATAGCTATTTCTGATTCCGGTAGATAAGGGGTTATTTCTTGAGTGATAAACAAAATTCTTTTTGCATCCATTCTAATAAAATTATTTTAAGATGGTGCAAAGATAACACTTTTTTAAGGGAAAACCGTTATAAAAATTCAAAATAAGCCCTAACACAGTATTATTCAGTCTTTCTTCCTTATTTCCATCTCCCTGTTCCTATCTCTTTATTCCTTCCATATGAAAAAGTAACGGCGCCTTCATATGAAATTATTGTTTGTCCTGCGTTAACGCATTAATTCTTTCTCATCAAAAGCGTAAAGCCTCCATCCCCCTTATTCAGGCCCATGTTATTACCCCATTACACAAGCTTGTCTGGCGACGTCTTTCAGCCTTCATCCGGTTTATAGATACTTGCGTATGAACGGCTATGGCTGAAAGAAGACCCTTCAGCCTCCTTTCAGAAAAAAAATTACAGAGCCGGTAAAAAAAGAAAAAAATCATTGCATCCTCTTTTCCAAACCATTGCGACGCCTTTGGTAAACCATTGAGAAGACTCTGATGAAGCATTGCGAAGACTAAAAAAAAGCGCTATGACGCCTTCAACAGACCATTATTATGGTTTGGTAAAAAGTATATAATGGTTTGCCAAAGGCATTATAACGGTTTACTAAAGACGTCGTAACGGCTTTTTTATGGCGTCAATCCCTCTCCTCCGGTTTTCCGACTGTAAGGAAGCTGAAAGGTCTTCTTTCGTCTTCTTTCAGGATTTCATTCTGTAAACCAGTCAGTTGCAACAAAACTGGAAGCTGAAAGGAAAGGCGAAAAAGTATCGTTTAGCAGGGGGGCCTGTTGAAAAAGCAGTTTCCGGGCGGATATCAGGTCTATCTTCTTTTTTCGCACGTTTTTTAATCTGTTAAAGTAGAAATAATATGCAATGTGGTAATAATAAATTTACCCTTTGCTTTCATAAACGATAATTATTTCTTTGCTTTGTGCTCGTTTTTAAATACGGTTTACAATGAAAGTAATTTCCAGTATCTGCGAATTGAAAAATTGCCTTTCCGAAGAAAGGCGAAAAAACAGGACAATCGGGTTCGTTCCTACCATGGGCGCTTTGCACGACGGCCATATTAGTTTGGTAAAACGCTGTGTAGAAGAGAATGACATATGCGTGGTCAGCCTGTTTGTAAATCCGACGCAATTTAACGATAAACAGGATCTTGCCACCTACCCCCGTACGCCGGAAAATGATTACGCATTACTTGAAGCAGCCCGGTGCGATTACGTATTTGCCCCGGCAGAAAAAGAAATGTATCCCGAACCGGACACACGGATATTCAATCTGGGGCCGGTAGCGGAGGTAATGGAAGGGGCTCGCCGCCCGGGACACTTCAACGGCGTAGCCCAAATAGTAAGCAAACTGTTCTATATCGTAGAGCCAGTTAAAGCTTATTTTGGCGAAAAAGACTTTCAGCAAATAGCTGTGATCCGGGTGATGGCGAAAGAATTAAACCTGCCGGTGGAAATTGTTCCCTGTCCTGTCCTGCGCGAAGCCAGCGGGCTTGCGATGAGCAGCCGGAATATGCGCCTGACCTCCGGACAACATCAAAAAGCTGCTTTGATAGCTCGTACATTGAAAGAAAGTACTACCTTTGTACCCGGAAAAAAGGTGCAAGAGGTAATAGATTACGTGGTGAATACCATCAACAATGAGCCGGTATTGCAGGTAGAATATTTCGACATTGTAGACAGAAATACGCTACAATCTGTTAAAAACTGGGAAGAAACGGTTGATCCGGTAGGTTGTATAGCCGTCTTTTGTGGTGAAACCAGGTTGATAGATAACATAACGTACAGAAACAAATTGTCTTAACGCAAGCATATGTTTATTGAAATTGTTAAGTCGAAAATCCATCGGGTCACAGTAACCGAAGCAAACTTGAATTACATCGGCAGTATTACGATTGACGAGGATTTATTAGACGCCGCCAATATGATTCCCAATGAAAAAGTTACCATTGTAAATAACAACAACGGAGAACGGTTTGAGACATATATAATAAAAGGAGAACGCGGCTCGGGCGTTGTCTGCCTTAACGGAGCGGCAGCCAGGAAAGCGCAGCCAGGCGACATCATTATTATCATGTCATTTGCCTTTATGGACTTCGAAGAAGCCAAGTCTTTTACGCCGGCCATTATTTTCCCCGATACGGCAACAAACAGACTGATATAAACCGGTAGCATGTATACCAACAAACAAATACGGAATGTCAGCTATCCCATATTCCTCAGCCTGCTGGCGCAAAATATAATTAATGTAACGGATACGGCCTTCCTCGGGAGGGTGGGAGAAGTAGAATTGGGCGCCTCGGCATTAGGCGGTTTATTTTATATCTGCTGCTTTACGATTGCTTTTGGCTTCAGCACAGGTTCGCAAATTATGATAGCCCGGAGGAATGGCGAGGAAGAATACAGGCAAGTAGGCCCGGTGATGATACAGGGCGTATGCTTTCTAATCGTCCTGGCCATACTGTTATTTACCCTGACCCGTTTCTTTTCTACGAATATCATGCGCGTGCTTATCTCGTCGGATACCATTATGAATGCGGCAGCCGACTTTTTGAATCTCCGCGTATTCGGTTTCTTTTTCTCTTTCGCAAGTGTCATGTTCAGAGCGTTCTTTGTCGGGATAACCCGAACCAAGGTACTTACGTTCAACGCCATATTAATGGCTATTACGAATATTATCTTAGACTATCTGTTAATATTCGGGCATGGCGGATTCCCGGAGATGGGGATCGAAGGGGCGGCTATCGCTTCCGTTGCGGCAGAAGCGGTATCTATCCTCTTTTTCGTTGTATACACACGCTTTACGGTAGACATACGGAAATACGGGCTTAACCGGTTCGAAGGTTTCGACTTTAAACTTTTAAAACGAATACTGAGTATCTCTATCTTTACCATGATGCAGTACTTCATATCCATGAGTACATTCCTGCTGTTCTTTATCGCCGTAGAACGTATCGGGCAGCGCGAGCTGGCAATCGCAAATATTATCCGCAGTATTTACATTATACTGTTCATCCCCGTCAACTCGTTGGCTACGGCAACCAATTCGTTTGTCAGCAACGCAATCGGCGCCGGACAGACCGGTCAGGTAATTCCCATTATCCGGAAAATCGCACGCATATCGTTCTTCATCATGGCCCTTTGCGCTCTTATTATTTGTTCGATACCCCGCTATGTGATATCTGTTTATACGAACGACCCCACGCTCGTAGCAGGCTCCGTAGCCTCCGTATATGTTATTGCCGGGGCAATGCTGATATGCGCCGTCGGGAATATTGTGTTCAACGGCGTGTCGGGAACAGGCAATACACGCTCGGCCCTCTTGATGGAGGTTATTATTTTAATTTTTTATACAATTTATATTATTGTCATCGGCATGTATCTGAAGATGCCGGTACATATCTGCTTTACTTCCGAAATAATCTACTATGGAGGACTATTAACTCTCAGCGTCTTCTATCTGAAAAAAGGCAATTGGCAAAACAAACGTATCTAAATGCAAAAATATTCGAATTTTATAGTTGACAATTAAAAAAAAATGCACATATTTGGGGAAAAGTTAAGATAATTAAGATAAAGAGCGTGGGGTGTTTAACAAATGTCAACTGTCATGGAAGAATCAATGAAGAAGACACAAGGTGAAAATGGGGATAAAGAGATTCTGTACTCAAAAGCTATAAAAGCAGGAAAAAGGATTTATTACCTGGATGTGAAAAAGAATCAGAAAGAAGACTTATTTCTGGCCATAACGGAAAGTAAGAAAATTCAGCCGAAAGATGGATCTCCTTTATCATTCGAGAAACATAAAATCTTTCTTTACAAGGAAGATTTTGATAAATTCTTAGAAGGTATACAGGATATTATAGGGTATATCCGCAAACAAAATGAAACTGCTGCCGGAGAGGCGGCAGACGAAAGAAGGCTGACTTTGTTATAAAAGCCAGCCTTCTTTTAAAGTACGTCGCATGTCATCATGCCGGGTGAATTGCTTCTGTCGGACAGGCGTCTGCGCATGTTCCGCAATCCGTACAAGACTCCGGATCTATAGCATAGATATCACCTTCCGAAATTGCCCCCACCGGGCATTCGTCAATACAAGTACCACATGCAATACAATCTTCGCTAATTACGTAAGCCATCTTATTAAACGTTTAAATTCAATTATTAAAAAAACTATTAGTGGGTACAAAAATATAGTTTTCTTTGAAGTAAAAAAACATATCTCCCATTATTTATTCATATAACCAATTTCTGCAATAAATTGTTTGAATCCCCGTTATTACACAAAATGAATTGCAATTGAGACGTTTATTAGTATCATTATATCTGCTTAGTCTCTTAACAGGCAGCGCTATGGCGCAGATTGAAAAAGTTAAGAATCAGCCATATGCCGATATGAAATTATTTCATCTCGGATTTCATGTCGGGCTTCATACGCAGGATTTGATTCTTACGAATACAGGCGCGGTTACTGCCGGCGGCGAAACATGGTTTGCCGAAATCCCTGTTTACTCGCCGGGGTTTAGCGTGGGAATAATCGGCGATATGTTTATGAATCCTTATTTTAATCTCCGTTTTATACCAAGCATTCATTTTGGAGATAAAAAAATTGTATTCCGCGAATATAAGTCGGGAGAAGAACATGCGGCCATAGTCCGCTCAAATTACCTGACATTCCCCTTGGAAGTAAAATACAGTTCTTTCCGCTTGAACAATTACCGCCCGTATCTGACTGCCGGCGTTTACGGCGCATTGGATTTAGGACGTAAAAAAGGGGAATCAATCCTTCTGAAAGGAATGGACTACGGAATCGCGCTGGGCGTTGGATGCGACATTTACCTGCCTTATTTTAAGCTCTGTCCCGAACTTAAATTCCACTTTGGATTAAGCGACTTACTGGTGACAAACCGGACGGATTTAACGCAGCCCGAATTGGGTATTTATACGGATGCGCTATCAAAAGCGACTTCCCGCATGATTATACTGACTTTTAACTTCGAGTAGAAAGTTCTATATAAATATACATCGCCGGTATAGCCATAAGGATACTGTCGAGGCGGTCTAACATGCCTCCATGCCCGGGAATTATAGCGCCGGAGTCTTTAATAGCAAGCGTCCGCTTTAACAACGACTCAGCCAAATCGCCCCACGTAGCAAAAAGAACGACAATAGCCGATAAGCCCAACCAATTATACCAGCTTAAACCGGGTACATAATACGCGAACAATTGAGAGGAAAGTAAAACGATAATAAGCCCTCCTAAAAAACCTTCCCAGGACTTTTTAGGAGATATCCGTTCAAAAAGACGGTGTTTGCCAATCGTAGAACCCACCAGGTAGGCGCCGGTATCATTTAACCAAACAAACACAAATAGCGTTAATCCGAATAAGGGCGTAAACACGACTCCGCCCGAATCGGCCGGGGTAAACAGGATGAAATTCAACAAAGAAAACGAACCGGCGCAATAAACCTGCCCTAATAAAGTATAAGCCAGATTGTTGACAGGATTAGCCTCTTTGCGGTATAACCCGGCAATAAACAGATACATTAAAAAAAGGAGGTAAGGGAGAAATATCTCCTTCCCTGACAGTTCATTTACATAAGCAAACGTTGAAAAGAAAAGATAAACGCCTCCCAACATATTAATCAAACGTTCCGGCAAAGCATTCTTATGCTGATTTAAAAGCCCGGAAAACTCCCATACGGTAAGCGCTACAATCAAAGAAAAAACGAGTAGAAACAAGTAAGGGTGTATACATAGCCCGCTTACAATAATTGCAACGAATATTGCTCCGGATAAGGTTCTTATGACTAAGTTATTCAAGATTATGCGTTATTTAAGAGTTAGTTTGCTTTTTCAATTAGTTGATTCGCTTGTTTTTCTTTTTCTTCTTTCTCTTTTTCCTGCTGTTCTAATATTTCTTCCGAGCGGGAACCCCATGCACGTTTGCCAAATATCTCTTCCACATCTTCTGCATAGATTACTTCGCGTTCTAATAATACTTTTGCTAACTTATTGTGTCCTCCGGCGTATTCAGACAAAATCTGTTTGGCACGGGCATACTGTTCATTAACGATACGCTGTACCTCATGGTCTATCAACTTGGCCGTTTCTTCGCTATAAGGTTTGGTAAATCCCCAATCCTGGCCGGATGAATCATAATAATTCAGGTTCGGTAATTTATCGCTCATCCCGAAATAAACCACCATCGCATATGCCTGCTTGGTTACGCGTTCCAAATCATTGGAAGCGCCGGTGGAAATTTTACCTAAGAACAATTCTTCCGCGGCGCGCCCTCCCAGCGTAGCGCACATTTCGTCCAGCAACTGGTCGCGCGTGGTGATTTGGCGCTCTTCCGGCAAATACCAGGCAGCGCCCAACGCTTTTCCTCTCGGGACAATCGTTACCTTTACCAATGGATTGGCATGTTCAAGCAACCAACTCAGCGTGGCATGGCCCGCCTCATGATTGGCAATGCTGTTACGCTCGCTGGCTGTCGTTATCTTTGTCCGTTTTTCCAAGCCGCCGACAATACGGTCTACAGCGCTCATGAAATCTTCTTTCTGAACAAATTTCTTTTCATTACGGGCAGCTATCAACGCAGCTTCATTACAAACATTAGCAATATCGGCGCCCGAAAAACCGGGCGTTTGACGGGCAAGGAACTCCGTATCTACGCTATTGTCTATCTTAATCGGGCGTAAATGCACTCCGAATATCTCTTTCCGTTCATTCAAATCCGGCAATTCCACATGTATCTGGCGGTCGAAACGCCCGGCGCGAAGCAAGGCTTTATCCAGCACATCGGCTCTATTGGTAGCCGCTAAAATAATGACTCCACTGTTGGAACCAAAGCCGTCCATCTCCGTAAGCAATTGATTCAAGGTATTTTCCCGTTCATCATTGCTGTTCATGTTTGCGTTCTTGCCACGGGCGCGCCCTACGGCGTCAATTTCGTCAATAAAAACAATACAGGGAGCCTTTTCTTTTGCCTGGCGGAATAAATCGCGCACGCGTGAAGCCCCTACTCCGACAAACATTTCTACAAAATCGGATCCCGATAAAGAGAAAAAGGGTACATCCGCTTCGCCGGCAACCGCCTTTGCCAATAAGGTCTTGCCTGTCCCCGGAGGGCCAACCAATAAAGCGCCTTTCGGTATCTTTCCCCCTAATTCCGTATACCTGGCGGGGTCTTTCAAAAAAGAAACGATCTCTTCTACTTCCTGCTTCGCTTCGGATAAACCGGCTACATCTTTAAATGTAACTTTCTTATCGCTATCCTTATCAAATAGCTGGGCTTTCGATTTTCCCACGCTAAATACGTTACCGCCTCCACCGGCAGCGCCTCCCGACATCTTACGCATCAGGAATATCATAAGAATAATAAAAAAGGCAAAGGGAGCCAATGAAAGCAGAAAGTTCCAAACCGTGTCGTCTCCTTCTTCAAAGCTAACCTGCGTAGTAATATGATTTTCAGCTACCGCTTTATCATAAAAGTCCGAGAATTTATCGGCAGAGGGGATTCTCACAACAACTTTTGGAGAGTCGCCCATTTTGGCGCTGTCTCCTCCAAATACCAAGCCTTTTTTTCCGGCTCTGACGGTAGCCTCCAATGTGTTTTTTTTATTATAAATCGTCATTTTGTCGAACACATCGTCTTGAACCAACCGTTGAAACTCAGTCCATCCCACTTCTTTTGTCGATGATGAACCGCCTGTTAAATAAAGGGCAATAAGCATCGCAATAATCAGTCCATACATCCAATAAATATTGAATTTGAACATCTTATTCGTTGATTTTTCGTTTTTAGGGAATTTATTATTAGACATATCTATTTCTTTTTTAATCAATATCCGGGATTATGTTTACTTTCGAATCAGCCCAGAGATTTTCCAGATTATAAAACTGACGCTGTTCCGGCAAAAAAATATGCACAAGAACTGTGCCATAATCCATTCCTATCCAATGAGCATGCTGATAACCATCTACAGAAAGAGGTTTCTCCTGCGATTCTTTCCGGGCAAAATCCCATACGGAGTCGGAAAGAGCAGATACTTGCGTAGGGGTATTTCCTTCTCCTATCACCATATATTCACAAATAGCTCCCGAAATTTTGGTTAAGTCTACAGTTACAATCTTTTTGCCTTTCTTCTCCTGGAGGCCTTTGATAATTGATTCAACTAATTCTTTTGTTTGATTCATGCATTAACTATTGAAAATCTTTTTTAGAGGGAACAAATATAATTCTTAAATTTGGTATGCTAATGATATAACCCCAATAAATAAATATTTGTTTCAAAAATTTGCTCCAAACAAAAAACCCTCTATCTTTGCATCATTAAAATTGTTCTATGGTGTAATGGCAGCACAACAGATTCTGGTCCTGTTTGTCTAGGTTCGAATCCTAGTAGAACAACATTCGACATTGATAATCAGTAATTTATTTGTTGAGGTTAAATCAAGTACCTTCCTGTTTTAGTTTCTATTCTTTGTATGAATCAAGCCGTTCCACTTTCACAAGCAAATGCGAGTTAACATACCGCTCTTCATAGCCGCCCAACTATACGCATACCTGTTAGCGTCGAGCTTGAGCGACAGCGCGTATCGCCATTAGCGCTATTTTTGAAAGCCTGCCGAGCGGGTAAGCTGTAAGAGAAAAAAGGCATAAGATACAGGCCATTTGTTTCATACAGTATATATTACATAAACGTATCCTCAGAGTTACCAGGTTGTTCCGAGACATACTGTTCCGAGACAAGTTGTTCCGAGACATACTGTTCAAGGCGGGATTTTTTGAAGTCGAACCAGCATTGCCGGTACCGGCTGTTCTCAACAATGATTTTGAAGTTTTGAAAGGGTTTTTTTCTGGATAGGGCATTCCATAAACGACTCTTTAGGGCGTCTCTAGTGGGGATGCAGTTTTCGATAAAATCTTCCATAATCTTAAACGATTGCCATGATAGAAGCGGTTCAAAACGGATAACATTTTCCCAACTATCTACTTTATCATAGACTTCCTGATAAAATTCTTTATAATCGTCATCATAAAAAGCGTCGTATCCTTCCCCAAATACGCTACCAATCTCCAACGTGTCGGCGTTGAGAAAACAAATCATGCCTGCATCAATTTCTTCTGCTATTCTTTTTATTAATTCCTTCGGATATTTTGACAAATCCGCCATACTACTTAAATCTGTTTTAAATACATATTTATCTGTTCCATATCGAAGTATTTGGGATCCCATACCTCCTCTTTGTCCATGCCAAGCCACTCGCGATACCCGTCTGCCTCTTCGCTTTCCGGCATTGTTTCAAAAACCTCTTTCATTTCTTCGTATCCGTATATACTACCACAATCTTCCGGCGGGCAAGCGCCTTTACCCGAAAGGCAGACAGCCGTCTTTTGCTTGTCTTTGCTAATTGATTCCAACGTTATCGCATGCACCCAATTATCGCCGAAGTCATAAATATAAATAAATTTTCGGAATTTATCCTTGAAAATAGTGGATAGCTTGGTTTTTGATGCGTCCAGCACTTCGGAAAAAAAATCAAAATCAAAAGGATCGTCTTCTACCGGAACAGAAATACGAATATTTCTATTATGCTCTTTGTCTCCAAACTCGAATAAATGATAATTATCCCAACCAAAAGCCGTCTGGATTACATCATGAAAACGGAGAAATGTAAAATCTGCCGGAACAGCAATCCTCCGCCATACAGGGGGTTTAGCTATACCTTTAATCTGAATTTTGAACTGAAATATCATAAAATAAGAATCACTGAGTTACTGTTGAATACAAATATACAGGATAAAAATGGAGTTACCACACAGATGAATAAAAATGTCAAAACATTTACAGGAGAAACTTACATAAAAATCGTGATTTATAAGCGCGTCGAATAAAAAGAAAGACCGCTAACTTTTATGATTGTAGCTAAGAACTACGCGTATATGGACAGAGTTTGTGGTTTTGACGTTCATAAACATAGCGTCTTTATGTGTATTCTTAGAGAAAATGGAGAAAAAACAGAAGAAGTATCCGGGACATTGGCGTCCGAATTGTAATGCTTCGGAAAAGGGCTGTCATTGAATCTGTAACGATGAACTTAAAAACATCTGCCGGATAGAACATATCCGACACAGATGTTTTACAAACTTTTGATTTCATTGATAAAAAACGACTGATGCTGTTCCAATCTTATATCGAACTCACGCTAAAATAAATAAGGACGATGTTTTTATTCTGCCGGCGCTTCTTCGGAAGGGATCATCGGTTGTTGCGCCGTACCGAAATTAGGAGCGATCGTATTGGGGTCTACTCTTGTAGCTTCGTTAATTTGTTGCCTGATTTCTGACTGATTTGTTTGCGCGCTTCTTGGGATAAATGCCGTAATAACGATACTTAATGCACTCACAGTCCCGGCTAAGCCCCAAGTGGCTTTTTCTAAGAAGTCGGTTGTTTTACGTACTCCCATAATTTGGTTGGAAGAAGAAAATCCGGAAGCTAAACCGCCTCCTTTTGAATTTTGTATCAATACGATTAATATCAAAAGTATAGCCGCAATCAGGATTAGTACTGAGATAAATACATACATTTTAGTCTTATTTTTTAATGTTAATAATCAATTTTTCCAAGAATCTGATTTGGTCTGCAAAGTAAGCATTTTTTTCCGGATATTTCAAACTTAAATTTTTAATTATTTGCAAAGCCTTTTCATATCGTTTCTGTTTGATATAAATCCGGGCCAACGTTTCTGTAAAATAGGAATCTTCATCCCTGGGAGGAGACTCGTCTTTTTTCTCTTCCATATCGCTTAAGATGTCTTCATCATCGAGTTGCAATCCTTTTCCCGGTAATCTCTGCCGGTCTTTTTCCAGGAAAGACTCGATTAGTTCGTGATTTTTTAATTTCGGAGAGTTGCCGTCGTCCGTATTTTCTTCCGTTTCTCCCGAATCTATCCAATCTAAATAGTTGGACGAAACAGATGGGCGAAAGAGTATAGACGAATCGGAAGAGGCTGCCTTCTCTGGCGGGTTATGGGAAAAAAGAAACGAATCGATAAGTGAAAATGAATCATCCGGTATTCCCTCTTCCGTCTTTAGTTGAACCTTAAATCCATATCGCGTACCTTCAATAAGGGTAAAAAGTTTTTTCCGGTCGGAAATGTAAATAGCCATTCTTTCCAGTTCGGATACGAAATTTACGGCATTAAGAACAGCCAGGTTTTTTAAATACAGAATTTTTGCCGTATGGAAATAAGGGTAATCCTCCGTCAATTGCTTCAACTTCGGAAGAGTATCTTTCGTCAGCAGAGAAAGGTCCTTCATTAATTGATATAATTCTGTTGCATCCATCCCTTACCAGTCGGCCACAGTGGAATTGAATATTTGTTCGGTAATTTCTTTTACTAACTCTCCGTTTAGTTCATCCTGAATGGTCTCAAGCATCCGGTCACTGTTAAATTCACGGTTAGCAGAGAAAGACTGTTCAAAATCTTTATCGGGATTGGCCCGGTTGGCATAACGTACCCGTATGGTTAACGTCAGTTTTGTCATAGAAGAATAAGCATCTTCTTTTATAGCCATAGGAGCCAGGTCGTAACCTGTTATTTCACCTTCCAGATTGATATCCCCATTCGCCTGAATCATCTGAAGTTTCGTTCTTCGGGTAAAAAGGTCTTTCAGTTCTTCAGTAAACTTCTGCGCTAACGGGGGGTAAACCAAAGGCGCCTGATTAGGGAAGTCGCTGATGGTAATTGTCTTTGTCGTTTCGTAATCAATAGAAGAACCGGTAAAACTGTATGAAATACTGCAAGCCACACAGAGTATTCCCAATAACGAGATGAGAAACGTTGTTTGTTTATGCGCTTTCATACTATTCCAGGTTATATTCTTTGATTTTACGATAGAGCGTACGTTCGGATATTTTCAAATCGGCAGCGGCGTTTTTACGGCGTCCGTTATGCTTTTCCAGCGCTTTTTTTATCATTTCTTTTTCTACGTCTTCCAACGATAATGACACCTCTTCTTCAATAGGTTCCGCATCCTGAATGGAATTGCGTATAGGATGGGGATGCGAGCCGGTTTCTTCATGGATAATAGATACGGGAATATTTCCCCCCATAATTTCATGCACAAGTTTTTTCAGCTCATTTACGTCATTCTTCATGTCAAAAAGAACCTGGTAAAGTATCTCCCGTTCGCTGTTGAATATTTTTTGTTCATTTTCTTTTTTTACCAATACCGGATACTTCTCAACCGTCGCATTCGGGAGGTATTGCCGTAATATTTCCGCCGTAATATCCCGGTTTTCTTCTATAATGGAAATACGTTCCGTCAGATTCTTTAATTCACGGATATTACCCGGCCAGCGATAAGAGACAAGTAATTGGCGGGCGCCTTCATCTAAATGAATGGCAGGCATTCGGTATTTTCCGGCGCAATCACTTGCAAATTTACGGAAGAGCAGTATGATATCGTCCGCCCCTCTCTCGCGCAAAGGGGGAATCATGACAGGGACAGTACTTAATCTGTAGAATAAGTCTTCACGGAATTTCCCTTCCATAACAGCCTGATTGAGATTTACATTAGTAGCGGCCACAATCCGGACATTGGTTTTTAGCGCTTTGGAAGAGCCTACTTTAAGAAATTCGCCCGTTTCGAGTACGCGTAACAGGCGCGCCTGCGTGGGAATAGGCAATTCTCCTACTTCATCAAGGAATACGGTTCCCCCGTCGGCCACGTCAAAATAACCTTTTCTCTCGGCCAATGCGCCGGTGAATGAGCCTTTTTCATGTCCGAACAGTTCGGAATCTATCGTCCCTTCCGGGATAGCTCCGCAGTTGACGGCTATGTATTGCCCATGTTTACGCGGACTGTTTTGATGAATAATTTGGGGGAAAATCTCTTTTCCCACGCCACTTTCTCCTGTGATGAGAACGGATAAGCCGGTGGGAGCTACCTGTAAGGCTACGTCGATAGCCCTGTCCAATGCCGGGCAGTTTCCGATTATTCCGTAACGTTGTTTTATTTGTTGGATATCTGCTTTAATCATCATACTAAATCGAATCTCTGTAATTATTTCAGTTTATCTGTCAAAATTACAAACTTAATTCAATTTATTGCAAAGAAATACCCTATTTTACGCGATAGGTTTTATTATATAGGAAGTTTGCGAGTTCGGCGTCGTCTGTTATTTCCTTTATTTCATTGGGGGTAACAGGTTGGCCTATATATACGTCGAATGTTTTTCCTTTTTTATTGAACGCTTCGGCAGGGATACGGAGCGCACGTATCCGCCAGTCTATATTGCCTAACCAATAGAAGTATTTGGTATTTAGAAAATCAAAATATACGGGATAAACAGGGACTTCCGCTTTACGGATCAGTCTGATTACGCTATGCGTCCAGGGAAGGTCGCAAATCCGTTCAGCTTCTTTCCTGTAGAATGAAATAGCGCCGGCAGGAAAGAAACCCATCGGATGCCCTTCCCGCAAACGGCATAAAGACGCACGCACGCCGTTTACGTTTTGAAGATTCGCTCCCTGATTGGTTGAGTCGGGCATAACGGAAATAAAGTTATCTTCCATGGCTCCGATTTTCGTCAGTACTCCATTTACCATGACTTTAAAATCCGGACGCCGGGATGCGAATATATCGATAAGTATGATCCCATCCAACGAACCTATCGGATGATTGGAGACCGTAATAAAGGCTCCTTCGGGGAGGCGTTCTAATAATTCTTCGTTGTGGACTTTATATTTAATGTTAATAAGCGGGTCCGACAGGATAGCACCGGTAAAAGCGGAACCCCGCAAATGGCAATGATTCGTATGTATCCGGTTTACTTTTTCAGCGCAAAGCCATTTTATTACTAATTTTCCTATATAGGTTCCGGATTTACTTTTAAAAAACGGAATCATCTTTTGAAGGTCATAAATATCGATTACAGTTCTTTTCATACTGCAAAATTACAAAAATGTTGCACATATTTTTTCGTGCTTTCTCGTCACAATAAGCAGAATAATATTCAAAATCACTATTTCATAAAGGAAATAAACCCATACATAACCGGAAAGAATGACAAAAAACAGGATAATCGTACGCCCGTTAAAAGTCATCAGGTCGATAAGCGGCATTAACCTCCGGCTTTTCTCCCGGAAGGCAACCCGTATATTTTCTGGTATGTCGTCTTCATATTTATAATGCAAATTTGTGAGCATTCCCTGGAGGGAGGGAGTCGCTTTCTCCTGAATCGACGTATAAGCTTTGTAAAGAAGATAAAAGATTTTGTCAAGCCCCGGTTTGGTTTCTTTATGCTGTTTGCGTATTTGTTCGAACGTTTGAAATTCGGCGCCTTTTTCTTTACTGATAAAATATAAGTGGAGCGTTTTATAGTAATCGGTAATATTTGCCTGTACAAGATGGGATAAACCGGATAATACGGCAGGTACAAAAAACCAATACGTATTATATTGATGGGAAAGGCGCAACGCCAGGTTCACATAAATGCAGGTAAACCAAATATCCCCCGCCACGCCATCCAGAATACGCCCTATGGCTGACTTTATCCCGGTGAGGCGCGCTAATTGTCCGTCTACGCAATCTAATATGTTAGCGAATATAAAAAGTAAAATCCCACAAATATTATATACCGGGTTTGCAGGATAAAAAAGAAAACCAACAGAAGCCCCTATGAAAATAGAAATCACAGTTACCATATTGGGCGTAATCGTCGTATTACGCAGGGAGCGGGCAATTCTGAAACCTATAGGACGATAAAATATCCTGTCGATGATATTTTCAGTTTCGATAGATTTTAATGATGCTTCGTATTCTTTATTTAATTCGCCCATCCGGTCTATTTATAAGAATAACCACCGTCAACAACAATGATTTCGCCATTCAGATAACTATTCTCGATTACCATTTTGTAGACTTCCGCTAATTCTTCCGGTTCACAGAAACGGCCCAATGCAACCTTCTTTTCTATATTCTGCCGAATTTCCAACGGTTTTTCCTTCTGCCATTCGGTGTCTACAAAACCGGGAGCAATCCCGTTTATTCTTATCTCATAAGGCGCAAGGAATTTCACCAGGTTTTTAACCAATGAATGGATGGCGCTTTTTGTTACGCCATAAGCCAAAGACGCCGAATGAGGATAAATACCCATGGCGGAACCGGTAAATACAATGCTTCCTCCTTTATTTATAAAAGGTAACGCGCGCTGTAACAGAAAAACGGGAAAATGGACATTGCCGAAGAATATCCGTTCCCAGTCTTCCATTTGTATATCTTCAAAGGAATCCCGGCGGGTAAGTCCTGCATTAAAAACAATAGCATCCAGCGACAAATCGTTTTTTGCAAGGCAGGAACAGATGGTTTCCACAGACGCTTGTTTTGTTATATCGGCTTTGAGCAAGAAGATACCGGCTTGCGTAATCCGGCGTATTTCTTCGCGCGTATTCTTTGCCGTATCCTCATCGGAAGCATAGGTAAGGATCAGGTCATAACCCGCTTTTCCGAGTGAAAGCGCAACAGCTTTTCCAATACCTTTCGTGCCGCCGGTAATTAGTACTTGTTTTTTCATCCAATTTGTTGTTTTTTATCTTCCTTTACCGTAAGGGGTTTGGCATCCCGTTCTATCCGTAAATGCTGTTCGTAGGAATCATGAATGGTTTTTCGTAAATTAGAGGAGGAAACCCCTGTCCCGTAAGGGAAATAAAAAACCTGTACGCCCAGTTCTTTCAAGTAATCGTATTTCCCGTACCAATCATCGCCCACAACAAAAGCGTCAATGTTTAGTTTTTTCACCAGTTCGGTATGATCGAGCGAGTGTTGGGGAATAACGATGTCTGGCGTTTTCAGCGCTTCAATGATCTGTAAACGTTCGTTGAATGGTATAATTGGCCTTGGTTTATATGACGAAACCAATTCGTCGGTACTTACTCCTACTATCAGGATATCAGCCAAGCTGCGCGAATAATTAATCATCCGCAGGTGGTTATAATGAAACATGTCAAACGTTCCCGAAGTATAGACAATCGTTTTATCTTTAAACATTTTGTATAGTTCAACTTTGAAAGCACAAACTTACGGAAAATCTCTCATACTTTCAAAAAGAAAATAACAGGTATGCAAATAAAAACGGCTATCTGTAAAATATACGCTTATAACATTTCGTCTTCAGCGTCTTTGGTAAGGTCGAGTTTCTCGTCTACATTGCCTTTCTCAAAATATTGTTTTCGTAAAGGGTTTTGAGTAGCCTCTTCGTATATCTTACGATTACGGAAGATATCCAGCGCCGCATATAATGCCTGGCGGAACGATTCTTCCGAAGCAATGTTCCGCCCGGCCATATCATATTCGGCGCCATGGATCGGATAAGTATGAATGATCGGAAGCCCTGCCGTATAGCTAAAGCCATTTTCCGGCGCCAGCGTTTTGAAAGGCACCAGGCCCTGATCATGGTACATCGCTAAGACCCCGTCGAACTTTTCATACATTCGGGATCCGAAAAAAGTTTCGGCGGCATAAGGGCCGAAAACCATGATATCTTTTTTTTCAACCTCTTCCATTGCCGGGACAATAATGGATTCTTCTTCATTCCCAACCAAACCGGCGTCTTCGGCATGAGGGTTTAATGATAATACGGCTATTCTCGGTTTAACGATATTGAAGTCCCGTATCAGCGACCGGTTAAGCATTTCCAGTTTTTCAACAAGATTCCCTTTCGTTATTTTCTGTGCAATTTCAGCTAAAGGAATAGCCTCTGTCGCTAACGCTATGCGCAAGTCGTCTTTGATTAAAACAGTTAACGTAGCCGTTTGTTTATTGCCGAAATGTCCGGCTAAATAGTCCGAATGGCTCGTGAAGCCGCTTTCTTTGTCCCGGATCGTATGTTTATTAACAGGAGTCGTGAGTAAAACGTCGATTACGCCCCGTTTCAAATCGGAAACGGCAGCTCTTAACGCTTTCATTGCGGCAGCGCCGGCTATTTCGGTCGGTTTGGATAATTCTACTTTTGTGTCGTCATGCACGCAATTCAGGATGTTTACCCGGTTGGTTCCCGCATCTTCGGCGCGGGTTATATTGTTTACATTCAAAGGCGGCAATCCTAATGTCTTCCGGTGATAGGCGGCAATCTTTGACGAGCCGTAAATAACAGGCGTGCAAATTTCGGCTACGCGGCTATCCGAAAATGTTTTGAGCATAATCTCATACCCAATGCCATTTATATCGCCATGGGTTATACCTATTTTGATCAATCGTTCTTCCATATAATTTTTATTAATTAGACGCCGCCCGTTCTGTTGGAGTAATCGGTTCTACTGCCGGCTGGTCAAATTCGTCCGGTAAGCGTAATGTATATAGAGCGGCTTCTATCCTGCGGATAAAGTTCCGTTTATTTGTTTCCGGCGCATATACAAAGCCTTCCGCCACTACTACGCGGTTATTCGCTTCGTCTAAACGGGTATGGCTTACAAAAGGGCCGCCCATCATATCGCCCACCATTTTCCACTGGCCGCGTAATACCCCGCAATATTTCCCTCGCAACGTAATGGGCGTATAGGTTAAATTGTAACGGGTTTCCGTTGCCATATATGAATCGGGAAAGGCTCCCGGCAGGTTTTCCTTTAATACGGAATCTCTTTTGGCTATCAGGTATTCTTCCGTAAATGTATTGAGGTCGGTATAGGGAAACGTATATACAATTATATCTGTACGCCCTGTATTTGCATTATTCGACGCCCAGAAAAAATCCTCTTCGTTTCTGAAATACGTAATATCCGTTGGCACATTCAGCATAATATCGAATTTGTTTTTTACATTCTCCATTACTTCGCTGCTGTAATTTTTTTCAAATTGCCCGGCGGCGCGATGCATTTCTACCGTAGTGAAGAACTGCGTCAGCCTGTTTGTCCCGTTCGTTTTCATATAGGTCAGAATACTCTCCCGGTCGGGAGCGGTCATGGTAAGGACAACCTGTCCTTGCGTCCAACGGTCGTTCTCATACGTTAACGATACTTTCGTGTACATGGAATTATCCAATTTCACAATGAGTATATTCCTTACATACGTAAGAAGGCCATTGAAATTGGCCGGCGTAACATACGTGATTTTAAAGGCGGCTTCAGATTGCGGCAGTCCGGGAATAGCCGATTCCAGGTCGGCTTTGATAGCTTTTCCCGCTTCCGAATCCCAAATAGCGTTGTCCATTGTTACAACAATTTCATAAGCAAACCCGGTTGCTTTTGCCCTTACCGGATTTGAATTACAACTTCCCAGGAAGATTGTAAAGAATAAAATAGAACTGATAATGAATGGATATACTTTCATGCCTGTATTTTTATTTTTATGTTGTACAAATATAAACTTTTGTTCAGGTATAAGATGCAATATGTATCCTTTATTCCATAATACGCCTCAGAGAAAATGCTCGCATGTATCGGATTTTAACATTCTATTGTTTTTTTCTATTGTTTTTTCCGGTGGATAACATGCCGCAGGCGGCGAAAATATCTTCTCCTCTTGAGGCGCGGATCGTAGCCGTAATTCCCCGGTTGTTTAACAAATCCCTAAACTTTGCCATTTGTCTCAAATCCGCGCTTTCCAGGGGTGTGTCCGGTATGGCATGGAAACGGATCAGGTTTACCCGGCAGGGAATATTTTTCAATAAGTCGGCTAATGCAATAGCATGTTGGGGCGAATCGTTGAAATCTTTAAATACAATATATTCAAATGAAACCCGGCGTTGATGACTGAAGTCGTATTCTTTAAGTAAGGTAAAGATTTGATTCGCCGGAAATGCTTTTTCCGCGGGCATAATGGAAAAACGTTCTTCCGGGTTGACAGCATGCAGGCTAATGGCCAAATGGCAATTACTCTCATTCAGGAACCGCTTCAATCCCTTCGCGCCAATGGTAGAAACGGTAATCCGTTTGGGGCTCCAGCCATAACCATACGGCGATGTGAGTATTTCTAATGCTTTTAATACTTCATCCGTATTATCCAATGGTTCGCCCATGCCCATAAATACGATATTGGTAAGCGTTCCGGCCTCGGGCAATGATTGTATTTGGTTCAGTATTTCGTTGGCGGTAAGGTTGGCGGTAAATCCCTGTTTGCCCGTCATGCAGAATATACAGCTCATTTTACAACCTATCTGCGATGAAATGCAGAGGGTTGCATGTTCTTCGGTTGGAATATAAACGGCTTCCACAAAAGAACCGCCGGAAACAGGATACAGGTATTTAATGGTTCCGTCGGCAGATGCGAGCGTTTCGGCAGGCGGAATAGCGCCTATTTCAAAATGCTCTTCCAGCAGGGCGCGTTTTGAAGCTGCAAGATTGGTCATATCCGCAATAACGGTTATTCTTTTTTTGTATAACCAATCTGCTATCTGTTTAGCTGCATAGGAAGGAAGGCCTACTTTTTCCGAAACTTTTTTCAGCTCCTCCAACGTCATTCCTAACAATCGTTTTTTATCTCTCATATATTTATTCAAGGATGCAAAGATAAAAAAAAACTATCGTACTTTCAGGTACAATAGCTCTTTTTAAATAACTGTATTACAGTATTGAATATCTTTCTAATAGAACCGTATACGGTTGTCGGTTATTTTAGCCCTGCCTATTAATGTTTGAACGGCCTGGTATCCAAAACGATATGCATTAGACGCATCCAACGTTGCTATTTGTATTTTTTCGTCGTAAGTAGCGTTTTCCTGATTTCTTTCATATACCTGGAAAACATATACTCCATTATTTCCGATAACAGGTTCGCTTAATTGACCCGGTTTCGCCAATGCGATCATGGCATTTAACTTTGGTTCGGCTCCTATTCCGGTTATACGGCGCGTATTGAAGTTGATGAATTTAACCGAGTCTACCGATGCATTCATGGCTTGCGCATAAGCGTCTAATGAAGTCAGGCTTTTACTTTTTAATTCATCGGCAATGATTTTACCTTTTTTCTCGGCGATTAAGACCGGTTTCAGTTCTTCAACAAGCGATAACGGGCGGTATCCTTCAGGAATGGTTCCCTGAATAGCGGCTACAACAAATTTATTGTCACATTCAAATATTTCCGAAATACTGCCTTTTTTATTCTGGAACGCCCAACGGACAACCGGGCGCGACTGGCCTATCATTTCCAGCGTCTGGTCATTGGCCGTGACGTTAACGCTAGACCGGACGTTATATCCTGCTTCTTTCGCCGCATCATCGAATTTATCTATGTTTTGATTTTTTGAAATGAACTGGTTCAATTCATTATAGATATTACTGTATGTTTTTGAACTGGGCGATACGGTCATTTCTACGTTTGCAATCTTATATTTCTGGACATTTGCCGTTTTTTCGGTCGCTTTATAAATATGAATACCGTATAAAGACTTCATTTGTTGGAGTTCATTTAACGGAGCGGAGAATACGCCTTGTTTAAATTCATCGTTTACATAGGCTTTCGCTCCCGCTTCGGTAAGCCAGCCAACGTCGCCGCCGTTTTTGGCCGCCTGGTCGACGGAATAGGTACGGGCTATTTCGGCAAAATCGGCGCCGGCTTTTAACGCGTTCAGCAAGCTATCGGCTAATACTTCGTCTCTGCCTGTGCCTGCAATCATAATATGTTCTACTTTTACAGAATCAGGCGCTATTGTTTTGTCAACAAGTTTAAACATTCTATACCTGTTGTTTTCAAACGCCGGGCCATATATTTCGCCTATGGAAGCAGAGGCTGCAAACGTTTTAATTTCCGGATCCAATGCGTTTTCAGAGGAGAATACATCCGCATAAGGTATTTCCGAATTTTCATTTACTATATCAGCTATCGTATGCCCGGAACCGGTTAATTCTTCTTTGATCGTTTCAATTTCAGCGCCGGCTTTTGCATAATCCTCTTCACTGGGGACAATATCGATGGTTATGTATTTAATTACTTTTGTTTCCGCTTGCTTATAAGCTTCTTTCCGTTGATTGTACAGTTTTTCCAGTTCGCTTTTAGTTACGCTGACAGTCGAATCGGGTATCGTAGAATAAGGCTGCATCGCGTACATAATACTTGAGCTTTCTGTCGTTTCATTAAATGCTTCTTTTGCATCCAATGCGTTTGCGGCGATCGCTTTGCTCAGCAGCGTCGTATATTTTTGCTCCATGCGCTGAAGTTTGATATTCTTTTCCATAAACAACCAGAAATTCCTGTAAGGAAGCAATTGGGATTGCTGGTCCGGAGGCAAAGTAGCGATATTATCGTCATCTACGGTTTTCAGAAAATCCAATAAAGCCATTTTATCAAACATACCGGTCTCGGGATTGTGGAACATCTGGTTTTGTTGAAGGACAGGCGAAATATTATTTCCCTGAACCATATCGAAAAGTTCTTCCGGGCCGACAGTCATACCCAGTTTATCCATCGCTTCCGTCAGCACGATTTCCTGTACCATTGAATTGTATACGGACTGGCGTATTTGATTCATGTATTCTTCAGGGAGGGAAGATGTGCCGGATTGCATTTTATAAAACTCCGTCATTTCTTCAATGCGTTCCTGATATTGCTGGATACTTATCACATTACCGTCAACTTCAACTATTTTCTCCTGATTTTGTCTGAAAAATGTAGAGCCGGAGTTTAGAAAGTCTCCAATGATAAAAGCGAACAATGCAACACCTACGACGATTACCAATAATCCTGCTTTGTTCCTGATCTTTTCAAGCGTAGCCATTTATCTTTTATTGTTTTTTAAGTTTATATTACAGTTCAAGGGCACGAAGATACGAAAAAAAGAAATTGCCGCATCTTTTCTTATTCTTTTTTTAAAATAACCGTATCAAATCCATATTTCTCAGGGCGTATTTTGTACGGCCGTATCTCCCGGCGTTTCGCTTACGGGGAAGATACCTGTCGAATTGAAGATTTTATATTTTGTCATGTTTTGGTTGGATTCGAATCCGACGCCGGTGATTATCTGTTCTTTCTGTTCTATCCGGATGAATTTGTCCGAATAGATTTTATCTTCTGTTCCATCCCAGTAGAGTTCGGACGTTTCAAAATATTCGCCTTCCAGGTTTTTTATTTCCACATTTCCCGTCAGCCTCCATAAATCTTTTTTTTGATAGTAGTAAGCCGTATCGGCTTTTACGGTTGCTTCCGCCTGGAATAATGTATCAAATTTTTCAAGATAAAACCCGTCCGGGAAATACCAGTAAGGTTCGGCGGCTTTACTGAACACGAGCCATTCTTTGGCATTGGCTCTGTAACGGGTTATTCCCGAGTCTGAAATAAGTGTGGAAACTTCGGTTGTCCGCATGGTATATGATTTTTCGGGATCAAATACGACTTCTATCACCTCTTTCTTTTCTTTTGAACAGGAGGCAGATAACAAAAGAAGCATAACAACTGTCACAGGAATAGTTGTTATGCCGTTATTATTATTCGTTCTGCGATGAAAACGATTCATAAATGATTATCTGACAAGCGTACGTTCTCCAATCCAGCCGCCAATTGTGACGGCTTTTCCTTTTTCAAGATCGGGATGCATGAAAATTTCTTCGGTAGAAGGGAAGTGGGCGCGATAACTGCTTATCAGTTTATTGGCTTCTTCGGCTACGCTTGCGTCTACCTGCCTTGCTCTTTCAAATTTATCTACGGCAGCGTAATACACCGTTTTTTTAAGAACCGGGTCTGTGTATACGCTTCCGGCTGTTGCGGCGTACATTTTACCAATCAGCAAATAAGGGCTTCCGCTATTAGGAGTGATTTCCAATGCTTTCTGGCAATATTGCCTGGCTTTGGAGTAGTTGTTCTGTTCAAACAGCAATAAGGCTATCATATAATAGTCGTCGGCCTTCACATCATTCTCGGTTTCCATACCGGCCGCTTCTTCAAAGAAAGAGATAGCCGTATCATAGTCTTTTTTCTTTACGGCCTGCCGGGCTAATCCCATAGCCGATTCCGACGTTGGCTCTAAAGCATGCGCATACTCGGCGGCGGCAAAATAAGCTTCTATTTCATTACAGCGCATTCTTCTTAAAAGCGTGATTGCTTCTTTCAAGAAAACAAGGTTGTCTTTATTTTGCTGTATCCTGTCGGCATATAAATTCTGCAACGTTTCGCAATCGGCAGCGCCGCTCTGGGCAAAACCGGTATCCAGGCCTGTTTTCTGCGCCTGAAGCGTTTCTACATCTTTTTCGTTGCCGGCGGCTGTTGCAGCCGCCAATTGCGCCTCCAATATGGCAGACGCTTTCAGATAATCCTGAATATAAGCGTCTTTGTGATTTTCATCGGCAGTCAATAGTTGATTGGAAGCCAGCATATAATAAGATACCGCCAGCGCTTCCGTTTTGTTGCCGAATTCGTCTACCACTTCTTTTGTCCAGCCATACATCACTTTCGGCTCGGCCTTTTCGCCTTTCAACTGGAAATAATCCTGTACTTTACGCGATACGATCCAGTCTTTTCCGTAGCGGTTGTCATCGCCAAAATACTTTATACGCTGATCGTATACGCCCATTAATTTGTCAATTAAAGCGTCCCTTTTTGCAGGATCGGTTTCATTAGCGATTTCCCACCCTACAATACGTACGCCATACAAATAAAGGTCTTTTGTAGACAAAGGGCATTCGTCATAGGCTATTTTCCAGAATTCGGAAGCATCTTTGTAGTTCCCTGCTTTAGCATAAGGAATAAACAGGCTGATATTAGTAATGCAACGAACGCTGTCTTCGCCGGAACCGAACGGCGTGCCGGTATTGACGCCTTTTTGCGCATATGCAGAAGACGCCCCAATTAAGCATCCGGCTGCAAGAAGAAATACTTTGATTTTCATATCTGTCTTCATTATTTAATGTTTATATCAACGGTTTAATCAACTTTAAATTTAAAGAACCATCGTTCATTAAACGTATAATTAATCGTAAAACGGAAATGTTGCTGGTCTATCAGCAGCTTAGTCTCCGGTTTAATTTTCACATATTCAAACGCTATATTCAAATAAGAACGGTTGTCTACTAACGGCAATCCGAGGCCAATACTTGCTCCATATTCATTATAACCCGAATTGTTTATCCGCAAATACGAATTGCTATAATGAATACCGGCGCGGTATCTGATCCGGCTAAAGAATATCCTGTTTTGATAATCGGGAATAAATTCGCCGCCGGCCGCCACGCGTATGCGGTTTTTAAATTCATCCGATTTATCAAAAAAGCGGGCTTGCCCCCAGTTTTCATACGAAAAGTCGGCTGCCAGCGTTAATTTGTTTTGTTTTACATAGGATATTCCCAACCCGACAGAATGGGGTATATCAAATGCCTGGTTTCTTGTTGTATCTCCTTCCGTCAAGGCGCCGCTCGCATCGGTAAAGATATCGTAAGACGTTGTATTCAAGTTCTTTTTAGGAGAATAAGCCACTCCTAACGTGAAACTTTCCCTTGCGCTGAACGGATGCGTGTACTGAAGCCCGAAATCCAGTTTAATATCCTTTACTTCCAGTTCTTTTAAGCGATAAGTAATATTATTGCCGCCGGTTGTAATCAGCAACGTCTGGTTGTGATCCATACGCCCGAACAAATAACCTATATTGGCTCCTGCAGAAAGACGCTTCTTCCATATATCTATAGACACGCCTGCGTACGCTTCGTTTAATCCGCCCGTACCGGAAAATTGCTCTGTATAGCCTACCTCTTCTACTTTTTCGGAGCCATAGTTGTAGCCTACGTAAGAATAAGGAAGAAGCCCGGCGCTGACAGCTATCCGGCGGTGCACCGGAAACTGTAAGGCTATGTACTCTATATTGCCATTGAGCCTGCGTTCGTTATGAACGCCGTCATTAAACCGCGATAGCTGCCCGGCTACGCCAAAATCGAAGATAAACGTAAGCGAATCCATGCTTGTATACGAAGCCGGATTCATCGGGTTTATCTGTTTGTTTGAACGCAAACCATATCCTACGCCTCCCATCGCCCGGCCGGCTCCAAAGGAACGGTCGGCTAATTCGCCATAACCATATCTCGTATAGGGCGAGTTAGTGTTGTTTTGGGCCGGTAATACCAATGGGACGGCTAAAAGAATGCCTGCTACTACTACTCTCTTTATTTTCAGCATTATACTCTAAAATTCGATTTAATCCTACTAACACTAAATTAATGTTTGCAAAGATGATGTTTTTTAGTCGTTTGGCAAAATAATTCGTATGGCCACCTGTTAAAAAAACCAAAAGGCCTGGATATTTTAGGCGCAAATCATTGATGTAGCCGTCCATTTCGTAACAAATTCCATTTACGACACCCGCCTGAACAGCCGTTTCCGTACGATCTCCTATGAATGGAATCTCTTCCGTTTCTTTGACTAACGGAAGCTTCCTGGCGTAATCATTCAACGCCTTGAAACGGGTGGTCATACCGGGCGATATATTTCCGCCGAGGTAAACGCCTGCGGCTTCTATCAATTCATAGGTAATGGCAGTGCCTGCGTCGATAACCAGCATATCCTTTCCGGGTTCCAGGTAATGAGCGCCTACCGCGGCGGCCAGACGGTCTTTCCCTAATGTTTCCGGGGTTTGATATTGTACTTTTATCGGTAAGGGGACTTTTTCGTCCAACAGGATAAAATGGCTGAGCCTGCTTTCAAGAAATGATACTGTTTCCCGGTTGGTTCCGGTCACCGTAGACATAATACCATACTCAGGGTTATATTTCAGAAAAAGGAATGTTATATCCGATACCTTAAAATCATCGTATATAAAAGACGTCGTCAGATGGCTATTTTCAAATATAGCAACTTTCGTAGCAGTATTCCCTTGTTCAATAATAAGATTCACCTGTTTGTGTATTTTTTGCAAAGGAAAGCAAAAATAATGAATACTTCCCCCATCCGGCTTTTAATCTTTTCCCCACACGCCTGTTTTTCTCTGCCGGATACAAACTAACGGTTGAATACCGTCCGTATTTGAGGCCGAAGTTAAGGTTGCCGGTAAATATTCGCCGTATTTGAGGGGTTGCGTTTTACAAAAAGACCGTAAAATCAATCGAAGGCTTTCTAAAACATGTTTTGTATGGTTTGTCAATAAATTTTGCCGCGAATCAGCCTCTATTTACTTGCAATATGGTATTTGTAAATCAAACCTGTTCCGGGTCAAAATAGCAAAAAAGAGGTTTTTTCAAACGCATTTTTGAAGTCTTTTTTGATAAAGATTCCCACAGCAATCTCATAAAACATTCCCACAGCAGACGTCCGGTTGATTTTTCTCTCATGGTTGCGTTCATTAAATTCTACTTTAACAGATTAAAAAACGCGCGAAGAAAGAAGCTAAACCTGATACCGTCCGGTAACCGCTTTTTCAACAGGAACCCTCCCTGTTAAACGATACTTTTTTACCTTTCCTTTCAGCTTTCAGCTTTGTTGCTAAGGATTGATTTACAGGATGAAAATCCTGAAAAAAGACCGTTCAGCCTCCTTTCAGGAAACCGGAAGAGAGGAATTTATTCCATAAAAAAATCATTATACAGTCTTCAGTAAACCATTATAATGCCTTCAGTAAACTATTATATACTCTTTACCAAACCATAATAATGGTCTGTTGAAGGCGTCATAGGGCTTTTTTTTAGTCTTCTCAATTGCTTCATCAGAGTCTTCTCAATAGTTTACCAAAGGCGTCGCAAGGACGTTCTAAAGTCATCGTAATGGTTTGGAAAAGAGGATGCAATGATTTTTTTCCTCTTTTACCGGCCCCATATTTTTTTTCTGAAACGTGGCTGAACGGTCTTCTTTCAGCCATAGCCGTTCATACGCAAGCGCTTATAAACCGGCTGTAAGCTGAAAGATAG